>JAUSAX010000136.1 GCA_030652315.1 Afipia sp. | reverse complement strand
CGAGCGCGAAGATGGCGAGGCCGGCGGCAATCAAGAGCCGCATGTCGACCTTCACCATCAGCCGGCCGACGATCGGCGCGGTCAGGAACATGGCGGCGCCGGACACGAACATGGTTTCGCCGATCATCAGCGCGCTGTAGCCGCGCACTTCGGCCAGATAACGCGGATAGACGTAGGTCAGGCCGTAGAGGCCGATGCCGACGCAGAAGGAGAACATGCAGCCGAGCGCGAAGTTGCGATCGGTAAAGGCGCGGATATCGACGATCGGCTCCTTCTGGGTCAGCGCGCGATAGAAGAAAGCCACGGCGGACAAGACACAGACCACCGCAAAGAAGAAGATGGATTCATCCTGCAGCCAGTCGTTGCGCGGACCTTCCTCCAGCACGTATTCGAGCGAACCGAGGAACCCGGCCATCGCAGCCAGTCCCCACCAGTCGAAATGCTGAAGCAGTTCGAAATTCGGCTCATCGAAGTCGACCAATGCCAGCACGCCGATGGTGATGGCGATCCCGGGGATGATATTGATGAAGAACAGCCAGTGCCACGACATCAGGTCGGTGATGTAGCCGCCCACCGTCGGGCCGATGGTCGGCGCCAGCGTCGCCACGAGCCCGATGATCGGGCCGACAATATGAAATTTGCTGCGCGGGAAAACCGTATAGGCCGACGCGAACACGGTCGGGATCATGCCTGCGCCGACGAAGCCCTGGATCGCACGCCACAGGATCATCTGCTCGATGGTCGAGGTCATGCCGCACATGAAGCTCGCCACGGTAAATCCGGCGGCGGAGATAGCAAACAGCAGCCGCGTGCCGAGCGCGCGCGACAGAAAACCGGACAGCGGAATCGCGATCACTTCGGCGATCAGATACGAGGTCTGGACCCACGCGACTTCGCTGGTGCTGGCCGACAGACCGGCCTGAATTTCAGACAGCGAGGCCGAGACGATCTGGATATCCAGGATCGACATGAACATCCCGAACACCATGATGAGGAACGCGATCAGCCGGCGCGTGCTGATCGTTTCCTCCGGTGCCGATGCAGCCGGGGCACCGTCCATGGTCGGCGATGCGGTATTTGACGCCATCACACTGTCCCTGCGATCAGCGATGCGCGATCCCGCACGCGGTTATCGGGCGGCGATCGGATCGACCCCGTCCGGCGAGGGTTTGGTGTTGATCGTGGTCACCACCGACATGCCAGGCCGCAGCAGGTTTTCCCGCGCGACGGAGGCCGGAACGCGAATCCGCACCGGCACGCGCTGCACGACTTTGGTGAAGTTTCCGGTGGCGTTATCCGGCGGCAGCAGGGTGAAGATTGAGCCCGACGCCGGCGCGATGCTGTCGACGATGCCGTTGATGGTGCGGCCGCTCACGGCATCGACCGTGATCTTGACGCGCTGGCCCGGCTTCAGCCGCCCGAGCTGCGTCTCCTTGTAGTTGGCGTCGATATAGACGTTGTCGAGCTGCACCATATTGGCAAGCCGCTGGCCAGGCTGCACGTAGTCACCGACATTGACGATGCGATTGGCGAATGTGCCGTCCACGGGCGCAAGCACGCTGGTGAACGACAGGTCGCGCACCGCCTTGGCGAGCGCTGTGCGCAATTCCTGCAACTGCCCTTCGGCTTCCGCCTTCTGCGCCTTGACGACATCGACCTGGGCCTGCGCGGCTTCGAGCGCGGCCTGCGCGGCCTGAACCGATGCCAAGGCCTGATCGCGGCCGGCCTGCGACACGTCGAACGTCGCCTTCGACGCGAATCCCCTGGTGCTCAGTGTCTCCTGCCGCGCGAAGTCCGCTTCCGCGCGCTTGGTCGCTGCATCGGCGGAGGCAAGCTGCGCCTTCGCCTGATCCACCGCGCTCTCCTGCGCCGTGACCTGGCGGCCAATCCGGTCGATGGTCGCTTCCTGCGTGGCAATTTTCGCGCGCGCGTTGTCGGCGGCGATGCGGTAGTCGCCGTCGTCGATGCGAAGGATGACGCTGCCCGCGCCGACCCGCGCGTTGTCCTCGACGGCGATCGCGGCGATATGTCCGGAGACCCGCGCCCCGAGCGTGGTGTTATAGCCGCGGACATAGGCGTCATCCGTCGTGATCATGTAGCGGCCGACGACCATATAGTGATAGCCGAAGTAGATGCCGGCGAGGATCGCGACCGCGCCGACGCCGACGAGGACGCGCCTGCGCGTCGGGGATTTCGATTTCGCGGATTCGTCTTTCGCATCAGCGGGTGGCGGCGCCTCGGGAGCATCGGTCGCAGGATGTTCGACCGGACGCGCACGCTGCTCGATGTCCGCGCGCGATGCGTCGGTTTCGGATGAATCAGGCTCCGGGTGAACAACCCTTGCAACCTGGTCTCGGGCAGGCACGGCCATTAAGGCCTCCAATCAAGTATCAAAACAACAAAATCCGGAGAGGCGCTTGCGCGCCGGCAATTCCTCAGCGTCTGCGCGGGACTTTTCATTCGTTCTTTTCCGAAACCGTTTCCGGCTTCGGGGCCAGCGTGCGACAAAATTACCATTGACCGAACCGTTCGGTCAATGGTAATTTTGTACTATATCTCGATACCGTAATCCTCGTTCCCGCAGCCTTTCCGGTGGCGCGCTCCACAGCAAAACGAAAGAATAGCCTAAACGAATGGTTGCACAGACCCATCTCACGGTCGCTTCCGGCGACGAAGACAGCGCGAAGCGCCACCAGATCATGGATGGCGCGCGGCGGGTCTTTATGGATCTGGGTTTCGACGGCGCCAGCATGAACGAGATCGCGCGGGCCGCGGGTGTCTCCAAGGGGACGCTGTACGTCTACTTCACCGACAAGAACCGGCTGTTCGAAGCCATTGTCGAGCAGGAAACCCTTGAGCACGGCAAGACGGCGTTCAATTTCGACCCCGCACAGGACGCCGAAACCAGCCTGCGCACTTTCGGCCGCGCCTATATCGAAATCCTGTGCCGGCCGGACGGCGGCTCAGCGGTCAGAACCGTGATGGCCATCGCCGAACGGATGCCCGACGTCGGCCGCCGGTTCTACGACCGTGTCATCGCCCACACCATGCGCCTGCTCGCGACCTACCTCAAGGCGCGGGTCAACGCCAAAGAACTCGCGATCGACGACTGCGAACTCGCCGCGGCTCAATTCATGAGGATGTGTCAGGCGACACTGTTCGAGCCCTACGTCTTTCAGGCCAAGCCTGCCCCGACGAAGGAACAGATCGCAACGGTGGTCGATAGCGCGACGCGGCTTTTCCTCGCCGGCTATCGCATTCCCAAGAACAACTGAAATCAACGCTCCCTGACGCGGGATTCGTCTTCGATCGACTCGCGGTCTTCCTTCGACAGCGGGCCGCGCGCGAAGACGCTCTTGACCCTCTTCCCGATCGAGCCGGTGATGCCGTTATCGCGTGCCGCATATCCGCCGCGCGGCGCCGCGCGTGCCGCGATCTCCTCGCCGGAAACAGCCGCAGGCTGACAGATCACACGCCCGCTCGCGCGCCGCATCAGGTCGACGTGAATGTGATCGTAATGATAGACGTTAGAGCCTGGCGCCAGCACCGTGTTGAATTGCTGACACGCCGCGCCCTGAATGTCGCGCAGGAAGCCCTGCTCTTCCGGCAAGCCCTTCCAGCCGTCCTTGACCGAGATGCGCCGTCCGTCCGCGAGTGTAAACGATGCGATGTCGAGCGCGTTGCCAAAGGCGTGTTCCGAAATACGCGAGCGCGAATTGCCGTTCATGCCGCGGCATGAATAGGCCGAGATTTGCTTGATCTCCGCGACCGGCGAACCGAACCAGCGTTGCGCGGCAGGCTGAACCGAGTCCGCCAGCCAGCGGTCGAGTGCGGACACGATCGGACAGGCCAGCGTCGCGGCGGGTTTGAGCGTGACCGAACCGAATCTGTTGACCGGCGATCCCTGCGACGGGCCGAGACGCGGCGGCGTGTAGGGCTGGCTCGCGGGAGGATAAGGCTGCACGGCGTAGGGTGCGCGCGGCGCGCGGCCCGGTGCAGGCGACGGGGCGTCGGATGCGGCCTCGAGATCTTCCTCGTCAGGCGGCTCGGTGCCGGGCGCGTTCAATCGCATCGGCGCGCCGGACTGCGATGGATACGGACGCTGCGCCTGATACGGCTGCTGCGACGGATAAGACGGCGGCTGCGACGCGTATGATGGCTGCTGATGTGGAGGCTGTTGCGACACCGGCCAGCGCGGCTGGTTGCCGATGCTTCCGGGCGGGCGCAGATCGCCGGCATAACCGAGACTGCTCATCCCGTCGCCGAGCGCGACCACTTTCAGCGGAAATTCAGCGCCGCAGGCGCCCGGTCCGGAAATCGGATCGATGCGGACGAGATCGGCGGTCTCCTTGACCGCACCGGATTTCAGGCACGCCTTTTCGGCCTCGGCCCGCCAGGGTTCACGTTCCGCGGTCATGAAACCGCGGCCGCAACCCGCCAGCGCAACGAGGACAAGGGAGCCGACTACGAACCAACTAACTCCACGCGTCATCCGCGCAAGTTCACCGAAGATAATTAAGGACTCTTCAACGCATTGTTATTCAAAGTTTTTTAACCATGATCGCGCGCCGCCGCGGTGATGCGACAGCAGGCCTGCCTTTTTCGCACCGGGAACGTCTTGGTAGCGTCCGCGTTACATGACCCAGCGTTGAGCCAAGGGAGACACCCATGACCATCGTCGGACCCCTGAGCGTCGTGGCCGCTTATGCGTCGCTCATTCTCGTCGGCGCGATCGTGCTGGGCATGTTCTAGGCAGATCACCGTCCCGATCTTACGCATTACACGTCGAACTGATCGGGTCACCGGATTGAGTGAGGCGGTCAGCCCTTGATCGCGCGCGCGGGAATCTGCAATCATGTTTTCATGATTTTCCGCCAGCTCTTCGACAGCGTATCCAGCACCTACACCTATCTCCTTGCAAGCCGTCGCGGCGGCGAGGCGTTGATCATCGATCCCGTGCTGGAGAAGGTCGATCGCTACATCCAGCTTCTGCAGGACCTTGATCTCAAGCTGATCAAGGCGGTGGATACGCATATTCATGCCGACCATATCACCGGGCTCGGTGCACTGCGCGACAAGACCCATTGCATCACCGTGATGGGCGAGCAAAGCGGCGTCGATGTCGTGTCGATGCGCGTGTCCGACGGCGACAAGATCGATATCGAGGGCCTCAGCCTCGATGTGCTGTATACGCCCGGCCACACCGACGATTCCTACAGCTTCATCTTGCCCGACCGCGTGTTCACCGGCGACACGCTGCTCATTCGCGGCACCGGCCGCACCGATTTCCAGAACGGCGACCCGCGCGCGCAGTACGAGTCGATATTCGGCCGCCTGCTGAAGCTGCCCGACCAGACGCTGATTTTTCCCGCGCACGACTACAAGGGCGATACCGTCTCGACCATCGGCGAGGAAAGGGCCTGCAATCCAAGACTTCAGGTCAAGTCGGTCGATCAATACGTCGATCTCATGAACAGCCTGCACCTGCCTAATCCGAAGATGATGGACGTCGCCGTTCCGGCAAACCTTCACATGGGTCTGGCGCAGGACGAAGTCGCGCGGCGCGGCTGGGCGGTATCGGCGACGCAAGCCAAGGACATCGTCGGGCGGCCGGACGTTGTGCTGATCGATTTGCGCGAACGCCGTGAGCGCGAAAAGCATGGCGTCATTCCGGGCTCGCTGCATGCGCCCTATCCTGCTCTCGAAGATAACGTGAAGTCCGGCGGCGTGCTTCACCAACTCGGCACGACGACCAGCCATCAGTTGCTGTTCTATTGCGCGTTCGGCGAACGCTCCGCGATGGCGGTGCAGGCCGCGCAGGAGGCCGGGCTCACCGGCGCCCGTCATATCCAGGGCGGCATCGAGGCCTGGCGCGTCGCGGGCGGCCGGATCGCGCGCGACAGCTGACGGCGCGAACTTTTGAACCTTTCGCGCTCCTGCGTACACATAAGATGTACGCATGCCGGGAAACGCCGACCCATTCCACCCCATAATTGCAACGGAAAGCCTGCGCCCACGGCGCGCACGGCGTTGCATCGCCATGCGAGGACTGTCAGAAATAATGACATTACCCGGCTACCCGATTGGTCCTTGAGCAGGTGAATGCTTTGATCCGTTCCGGCCTGCTCGTTGCATCGATCCTGTGCGGCCTCGCCCTTGCGCCCGCGCATGCCGAACAACCCCTTCGGCTCGCCCAGGCGGCGCCCGCACAACCCGCAAGTCCCGCGCCGGCGGCGCAACCGTCCGCACCGGCGGCGCAACCCGATCAACCGGCAGCCGATACCTCGCAGCCCGCCGCCGACGAGCCCGCCGGCAACGTCGCCATCCTGAAAGGCACCGCGACGGTGACGCGCAACGGCATGACCGGCCCGCTGAAACTGCAGGACGAGATCTTCAAGGGCGACATTCTTCAGACCGGCAAGAGTTCGACACTCGGCGTCACATTCAGCGACGACACCACGCTCAATCTCTCCGCAAGTTCTCGCATTGTCGTGGACAATTTCATCTATCAGGAAGGGGCTAAGGACAACGCCGCGCTGATCAACGTCACGCGCGGCACCATGGCGTTCGTCGCCGCCGCCGTTGCCAAGACCGGCGACATGAAGATCGAAACGCCGACCGCGACGCTCGGCATTCGCGGCACCACCGGCGTCGTTGAAGTGCCCGAAGGCGCGGCAGCCGCCAACGCGAACAATGTCGGGGTCAAGCTGTATCCGGATTCCGACGGCAAGGTCGGACGCATCGAAGTCAAGGCACGCGACGGCGCGCCGCTCGGCATGCTGACGCAGGCCGCCAGCGGATTCACCGTGCGCGGTGTCATGGTGCAGGGATTCGGCATGCGCATGTCCGCGATGCCGATGGTGATGTCCGCACAAATGGTCGCGCGCGATCGCGGATTCATGCAGCGCGTTCACAGCATGCAGGACATCGGCCGCCGCGTTGTGATGCAACAGCGTAATTTCCGTATGCAGAATCCGAATCGTCCGCCGGCCTTCGGACGGCCCGGCTTCAATCAAGGCGGCCCGCAGCGCGGCGGACTTAATCAGTCCGGCCAGCAACGGCCCGGATTGAATCAGCCGGGACAGCAGCGCCAGCCCGGCCTGAACCAGCCCGGACAACGGCAACAACCCGGATTGAATCAACCCGGTCAGCGCCAGCAGCCGGGAGTGAATCGTCCGGGTCAGCAGAATCAACCCGGTCAGCCCAATCAACCGGGACAGCCAAATCGTCCGGGCCTGAATCAACCCGGCCAGCCGGGACGTCCGGGTCTGCAAAACCAGCCAGGACAACGCGGCAATTTGCAGCCTGGCACCGGTCAACCGGGACGGCCCGGTTTGCCAAATCAGCCCGGACTTCAAAGAACGCCGGGCGCGCCGCCCGGCGGATTCCAGCGCACACCCGGTGCACCGGGTCAGTTTGGTTCGCGGCCAACACTTCCGAACCAGCCGGGCATTGCGAACCAGCCAGTAATCGCGCGACAGCCCGGCATGCCGGGCGGATTCCAGCGGCCATCGGCTGTGCCCGGCGCGCCGTCGATGCAAGGTCCGGCGGGAATTCTCAACCGGCTCGGTGTGCCCAACCGTCTCGGCGTTCCACAAGTGCCCACCGCTGTGCCGCGTCCCGGCCAGCCGGCAGTCCCGGCGTTGCAGAAAAAACCGCCGCAGATTCCGAAGGACAAGCTGCTTCCGAGAGATCTGCGGTAAGTCGATCCGGGCTACCGCGAGTGGTCCGATTCTAACATTCGCCCCCATTTCAGCAGGCATTCTTGCGAATGTTAGAATCGATGGACCACTAGCAAGTATAAGTTTCTAGTGGAGTTTTGGATTTGACATTCGCTTCATGGGCTCGTTGCGCTTTGGTAGCGAATGTCAAATCCACTCCACTAGCGCGCGGGGTGGCGTGCATCGAACGCGGGCTGTAGCATCGCTGTTGTGATGCGGCCGGAGTCGTTATGCGCCTGAAATTTATCCTGCTCGGACTGGTGGTGCTTGCCGCGTCGTTCGCCGTTAGCCTTTACGCGATGAACCGGTTCTGGCCGGCCGCTGTCGAGAAGCCGGTGCTGGCGAAACTGCCGCCGCTGCCGCCGGTGGCGCGCAATTCCGAAATCCTGACGCCGATTTCCATTTCAATCGCCGCGCTGCGCGACGGACTCGATCGCGCCGCCCCCCGCAATCTCGGCGGCAAGGCGGAGAATCCCATCAGCCAGATTCTCCAGAATGCCGATATCAACTGGACCGTCGCGCGCGGACCGATCGCCGCCTCCGGCGTGCAGAACGCGCTGTCGCTGTCGACGCCGCTCGACGGCAAGCTGACGGTGCTCGGATCATTATCGGCGGCGAGCGGCACCGCGCTCGGCAACGTGCTGGGAAATGTGCTCGGCAACAACGCCGCTAAACAACTCGGCAGCGTGAACATCAAACAGTTGAATGCCAGCGCCGCGATCCACGGCAATGTCGCGATCACCTCAAAGCCTGAAGTCCTGCGCGAGTGGCGCATTGATCCGAAGCTCACCGCTCAGGTCACGCTCGGCGACAGCAGCCTGACGATTGCAGGCGCGAAAGTCGCGGTACCGGCGCAGGTCAAGCCGCTGATCGACAAGACCGTCAACGAGCAGATGGCGCTATTGCAGGCGCGGCTGCGCAACGACCGCTCGCTTGAGCAGAACGCGCGGCGCGAGTGGGCTAAACTTTGCCGCTCGATCCCGCTTCCTCCGGTGGCGAAGGGAATGCCGACACTGTGGCTGGAGATGCGGCCGGTGCGGGCCATGGCCGCGCAGCCGCGCATCGACGCCAACTCGGTCAACTTCACGCTTGGCCTGCAGGCGGAAACACGGGTGCTGCCCAAAGAGACCACGCCGGATTGTCCGTTCCCCGCGACCCTCGACATCATACCGCCGCCCGAGCGCGGCCGCATTGCCATCGGCGTGCCGATCGATCTGCCTTTCACCGAAGTGAGCAAGATCGTCGAGACACAACTGAAAGGCCGCAAGTTTCCCGAGGACGGCAGCGGCTCGGTGGACGTCACGGTGAAAAGCGCGAGTGTCGCCGCCGCCGGTCAGCGGCTGCTGATCTCCCTGCTCGTCAACGCCAAGGAAAAAACCAGTTGGTTCGGTTTCGGCGGCGAAGCGACGATCCACATCTGGGGCCGTCCGGTGCTGGATCAGGCGCAGCAGATCCTGCGGCTGACCGATCTCGAACTCGCGGTGGAATCCAATTCGGCGTTCGGCCTGTTAGGGGCGGCCGCACGTCCCGCAATTCCCTATCTTCAGAGCGCGCTGGAGCAGCGCGCCACCATCGACCTGAAAACTTTCGCGGCCAACGCGCAGCAGAAGATTTCGTCGATCGTTTCCGACATGCGCAAGAACGATGAGGGCATTCGCGTCGATGCATCTGTGTCGAGCGTGCGGCTCGGCAGCATCGCATTCGATTCAAATACGCTGCGGATCATCGCGGAGGCGAACGGTTCGATCAGCGTGGCCGTGACATCGCTGCCGAATTTACAGTGAATGTGAGAGCAAACGAGCGCGCATAGCTCGCCCGCGCGTTCGCATAGCTGCAAGTTCCTCATATTAGTGCGTTAATTCCAGCGAGTTCCTTCGCTGAGTCTTGCGACACTTTCTCTCCACATTTGCTCCGCATTGGAACTGTTAGCGCCCGCTGCCGTTGAGCCGGGCCATTCGTCGCGTTGGCATTGCGTTCCACGCTGAACCCATTTTCCAGTATTTCGCTGAGGACAGACATCATGAAACGAATTTTGCTCGCCGCGGCTGCGGCGATGATGCTGATTCATCCCGCCAGCGCACAACGCGCCAACTACGAGTCCATGGTGGCAAGCCACGCGGCCGCGAACGGCGTTCCAGCGGAACTCGTGCATCGCGTAATCGTGCGCGAGAGCCGCTACAATCCGCGCGCCGTGAGCAAGGGCAATTACGGCATGATGCAGATCAAGCTCGCGACCGCGCGCGGCGTCGGCTACACCGGCAGCGCGCAGGGCCTGCTCGATCCCGACACCAATCTGACCTACGCCGTTAAATATCTCGCGGGCGCTTATCGCGCCGCAGGCGGCAACCAGAACCGCGCCGTCTCCTACTATGCCGGCGGCTATTACTACGCCGCCAAGCGTCAGGGATTGCTGCCGCGTCAGCAGGTTCAGGCGCAGGCCGAACCGTCAATCACGCTGTTCGATGCGAATGCCCAGGAACTTCCGCGCCGTGCGCGGCGGCATCGTCATTAAACGTCATTGCGAGCGAAGCGAAGCAATCCAGTCTTGGAACAAAGGAGATGGATTGCTTCGTCGCTACGCTCCTCGCAATGACGATGTGAAATTTCTCAAGGTTAGAGTCCCGGCTTCAGTTTGAAGCCGGCTTTATTTTTGGTTCGGCGGTGTGACGCGCCGATGCGTCGCGGACATGAACCACCACCTGATCGTCGCTGAAGATCTTTCGCCAGCCATCGACCTGATCGAGAATCAGCGCTGACGGTGTGGTCCGGTTCAGCAACGTCGCGTCGATCCTGTACCGCTCCAGCAGTTCGAAAAATCCAACAGGATTCAGCAGCCTGCTTGCATCTTTGTGCTCGAGGACGAACTTCTCGCCATAAAGTTCGGTGCGGCCGTCGATATAGGGCGCGACACCCTGCGCGATCATGTAGCCGCCGAACTCGTAATCATTGAACACGCGCTGCGCGCCGCGGTCCTTGAGAAATTTGACCGCAGCCACAGGCGTTACATTCTCGGCCGGGCGATACCGGTTCACCGCGAACGCGCCCGCCGTCAGCGCGATCATCAAGGCGACGACGACCGACACCGCAAACCCCTGCGGCTGCGGAAACGCGAAGCCGACGTCATTGCCGCGACCGCCGAACTGCGCAGCGAGCGGCGCTGCGACCACCATCGGTCCCAGTAATGCGAACACGTCGGCATTCCGAATGTGCGCCAGCGCCATGTAAAGCAAGCCGACGAACAGCACGTTGCGCATCAGCGGCAGCTTCATGCCGCGCATGAACGCCAGTGCGACGATCAGAAGAACACCGGCTTCAATTGGCCCGAGAAAACTGAAATCGGCGGGCGCCCATTCACGGATCAGCTTCAGCGCCTCGCCGAGATTGAGAATGGCCCGCGCCGCCAGCAGCGAATTCCATCCGTAGGGCGTGGCGCAACTGGCCGCGAGCGCGACGAGGCCGAAGACGAACCAGCGCATCATCAGCCGCACCCGCGCCGGCGCTTCGACACTGAGAACGGCGTCGAGCGCAATCGGCCCGATCAGCATCAGACCCAGAACGAAGCCGCCGTGCAGATTGGCCCAGAGCGTGATCAACAGGACGAGCACGAACGGCGGCGCCTCGCGGCGTTCCGCTGCCGTCAACAGCGCACCCACCCACGCGACCATCACCGGCAGCGCCAGCACATGGGGCCGCGCGTACAGATGCGGCAGCGCCATCAAGAACGACACCGGAAGAAGGATCATCACTGGCACGTCGGCGAGATAGCGAACCAGAAACCGGGTCAGCAGCGCATATGTCATCGCGATAGCCAGCGCCGCCAGTGTGACGGGACCAGCCCAGCCGAACCACGCATAGAACTGGCTGTAAATCACCTGCGCCAGCCATTGGGTCGATAGCCAGGGCTGGCCCTGCATCGTGAATGAAAACGTGTCCGTCCACGGCACGGCGCGGTGATCGACCATCCATTGCCCGACCGCGATCTGCCAGTATGTATCCGGATCGTGCAGCAGGCGATTGCCCGCAGCCAACATCACTGCATAGACGATCAGGCCGACCCACAGGGGCAGCGTATTGCGTTCCGCCTGTACGCTCATCGCTGCACGCTTTCGGCCGATTTGATTCTGTAGCCGGCGGGAGCGCCAGGCTTGCGTACGTGAACGACGGCGGCATTGTCGGCGTAAATCCGCTCCCAGCCTTCAAGGCGGTCGAGCAGGCTCACTGCCGGCGTCGCGGGCATCAGCAGCGTGGCATCGATACGGTATCGATCCATCACGTCGAACAGCGTCGCGGGGCTTTTCAAGGTCATTGCGCGATCAAACTCAATCATGAAACGCTCGCCATACAGCTCGGTTCGTCCATCAATGGCGACAGGAATGCCCGCCGCGATCAGATAGCCGCCGAAATCATAGTCGTTCAACACCCGCGAGACGCCTCGCGCCTTCAGCGCGGCGACTGCAGGTCCAACGCCCGCCGGCGGCGCATATCGTCCCATTGTGATCGCGACAGACGTCAGCGCGACGAGCAATGCAGCTGCAGATGCGGCGACGACGCGCGGACGCAGACCCGACAGCCACGCGCGATCCGAACGCGGAAACCACATTGCCAGAGGTGCGGCGAGAACGATCGGCGCGAGCAACGCCAGCACGGTCACATTGCGCACATGCGCAAGCGCCATGTGGACCAGTCCGAGCAGGAGCAGGATGCGGACCGGCGGCAGGGTCAGGCCCTTGAACAGCACGATACCGACGCCCAGAAGCAGGCACGCCTCGACAGTATTGAAACGCGAGAAATCCACCGGCCGCCATTCGGTGACGAGCAGCAAGGCGTCGCCGAGATTGAGGATGTTGCGCGCAGCAAGCAGCGAATTCCAGCCATAGGGCGTCAGACAACTCGCCGCGAGCGCCAGAACTCCGAACACGGCCCAGCGGAGCATCAGCCGCACGCGCGACGGACGCGGGGCGTTCACGACCGCGTCGAGCGCAATCGGCCCGATCAGCGCAAGGCCGAAAACGAAACTGCCGTGCAGGTTGGCCCATAGCATCATAAGCGCCAGCCACCAAAGCCGTGGCGCTTGGCCGCGATCCGCCGCGGCGATCAGCGCCGCGGTCCATGCTACCATCACCGGCATCGCAAGCGTGTGCGGCCTGACAAGAAAATGCGGCGACGCCAGCGCGAAAGCCATCATGGAAAGAACGAGGACCGCCGTGCCGTCGAGATGCCGCTCGAGGACACGGACGACAAGCGCGAACGCGAGCGCGATCGATGCCGCAATGAGCGCCACGGGTCCGGCCCAGCCTGCGAGCGAAAAGGCCAGCGCGAAACACACCTGCGCAAGCCATTGGGTGGAAATCCACGGCTGGCCTTGCATGGTGAAGGAGAATACATCCCGTTGCGGAACCGATCCGCTGTCGAGGATCCGCTTGCCGATCTCGATCTGCCAGAAGGTGTCGGGATCGGCCAGCATGCGGTTGCCCAGCAGGAGCAATCCGGCAAAAACGGCGATGCCCGCCAGTACCGGAATGACCGAGCGCGGCGGCGCTCCGTGCAGGTCTTGCGTCATCATCGCGGCGCACCCGCTTTGCGGATGTGAACCACGGCCACATCGTCGGCGTAGACGCGCTGCCAGCCATCGAGACGATCGAGCAGACCGGCGGCTGGCGTGGCGGGCGTCAGCAGCGTGGCGTCGATTTTATAAGTCTCGAGCAGACGGAGGAACGAGCCGACGTCCTTGAGCGCCAGCGCATCAAACGTCCTGACGAGAAAGTCGTCGCCGTACAGTTCGCCGCGACCATCGAAGAACACCGGGATGCCGCGCGTGATGAGATAGCCGCCGAAACCCGCATTGTGCAGAATGCGCTCAGCCTTGCGGGCCTTCAGCACATCGACCGCAGCTGCGGGTGTCTGAACGACCATCGGCGTGAAGGCGTGACGCGCCGCGAACGCCCAAATCGCCAGCGACATCGCGAGGACGACTGCAACGATGCCCGTGATGCCGCGCGAGGCGTGCGCGACATCGCTGCGGCCGAACCGCACGGACAGCGGCTTCGCGAGCACCAGCGGCGTCAGCAGCGCGAACACCTCGATATTGCGATTGTGCGACAGCGCCATGTGCAGCAATCCAAGCACCAGCAGGATGCGCGGCGGCGACAGCACGATGCCGCGCCAGAGCGCGCATCCGAGTGCCGCGAGCAGACAGACCTCGAAAGGACCGATGCTGCTGAAATCCACGGGCTGCCATTCAGGAATCTGCGCCATGGCGTTGCCAAGATCGAGAATCCTGCGCGCGGCCAGCAGCGAATTCCAGCCATAGGGCGTGATCCAGCTTGCGATCACGGCGCACAGGCCGAACGCCGCCCAGCGCAGCGCCAGCGACATTCGTTGCGTCGCATTCGCGTTCCACACCGCATCGAGCGCGAACGGTGCAATCAGCGCCAGCCCCAGCACGAAACCGCCATGCAGATTGGTCCACAGCACGATGAGCGGAAGCAGCCAGAACGACGGCGCCCTGCGCTCGTCGCTGGCGTTCACCAGCCCGGAAACCCACGCCACCATCACCGGCAGCGCCAGCAGATGCGGACGCGCGACGAAATGTTGTGCGGACAGCACGGCCGCCGCCATCGCGACGATGATCGCATGCGTCGCCGCAAAGCGCCGGCTCAGGATCTGCGCCAGCAGCGCGAATGCCGCCGCTGTTCCGAGGCCCGCAAGAATCACCGGCCCGGCCCAGCCGAACGCGAAATACGACGCGGCATAAAGCACCTGCGCCAGCCATGACGACGAGATCCATGGCTCGCCGGCCCTGGTGAACGAGTAGACATCGATGGTGGGCAATGCGCGGTGATCGATGATCCATTGTCCGACCACGATCTGCCAATACGTGTCGGCGTCCTGCAGCGCGCGGTTGCCGCCGATCACGAACAGCAACAGGAGGCCTGCGCCGAACCACAGCCATGCCGGCACCTGGCCGAGAATTTGCTCGGCCGTGCTCGGCTTGTGTCCGGTGTCGTCGAGACCGGCGATGCTCATATTCAGTCCTGGATCGTGGAACGAGTTCCCGACCTAACCACCGGCGGCATAATTCCGGGTAAACTTGAATGCTCACCGCGCCCTGAAAACCGGCGCGAAATGGCGTCAATCGCGTCGCAGCAAGGTCAACGAACCCTTACCCGCCGCGTTTCGTGCCGCCCTCGCAATGCGCGATGCGAAAACGCTGTCCCACGATGCGGAAAAGCCATGCAGCATCGCGGGTCCCGGCCATTGAAACCCCGGTGCATCAGGTCTATCGTATGTCTGTTCCGAGGGGGGCTCCGGCGTGGAGCTGAGATACCGCAGGTTGCGCGGTGACCCTTTGAACCTGATCCGGGTCATGCCGGCGAAGGGACAGGGATGCTACAGAAAGCCAAATCTCCGCGAGGGGAATCTTCCGTCAATATTATTGGTGCGGGCATCGCCGGCTCATGGCAGGCATTGCTGTTCGCGCGCGCGGGCTATGACGTAACGCTGCATGAGCGCGGCGACGCCGCGATGATGCAGGCGACCAGCCACTGGGCCGGTGGCATGCTGGCGCCGTGGTGCGAACGCGAAGGCTCCGAGCCGGTGATCACGCGGCTCGGCATCCGCTCGCTCGATCTGTGGCGCGAGCACGTGCCGGACACGCCGTTCAACGGTTCGCTGGTGGTGGCGCATCCGCGCGACCGCACAGACTTCGACCGCTTCGCCAGGCTGACGACCGATCACGCCCGCCTCGATGCCGATGGCATCGCCGGGCTCGAACCGTCCCTCGACGGACGTTTTCGCGAAGCGCTGTTCTTTGCCGGCGAAGGCCATGTCGAACCGCGCAGCGTGCTTCCCGAACTTCATGCGAAACTCGCTGCTGCCGGCGGCACGATCAAGTTCGGCAGCGATTGCGAGCCTGACGATCTTGCCAGCGAGAACGGCATCGTGATCGATTGTCGCGGTCTCGGTGCGCGCGACCGGCATCCCGATCTGCGCGGCGTCAAGGGCGAGATGATCGTCATTGAAACGCCCGACGTGCAACTGTCGCGTCCGGTTCGCTTCCTCCATCCACGCTGGACGCTCTATGTGATCCCGCGCGACGGCAATCGCTTCATGCTCGGCGCGACCTCGATCGAGAGCGAAGACACCGGCGTCAGCGTGCGCTCCGCGCTCGAACTGCTCAGCGCCGCCTACGCGGTGCATCCGGCTTTCGGCGAGGCGCGTATTCTTGAATTCGGCGCAGGCCTGCGCCCCGCCTTCCCCGACAATCTGCCGCGCATCGCCGTTGAGGCCACGCGCATCTCCGTCAACGGGCTTTATCGCCATGGCTTCCTGCTGGCGCCGGCCCTTGCGGAACTGACGCTGGCCTATGTCGAGCGCGGCGCCATCGACAACGAGGTGATGCAATGTTCCTGATCGTCAACGGCGAACGCGTCGAGACCAAAGCCACGCGCGTCGACGCGCTGCTGGCCGAGCTTGAGTATGAAGGCACGCATCTGGCCGTCGCAGTGAACTACGACGTGGTGCCGCGCGCGCGCTGGGCCGAAACGCCACTCAACGACAATGACGCGGTGGAAATCCTCACGCCACGGCAGGGAGGGTGATGATGAGGCAAGAAGCGGCTGCACTCTCAGCCCGTCATGGCCGGGCCTGTCCCGGCCATCCACGTCTTTCTCGAACTGCAGCCAAGACGTGGATGCCCGGCACAAGGCCGGGCATGACGATCGTGTGCGGAGCGACGCTATGAATACATTGAAGTTCTACGACAAGGAGTTTTCCTCGCGCCTGCTGATCGGCAGCGCGCTGTATCCCTCGCCCAAGATCATGCAGGACGCGATCCGCGCTGCGGGCAGCCAGATTGTCACCGTGTCGGTGCGCCGCGAAACCGCGGGCGGCAAGACTGGCGATCAGTTCTGGTCGCTGATCCGCGAACTGAAAGTCTCCGTGCTGCCGAACACCGCAGGCTGCAAGAGCGTGCGCGAGGCCGTGACCACCGCGAAGCTCGCCCGCGAACTGTTCAACACGCCGTGGATCAAGCTGGAAGTGATCGCCGACGACGAGACGCTGCAACCCGACGTGATCGGCCTCGTTGAAGCTGCACAAATCCTGATCAAGGACGGCTTCGAGGTGTTCCCCTATTGCACCGAGGATCTGAGCGTCGCGATGAGGCTGGTCGACGCCGGCTGCAAGGTCGTGATGCCGTGGGCGTCGCCGATCGGCAGCGCGCGCGGGATCACCAACCGCGACGCGCTGAAGCTGCTGCGCGCCCGCCTGCCCGACATTACGCTGGTTGTCGATGCGGGCATCGGCGCGCCGTCGCATGCCGCCGAAGCTTTTGAACTCGGCTTTGACGCCGTGTTGCTCAACACCGCCATCGCCAAGGCCGACGATCCGGTCGCCATGGGCAACGCGTTCCGTCTCGCCGCCGAAGCCGGCCGCACTGGCTTTGAAGCCGGCCTGATGGGCGCGCGCGATTTCGCTTCTCCTTCAACTCCTGTCGTAGGGACACCGTTCTGGCATGCCGTATCCTGATCGTTTTTATCCCGTGGTCGACAGCGTCGCGTGGGTTGCGCGGCTGACCAAGCTTGGCGTCGGCACCGTTCAGCTGCGCGCCAAGGATCTCGACGACGTGGCTGCGCTCGCCATCGTCCGCGAAGCGCTCGCCGTGACCAAGGGCACGCCGACCAAGCTCGTGGTGAATGACTACTGGCGCGCAGCCATCGAGGCCGGCGCGCAGCATCTGCACCTCGGCCAGGAAGATCTCGACACCGCCGACGTTCACGCCATCCGCCGCGCCGGGCTGACGCTCGGCCTGTCCACCCACGATGAGACCGAACTCGACAACGCCCTCGCCTACAAGCCCGACTACATCGCGCTCGGCCCGATCTACGAGACGACGCTGAAAAAGATGCGCTTCGCGCCGCAGGGTATCGAGCGCATCACCGCATGGAAGCTTCTGATCGGCGACATCCCGCTGGTCGCCATCGGCGGCATCAAGCTCGAACAGGCTGAAATGATTTTCGCCGCTGGCGCCAACTCCATCGCCGTCGTCAGCGACGTCACCCAGAACGCCGATCCGGACGCGCGCGTGCGCGCCTGGCTCACCGATTACTCAGAGGCGGCATAGGAGAGCGGCGATGAACACGTCGATCCTCATCGCAAAACTGATCGGGCCGGTGATGCTCGCGGTCGGGATAGCGGTGTTGGTCAACGGCCGCGCGTTCCGCGACATGGCCGATGAGTTCATGGCAAACCGCGCCCTGATGTTCATCAGCGGCCTTCTCACGATGCTCGGAGGCGTCGCGATTGTCGTTACGCACAATGTCTGGACCGCGGACTGGCGCGGCCTGATCACGCTGTTCGGCTGGCTCACCGCTATCGGCGGCGCAATCCGCCTGATCGCGCCACAGTTCGTCGTGCAGCGTGGCCGCGCCATGATGAAGCAATCCTACATGCCCGCTGCCGCCGCCGCGATCTGGATCGTGATCGGACTCATCTTTTGCTTTTTTGGATATCGCTGAAACAACCAAACTGACCCGAACGGGAGACGCACCATGAACAAGCCCATCGCAACAGCCGACCTGAAGCCCGCTGTCACCACCGGCAGCCTGACGTCGTCGCGCAAGATCTACGTGACGCCCGACGAGGCGGCGGACCTGCGCGTCCCGCTGCGCGAGATCATCCTGTCCGAGGGCGCGGGCGAGCCGAACCTTCCGGTCTACGACACCTCCGGTCCCTATACCGATCCGAACGTCATTATCGACGTCAATGCCGGCCTCTCCCGCGCACGCATCGAGTGGGTCAAGGAGCGCGGCGGCGTCGAGGAATATGAAGGCCGCGAGATCAAGGCCGAAGACAACGGAAATGTCGGCGAGAAGCATGCCGCGGCTGCTTTCAAGGCGCACCACAAGCCATTCCGCGGCGTCGGCGATGCGCCGATCACCCAGCTCGAATTCGCGCGCAAGGGCATCATCACCAAGGAGATGATCTACGTCGCGAACCGCGAGAACATCGGGCGCAAGCAGCAGTTGGAGCGCGCGGAAGCCGCTCTCGCAGACGGCGAGTCGTTCGGAGCCGAAATCCCGGCGTTCATCACGCCAGAATTCGTGCGCAGCGAGATCGCGCGCGGCCGCGCGATCATCCCCTGCAACATCAACCACGCCGAACTCGAGCCGATGATCATCGGCCGCAACTTCCTGACCAAGATCAACGCCAATATCGGCAACTCCGCCGTGACGTCGTCGGTCGAGGAAGAAGTCGACAAGATGGTGTGGGCGATCCGCTGGGGCGCGGACACCGTGATGGACCTCTCCACCGGACGCAACATCCACACCACCCGCGAATGGATTTTGCGCAACGCGCCGATCCCGATCGGCACCGTTCCGATCTATCAGGCGCTGGAGAAGTGCGACGGCGATCCGGTCAAGCTGACCTGGGAGTTGTATCGCGACACGCTGGTCGAACAGTGCGAACAGGGCGTGGACTATTTCACCATCCATGCCGGCGTGCGGCTTCCGTATATCCACCTCACCGCGAACCGCGTCACCGGCATCGTCTCGCGCGGCGGCTCGATCATGGCGAAGTGGTGCCTCGCGCATCACAAGGAGAGCTTCCTTTACACGCACTTCGACGAGATCTGCGACCTGATGCGCAAGTATGACGTGTCGTTTTCATTAGGAGATGGTCTGCGTCCCGGCTCGATCGCCGACGCCAACGACCGCGCGCAGTTCGCCGAACTCGAAACCCTCGGCGAACTCACCAAGATCGCGTGGGCCAAGGGCTGCCAGGTGATGATCGAAGGCCCCGGCCACGTGCCGATGCACAAGATCAAGATCAACATGGACAAGCAGCTCAAGGAGTGCGGTGAAGCGCCGTTCTACACGCTCGGACCGCTGACGACGGATATCGCGCCGGGCTACGATCACATCACGTCCGGCATCGGTGCTGCGATGATCGGCTGGTTCGGCTGCGCGATGCTTTGCTATGTGACGCCGAAGGAGCATCTCGGCCTGCCCAACCGCGACGACGTCAAGGTCGGCGTCATCACCTACAAGATCGCGGCGCATGCGTCGGACTTGGCCAAGGGACATCCGGCGGCGCAGCTGCGCGACGACGCATTGAGCCGCGCGCGCTTCGACTTCCGCTGGGAGGACCAGTTCAACCTGGGCCTCGATCCGGAAACGGCGCGCAGCTATCACGACGAGACGCTGCCGAAGGAAGCCAACAAGGTCGCGCATTTCTGCTCGATGTGCGGGCCGAAGTTCTGCTCGATGAAGATCACGCAGGACGTGCGCGACTACGCGGCGACGCTGGGCGACAACGAAAAGGCCGCGCTGAACCTCGACGGCAAACTGCCCGGCGTTGGCATGACGATCTCCGGCGTGATCGAAGACGGCATGGCCCAAATGAGCGAGAAGTTCGTCAAGATGGGCGGACAGGTCTATGTCGAGGCTGAAGCGGTGAAGGAAAGTAACAAGGCTTTCTGATCTCCACCAACTCTCACATATTGTCATGCCCGGGCTTGACCCGGGCATCCATCGAAACAAAAGACCGGGCGAGAGCCCGGCCTTGCTTTATGGCCCACAACGTTCAAAATCAGTCGATCGAGGATATCGTTGAGCTATCGCCCATCACCAAGGCACGCTCGAAATGCCATCCCAAAATGAGCACGGAAGACTGATCGCAGCTGCGGCGAAAGCTGTGCTCACACCGCTCGGATGCGTCCGTAAGGGTCAATCGCGAGTCTGGTATTCGGACCAGCGTTTTTGGGCGATCTGGATTGAATTTCAGCCAAGTGGATGGTCGAAAGGTAGCTATCTCAATATTGGCACAAATTGCCTTTGGCATGCTGGGGGAGGATTTCTCCCTGTATACCGTCCGATTGATTTCATCTCGTTCGAAAACGTCGGGCAGTTCACTCCATTAATCGATAGTATGGCCGCTGTCGCGGCGCGCGAAGTTCTCACCATGAGAGAGCGATTCAGAACGCTGGATGATATCCACCGCCACCTTTTGTCTCAGCCGCTCCGCGATGGCTGGCCGGTCCAAAATGCGGCGATTGCGTCATGGCTTCTTGGCGACATCGAACTCTCGCGATCGCTCTTCAAGCGGATGGCGGACTGGCCAACCTACGGCTACGACTGGCAGTTCGAACTCAAAAGAACGAATGCCAGTCTTGCTGCGCTTCTTGAAAGACCTTCCGACATGTTGGCGGCACTCCTCGCAACAATCCGACAGCAACGACACCTTATCCGGCTTCCGCCAGATCTTCACTGTCTTGACGATTTTCCGGCCGCCAGAGCCGTGCGAAGACTTGAAGGGAGTTCGACTTAATGCTCGCGCCACGCAGAATGTGCAACTCAATGATCGGAACGTTCGACGGAGCGCCGGAATGACGGCGAATTTCCCTGACACGTCGAGGGGAGAGGCCTGCCTGCCCGGTTTTTACATCGTAAATTGCGACGATGTCGCCGACCTCATTTCGAAGCAAGACGTCTGTCCGGATGCTACCGAGTTCACCGTGCTGCGCTTCGACGCCCTCTCTGAAACTATGTTCGACATCGGTGAAGCCGATACCGCGCAACCCTTCGAACCTGACAGCTGTTCCAAAGGCGACATGAACGGCTGTCCCATACACTTGCGGAGTCCACTCGGGAATGAAGTCCATCGCTTCCATCGTTCGTCCCAGCGTATTGCTGAGCGATTTCGTGGCGTCGTCAATTGTGGAAATACCGGTTAGGGCATCTGAATAGTTGATAACCGCCTTGCGGCGGCGCTGTGCACTGCCCATTGCTGTATAGGTCCCGCCTTCAAGTCAGGCGGCACACCTTATGAGCACTTCAAGCAATCCCACCGCCTCCCTTCTCAGCCCGGACGATTTCGTTCAGGACACGCCGTTTGCGCCGGCACAAGCGCCCGCCACAACACCTGCCGCTGATCTGATCGATGGCGTCACCGTGACGCCGCTGGTCGCGCGCGCCGATCATCGTGGCGCGCTGACCGAGCTTCTGACCATGCGGGACGGGCTGATCGAACCGATCGTGCATGTCTACGAGGTCGAAGCGAAAGCCGGATCGATCCGCGGCTGGGTTTATCATCGCCATCAGTTCGACCGGCTTGCCTATACGCGCGGCCGCTTGAGGGTCGTGCTGTTCGACATCAGACAGGACAGCCCGACCTTCAACAAGCTTTCGGTTTTGATCGTCGGCAAGGAGCGGCCGAGCCTGCTGCGCATTCCACCCTTCGTCGCTCACGGCGTGCAGAATCTCGGCTCCGAGGATACGACGTTCATCAATATGCCGACCAGGGTTTATGACCCCCGCGATCCGGACAAGTCCCGCCTGCCGATCGACGATCCCCGCATTCCGTTCAGCTTCCAGGACTGACGCCGCTTTCCGCTGCGCAAGAAGGCGAAGGCGCACAATCCCGCGGCGTGATAGGCTCCGCGGTGGTCGCACTCGCGTGAGCCGCCGCCGCGAAAGATGACGCGGCGCATCTGAGAAGGAACGCCATGCACAACTTCACACCCCTTGCCGGACTCGTCGGCGGCGCGCTGATCGGGCTGTCTGCCGCCATGCTGATGCTGCTGACCGGACGCATCGCCGGTATCAGCGGCATCTTCGGCGGACTTCTATCACCCGCGACGAGTGATCGCGGCTGGCGGATCGCCTTCATCGCAGGCCTGATTGCAGCACCGCTGCTCGGCTCGTTCTTCACCGGCGCGGCACTTCCCTCGCCGGTAATGCCCGCAAGCCTGATCGTGATCGTCATCGCCGGGCTGTTGGTCGGCTTCGGCAGCCGCATGGGCGGCGGCTGCACCTCGGGCCACGGCGTGTGTGGTATCGCGCGATTGTCCGCGCGGTCGCTCGTTGCCACCGCGATCTTCATGGCGGCAGCCATCATCACCGTCGCCATCGTGCGTCACGGACTCTATGTTTTTGACGCGTTTTCTTTGCGCGAAGCGGTATCCACTTCGCTCGAAAACACTCTGGGAGGCTGATCATGCCGCTCGTTTATGTGAGTTTTGCCTGCGGACTCATTTTCGGCGCAGGTCTGCTGATCTCCGGCATGACCGACACGGCGAAAGTGCTCGGCTTCCTCGACATCTTCGGCGCGTGGGACGCGACGCTGGCCTTCGTGATGGCTGGCGCGGTCGCGGTCACCAGCATCGGCTTCGCGCTGGCGCGGGGGCGCGGCGCGCCACTGTTTGCTGCGCAGTCTCTCTGGCCGACGCGCAAGGACATCGATGCGCCGCTGGTCACGGGCGCAGTCCTGTTCGGGATCGGCTGGGGTCTGGTCGGGCTTTGTCCCGGCCCGGCGTTGGTCAATCTCGCCGGGCTTAGCCTGTCGGTGATCGTGTTCGTCGCAGCGATGGCTGCGGGAATGATCGGTCAGGATGTGTGGAGCAAGCAAAAGGCGGCCACGCCCACGAGCGAGACCGCCATCGCAACATCCACCGACGGCTAGCTATCGGCGGCGTGCGCGCCGTCAACAGCGTCGTCCGTTTTACTTCAACGTGATCGCAAGGCCGCTCAGGTCGGCGTTGGCCATCAGCCCGGTCTGCCGGCCGGAGAGTTCGAGCACCGCGCCCTTCTGGTTGGTCAGCACGATCGCGCGCGCGCCACGGCCGACCGCGATGCCTGCGCCTGCTGCGCCATAGACACCGGCGACATCCGACGGGCGGTTGATGTTGCTGACGCGGCCGCGCAGCACAGTCTTCGATCCGCCGAACACCAGGCCGTAGTCGATACCGCCGGTGGACAGCGCGTAGCTCCTGCCCCGGAAGTTGAGCGTGCCGCTGCCACCCGAGCCGCCGATGAACCATCCGGCCTTGTAGATGACGAGCGAGACGGTGCCACTGTCGGCATGGGCGGATGACAGCCCGGCTCCAATGAGCGCCGTCACAGCGATCAGCGCGGCGCGAATGGCAGATGACAGACGCATGATGGAATCTCCGGATGGGTGTGAAGGTGGCGCGGACAGCGGAAGCTGCGAACGCATCGGCAAAGCCGAATCAAGTTTGGTGGCTGATTCTAGCACCCGCGTCCCGTTTCCGCAGGCGTTTTGCGAATGGCCACAAGGCCCGCAAAGCGCGTTTCGCAGTGCAGTTGGAGGAACTTCAGCAACACAACTGAAAGGAACCTGCCGCTAAGACATCCTCGAACCCGCGTTTCCGGCCAGCGATGAGCGCAAGCCGGATTTTTTGTCCGGCGCTGTGCCGGAGATCGAGGTCATGCACGATGGACTCCCGTTCTGAAGACAGCGAGACACCGCTCAACACCCTGTTCGCCTCCGCGCGCATCGTTCATCGCCGGAATTTCCTGACCACCGGCGCCGCCGCGCTGATGGCCGCCGCCGGATCGGATGTCGCCTTCGCGGAAGACGCGCCGAAGCAGGTCGCGAGCGATCAGGACCGCAAGTTCATGAGTCACGCCGTCGATCTGATGCGCAAGGCGGGCGTCGTCGAGAAGACCGGCGGCCCGTTCGGCGCGGTCGTGGTGATGAACAACGAGATCCTGTCGTCGTCGGGCAACAGCGTGCTGCGTGACAACGATCCATCCGCGCACGCCGAGGTGAACGCCATCCGCATGGCCTGCAAGAAGGTTGGCTCGCCGCACATCAAGGGCGCGACGCTGTTCTCGAGCTGCGAGCCCTGCCCGATGTGCTACTCGACGGCGTACTGGGCGCGGGTCGATAAAATCTACTACGCGGCATCGTGGAGCGATTACGCCGACCTGTTCGATGACTCGAACATCAATCAGGATATGAAGCAGTCATACGCCAAGCGAACTGTTCGCGTGGCGCAACTGATGCGCGGCGACGCGCAGAAGGTCTGGCTCGAATACCGGAACCTGCCGAACAAGACACGCTATTGATCAACAGATTAGGCGCCGCGGTGCGTATCGCCGCGGCCGTTTCTGTTGTTTAATCGATTCGGCTTCACAATAACCAACGGGAGGTTTCTGTGAATCGAGTTGAATGGGATCTGCACGCCGCCAAATTCGAGTCGCTGGTCTGCGATATCGTCACCGATGAGACGAACGGCCAGATGCCGCGTTTCGTTGCCGCCGCTTGCCGTTCACGGAAGAATCTCGAACTGGTCGATCTCGGTTGCGGGGTCGGCAGCTTCGTCAAGAAATTCGGACATCGCTTCGACAGGATCACCGGCATCGACTTCGCGCCGCGCATCGTCGCGCGCGCAAAGAAGCGTTGCGCGGAGATGCCGAACGCGAAATGGATGGCGATGGATGTCTGCAAGTCGGCGGACGTGCTCGGAAGCGTCGCCGATCTCACCGTCTGCCTGAATGTCATCACGTCGCCGCGCGAAGCCAAGCGGGATGCGCTGTGGGCAACCCTCGCCGCCGTGACCAAGCCATCGGCTCATGCGCTGGTGGTGGTGCCGTCGATGGAATCGCAATTGATGGTCAACAAGCTCGGCGCGGCGGCAGACAAGATCAAGGTCAAGACCGGCGGCCTCGTCAGCCGCGACGGCGTCTGGCAGAAATTCTACGAGCGCGATGAGTTGATCTCCACCGTCTCCGAAAAGGGTTTCGAGATCACGCGCATTGCGCGGGTGTATTATCCTTGGTCGGTGGACGGCATGCGCAAGCCGCGTGGCTCAAAGCAACTGCCGTGGGACTGGGGTTTCCTGGCGCAACGCGCGGCCTGACGCGAACACCGCGCGTTCCGCGCCACCGCTTATCCTGGTTGCATGGCCTACCCCGCCCCTGCGGACATGACACCTCGATCGCCGCGAAGCCTCCTCAAAAACCTCAAGCGGGTGAACTGCGCTGCCGGCTTCGTCCGCTGGATTTAGGTAATTAGGAGATTGTTCGTTGCACCGAGCGGGAACAGTTTTCTCGCGTCAGGTCTCAACCGGCTCCCAGCGAAGAACGGACAGGAAGTATCCATAATCATCGAATGTGAGTTCTATGACTGTGAAGTAGTCCCAATGGCCAAATGTGGTGTGAGACTGTTCGTGAAGATACTTCGCGCCATCCACGAACCATTTGATTTTGAATTCGATGAGCTGAAGCTTCTTCTTCTTGAGATCAATCGTTCTTGATGAACCGGCCTTGATGTCCGGAACAGGAATGACTTCACCCCACATCGGATCGCGCTTGAAATCCAATGTGGCTATGGCGACATTGGACATCGGTTTTTTCGACTTATTGACGATTTTTATATACTGCGAGACGCCCGCGCCCGAGTAGTGCTTGCCATCAAGGTATTTGTTCGCATCGGCATTCGCAATCCGCGTTGAAATCAGCATCGCCATAACGATCTCCCTGCAATATTCCGCTCTGAAAAATGGCTTCGTATCTGATGTTACTCGTTGAGCTTCAGGCGCTTGACCTCGCGCAACATTGAAAAGCGCAAAATATACATTTGCGATGGCGTATATCGCCACCGCCGAAAATTCAAACGTAAGCCGGGATCGAACGCCACGCAACAGTCATGGGCGAGCGGTTGGATATCCGGCCTCCAATTTCGCGAAACACTGATGCCGTGCGCAGCCTGGCTACGACACATGTCCCCATCTTGCCCCGCGACGCCCCTCACCCGCCGCGCGGACACTCCTTGTAACCGAACTCGTCGATGATCCGCGCGCCGGAGATGGAGCTGAACTCCAGCTTCGCCAGATATCCGTTCGCGGTCACATACCGCCGCAGCCTGGCGTTGTAGGCGTTCAGCATCCGCTGGGTCGAACCTGCATTGATGACGTGCCTGTTGGGACCACGGCCGTGACCGGCGTGAAACAGCAAGGTCGCGCCGCGCTCGACGCAGACATTGCGCACGCCGAGAAACAGCGTGCAGTTGGACTGGCAATGGCCACGGATGCGAAACAGCTCGCCGCTGGCGTTGGCCTGATCGATGGCAGGCTGGAATTTCTCGATCCACCCGCCCATGGCGAAGCGGTCCGAAGTGTCGGCCCGGGTGACGGCCGGGAATATGACAGCCGACAACACAACGAGCAGCGCGGCGACAGTTTTCATCGAATGCCTCCTGGTGCGGAGGTCACGTTAACTTCTTATCCGCCGGCGGCAAGATCATTGCGGACGCCGGCCGTCAGGCATACGTTTTAAATCAGACATTGAACGCCGCCGTTCGAGTCGGCGTTCAACTGCCAGACAGTCATCGACGAAGGATTATGACAATGTTGGCGGAAATCTTTTTATTGAAGCTTGAAGCCCTGATGCGGGTGGCTGCGATTGATCGGCGGGCCGCGTCGAGCGATCCGCGCTTTGTGCCGGTCGTGCTGCCGCAACACTGAATTCCAGCGGCTTCGCCAAGGCAGCCTGACGCGGCAGCGTGACGACGCTTCGCCGGGACCGATCACCGCGCTCAGCCGAAACGTGCCCTGCTCCGCTCCCGCGCCTTTTCCGCTTCGATCTCACGGTCGCGTGTGGGCGCATGGGTGTGCAGCGATGCCAGCAATTTTCGCGCGCTGGCGGAAACTTCGGCGACCGCGAGTTCGAACGCGGCTTCGTTCGCCTTCGACGGCGCGTTGAAGCCGGAGAGCTTGCGCACGAACTGCAACGCCGACGCGTGAATTTCATCTTCGGTCGCGGGCGGCTCGAAATTGAACAGCGTCTTGATGTTGCGGCACATGATGCGCTCCTTCCACGAGACCCCAATGCGGGCCTATCTCACTTAATTCCCCGCCTTGAGGCGCGCAAATTTTAGGCACGCGATCTCACCTCGCCCGATTTCCCCAGCGATCCCTTGCGGTTCCATCGGGTTCCAATTCCCCAGTCCCTTGAATGGGTTATTTGGGAATTAGGATTTCGTTAACCATATCGGCCCACCCTTTACGGGGGCTGAGATCAGTAACGCAATCGTCTGCATCTCACGGGCAGACGTTGGTCGGGAGGTCTCGATGAGCCAAAACACATCGCCATCCACATTTGAGCCATTGCCGGACGCGCCCGCCATGGCGCCGAACCAGGTGGTTCCGCTGCTGATCGGCGCCACGGTCGGAGAAATCGAGCGCGAGCTTGTCCTGCAAACGCTGGCGCGCTGCGACGGCAACCGCACCCGCGCCGCGCGCGTGCTTGGCGTGTCGGTCCGCACACTGCGCAACAAGATCCGGCAATATTCTGCACAGGGCGTGGAAGTGCCGGCGCATCACTAGGCATGATCCCGAAAAGTGGGGACCGGTTTTCGGGCAAGATCATGCCCAAACGAAACCGCGCGATGCAGTTTACCGTTTGATGGGCAATAGCGATCAGGTTACGGTTCCATGATCAAGGGACCGAACCATGACCCGACTGATAACTATGGCATGCATCGCCTGCGCAGCCATCGCGCTTCTCGCCGCGGCTCCGTCCGCCGCCGACGCAGCAGGAACGCCGGAACAGCGCCGCGCCTGCCGCCAGGACGCCATGAGGCTCTGCCGGGAGTACATCCCCGATGTGAAACGCATCACGGCCTGCATGCAAAAGAACGTCCGGAAGCTCAGCCCGCTCTGCCGCAGGCAGTTCAGATAGGATCGCGGCACGGCCCATGCACATTCCCGCAACGCTGGATCAGGCCCGCAGCACGCTCGCCGTGATGCTCGGTATCGCAGCGACCGAGGGACTCCCGGCGACGATCGACCACGAGACCATCGCCGCCGCGACCCGTTACATCTTTCATCTCGAGCCGCAGTTCGGGCTCGCGGGGCTGACGCCGCTCAGTCCCTACCGGCAGGCCGACCTGGTTGCCGATTCCACCCTCGCCACGCAGGCGGTGAGCTTCGCGGCCGTCATGGCGTTTGTCGGCGGTACGCTGGACCCCGCCAAGCTGAGTGCCGTGGTGAAGCTCGCGGATCAACTCGGCGTCCGCGACGACTTCGTTCACGATCTGGCGCGGCTGGCGCTGGGCGACATGAAAGAAGCCAAGGCCCACATGATCCACGCGAACCTTGAGAGCGTGACCGGCCGCGCATGGGCCACCGCGGAGATGGGGCCGTGGCTGCAGCCTTACGATGCGCAGCCCGATCCCGCACTCGCGACTCGTTTCCATGCGCTGGCGCGGCTGCCGGAGAACACGTTCGGTCATGCGTTCGCGATGTTCTATCAGGCCAATGGCTACGCCTATCCCGGCGAAGCGACCGCGCTCAATTTCGAGTTCGCGGTGCCGCACGATTCAACCCACGTGCTCGCCGGCTACGATACCTCGCCGCGCGGCGAACTTCTGACATCGACGCTGACGGCAACCATGCATCGCAGCCACGCCATGTCCGGCCATGTGCTGCCGGTGATCCTGAGCTGGCATCTCGGCATTCCGCTCAACGATGTCGCCGGTGCCGCGACCGGCGCGTTCGAGCCGGAAGAGTTCTTTTATGCATGGGCGCGCGGCGAGGACACTTCGGCCGACCTGTTCAGCCCGGAGTGGAATTTCTGGTCGGCCGCGATCCAGCCGATCGAAGCGGTGCGCGAAGTGGTCGGACTGACCGACTGACACGACGCGGCTTTCGCCGGTTGTCCGCTGACACCGCCGCCAGCGCCCGACACAAAGAAGAAGAAGAAGAAGA
>JAUSAX010000132.1 GCA_030652315.1 Afipia sp. | reverse complement strand
TGCCAGCGCCGCCGAATGTCGATCAGCCATGCAGCTTCTTCGCGGTTTCCGCGATGGCACGGCCCTGATAACGCGCGCCGTCGAGCTCGTTCTGGCTCGGCTGGCGGCTGCCGTCACCGTCGGTGATGGTGGTCGCGCCGTACGGCGAACCGCCGGTGACTTCCTTGACGCCCATCTGGCCGGCGAAGCCGTAGTTCAGGCCGACCACAACCATGCCGAAGTGCAGCAGGTTGGTGATGATCGAGAACAGCGTGGTCTCCTGGCCGCCGTGTTGCGTGGCCGACGAACTGAACGCGCCGCCGACCTTGCCGTGCAGCGCGCCCTTCGCCCACAGGCCGCCGGCCTGATCGAGAAAGTTCGCCATCTGCGACGACATGCGGCCGAAGCGGGTGCCAGTGCCGACGATGATCGCGTCGTAGTTCACGAGATCGTCGATCTTGGCGATCGGCGCCGCCTGATCGACCTTATAGTACGACGCCTTGGCGACGTCCGGCGGAACGAGTTCGGGCACGCGCTTGATGTCGACGGTCGCGCCGGCTTCGCGGGCGCCCTCGGCGACGGCATTCGCCATCGCTTCGATGTGTCCGTAGGCGGAATAGTAAAGTACGAGAACCTTGGCCATGATGGCCTCCTTCAGTTTTTCAGAGTTGAGTAGGGGGGTGGAGCGGGATGGAGGCGGCTTACGCCGCATCCACCAGTACGAGTTCGGTGTCTTCGAGCGCGGTGATCTTCACCGATGCTTCCTTCTGGACGGCGACGCCGTCACGGGTGTTGGCGCGCACACCGTTCACTTCGACGCTGCCGCTGGCCGGCACGAGATAACCGTAGCGCTTCTCGCCGAAGGCATATTCGGCTGTTTCGCCGGCCTTCAGCGTGGTAGCGAGCACGCGCGCATCGGCTCGGATCGGCAGCGCATCGTTGTCGGCCTTGAAGCCGCTGGCGATGGTGACGAACTTGCCGGAGCGGTCAGCCTTCGGAAACGGCTTCGCACCCCAGGTCGGCTGTCCGCCCTCCTGCGTCGGCACGATCCAGATCTGGAAGATCTTGGTCGTCACCGGCTCAAGATTGTATTCCGAGTGGCGGATGCCTGAACCCGCACTCATCACCTGCACGTCGCCGGCTTCAGTGCGTCCCTCGTTGCCGAGCGAGTCCTGATGGGTGATCGCGCCTTCGCGCACGAAGGTGATGATTTCCATGTTGGCATGGGGATGCGCGGGGAAACCGGTGTTCGGCGCGATCTCGTCGTCGTTCCAGACGCGCAGGCTGCCGTGGCTGATATTGGCAGGGTTACGATAGCTCCCGAACGAAAAGTGATGCCTGGCCTTGAGCCAGCCGTGATCCGCGCTGCCGAGTTTGTTGAAGGGGCGAAGTTCGATCATGGGATATTCCTTCGTTGAATGTGCTTGAGGGGACCGCCCGGCGCGTGATGCGCCTGGCGTCGATTGGGATCAGGCGCCGAAGCCGCCATCGACGTTGAGTACCGTGCCGGTCACGAACGACGCACCGGGGCTGGCGAGAAACACGACGCCCGCGGCGATCTCTTCCGGTTTGCCGTAGCGCTGAAGCGCATGCAGCGTGCGCTGCGCCTCCGAGCCCGGGCCGTCAGCCGGATTCATGTCAGTGTCGATCGAGCCCGGCTGCAGCACGTTGACGGTGATGCCGCGCGGGCCGAGGTCGCGTGCCGCGCCCTTGGTGTAGCCGACGATCGCCGCCTTGGTGGCGGCGTAGTCGGCCATGCCGGGAAACGATGCGCGGGTGGCGATGTCCGAACCGATGGTGACGATGCGGCCGCCTTCGCCCATCAGCTTCGATGCCGAGCGAATGGCGGTCACGACGCCATCGATATTGATCGCGTACTGGCGATCGAACGCTGCGGTATCGCTGTTCGGATCGTCGACGGCACCCATCACCGCAACGCCCGCGTTGTTCACGAGGATGTCGAGACGGCCGAAATGCTTGGCGACGTCCTTCACCAGTTGATCGACCTCGGCGCTGTTGGCCTGATCGGCCCTGAAGGCTTTCGCCTCGACGCCCTTGGCTTTCAGTTCGCGGACGACGGCCTCGGCCTTGTCGGCGGACGCCGAATAGCTGATGGCGACGTTCGCGCCTTCGTCGGCGAGTGCCTTTGCGCTTGATGCGCCGATGCCGCGCGATCCGCCGGTAACCAGAGCGACTTTGCCTTTGAGTGACTTGGACATTGGGGGCCTCCTTGCGTGGGAGTTCGCTTGCTGAATTCGTCGATGGGCTATGGATAAGCGCTCCCGAATGATGCATAAATAGAAACTATTGAAACTCATTGTTTCCATTTTTGCACCTGAGGGACAGCCGCCATGTCCAGGCTCCCGGACTTCGAGGCGCTCGCGATTTTCGCAAAAGTCGTGGAAATACGGTCGTTTGCAGGGGCAGCGGCGGAACTGGCGCTGTCGAAAGCCACCGTTTCCAAGGCCGTCAGCCGGCTTGAAGAGCGGCTCGGCGCGCGTCTGTTCAATCGCACCTCGCGGCAACTGGCGCTGACCGATGCGGGCCAGAAACTGGCCGAGCGCGCGGCGCAGCTTCTGATGGACGGCGAGGCCTTGGAGAGCGAAGCGCTCGCGCAATCATCCGTGCCGCGGGGACTGGTGCGCTTTGCGGTGCCGATGACCTTCGGCGTCAGGGTCATCGCGCGGCTGCTGCCGGAGTTTCTCGCTGCCTATCCCGAGGTGTCCATCGATCTGCATCTGAGCGATGCCATGGTCGATCTGATCGGTGACGGCTTCGATGCCGGCATCCGCATCGCGCGCCTGCCGGATTCGTCACTCGTCGCGCGCCGGCTCTGCGGGGTGCGGCGCTACACGGTGGCGGCGCCCTCCTATCTCAAGAAGCACGGCCGGCCGACCCATCCGATGCATCTCGCCGACCACAAGTGCTTCGGCTACGCATATCTCTCGACGCCGGGTGTCTGGCACTACGTCAATACGGCGGGCGAGCAGGCAACGGTAAGGCCGTCCGGACAGTTGCGCGTCAACAACGGCGAGGCGCCGATGCCGGCGTTATTGGCCGGGCTAGGTATCGCCGATCTGCCGGACTTCATTGTCGGTGACGCCATCGCCGACGGGCGGCTTGAAGTGATCCTCAAGGACTGGAAGCAGCCTGAAGGCGCGGTGCATCTGGTGATGCCGCCGGGCGGGCCGCGACCGGCGCGCGTCGAGGTGCTGGCGGATTTTCTCGCCGACAAACTCGGCCGCGCCAAACGCGCGGCGAGGTAGGAATGCATCACATTCCCGGCGAGGGGTGGATCGGCGGCTCAAGTCGGCCTAAAATGGATTTCCATCCTTAAAGGTCCCCTGAATGCGCAATTTCATCTCGCCGTCCCGCTCCATCGCAGTGGGGGAACGCGGCATGGCCGCGACCTCGCACCCTCAGGCGACACTCGCCGCGCTCGATATTCTCAAAGCCGGCGGCAACGCGATGGACGCCGCCATCGCGGCGGTTGCCTTGCAGGGTGTTGTTGAGCCGCAGATGACCGGCGTCGGTGGCGATTGTTTCGTGCTGTATTCACCGAAGGCAGGCGCGCCGGTGTCGCTCAATGGATCGGGTCGCACGCCGGCGAAGACCGATCTTGCGGCGACCATGGCCAAGGGCGCGAAGGCTCTCACACCGACGTCGATCGAAGGCATCACGATTCCCGGCGCGATCGATGCATGGTGCAGGCTCGCTGCAAAGCACGGCAGCAAATCGCTGGACGAGATCTTCAAGCCGGCGATCGACGCTGCCGAGAACGGTTTCCGCATCACGCCGCGCGTCGCGCTGGACTGGTCGCGTAATCGCGCGCGTCTCGAAAGCAACCCTGCGGCGAAAGAACAGTATCTGCCCGGCGGCGTTGCGCCCGCCATCGGCGACCGGCGCAGCCAGCCGGCGCTCGGCAAGACGCTGCGCCGCATCGCGCGCGAAGGCCGCGCCGCGTTTTATGAGGGCGAAGTCGCGGAGGAACTTGCGGGCGTGCTGCAAGGCCTTGGCGGCGCGCATACCGTCGCGGATTTTGCCGCGAACGCGCCGGAAGATGTGACGCCTATTTCCGCAAGTTACGGTGGCCATGAGATTCTCGAATGTCCGCCGAACGGGCAGGGCCTCGCGGCGCTGATGATCCTGCGCACGCTGGCGGGTTACGACATCAAGGCGCTGTCAGAAGTGGACCGCGTACACCTGCTGGCGGAGGCGAGCAAGGCGGCATACCGCGCGCGCGATGCGTTCTTCTGCGATCCGGCGAACGGCAAGGTCGATGCGGCGCATTTTCTCTCGGACAGCTATATCGGCGCGATCCGCAGCAAGATCGACATGACGCGCGCCACTGCGGCAGTCGACTGGGACGATATCGAGCACAAGGATACGGTGTACGTCACCGTGGTGGACCGCGACCTCAACGCAGTGTCATTCATCAACTCGCTGTTTCAGCCGTTCGGCAGCGGTATTTATGCGCCGAAGTCCGGCGTGCTGCTGCACAACCGTGGCTGGGGCTTTCGGCTCCAGCCCGGTCACCCCAACGCGCTCGGGCCGAACAAGCGGCCGATGCACACCATCATTCCGGGCATGGTGATGAAGGGCGGACGCTGCGTCATGCCGTTCGGCGTGATGGGCGGCCACTATCAAGCGACCGGCCACGGAAATTTTCTCTCCAACGTGTTCGACCTCGGCATGGACATTCAGGTGGCGTCGGAAGCGCCGCGCTCGTTTGCGTTCGAAGGCGTGCTGTCGCTGGAGCCGACCTTCGGAAGGGAGATCGGCGCGGAACTGGCCGCGCGCGGACACGATGTGAAATGGGCCGACGCCGCAATCGGCGGCTGTCAGGCGATCTGGATTGATCACGAACGCGGCGTCCTGCTCGGCGCCACCGACCATCGCAAGGATGGCGTCGCGCTCGGCATCTAATTCGGGCGGGAGCCCTGAGCTTTCGGGAGAGAGCTTGCAAAGCCGGTTGAAGGTGCGGAAACTCAGGTCTTCAAAATAAGAAGACGTTGGGAGGCATCATGAATCGACGCGAGGTTTTGAAGGCGGCCGCGGTTCTGCCGTTGTCGCAGGTTGCATTGCACACGCTCTCCGGCACTTCCCATGCGCAGGCGGCATGGCCGTCGCGCAACGTCACCATGATCGTACCGTTTCCGGCGGGCGGACAGGCGGATCTCGCGGCGCGTCCGGTCGCGCTGGCGCTGGAGCGCATTCTGGGAAAATCTGTGATCGTCGACAACCGCGCCGGGGGCGGTGGTGGATCGGTCGGCAATGCGGCGGCGGCACGGGCTGAACCCGACGGTCATACGCTGCTGATGACGCTGTCGTCGCTGGCGGTGCTGCCGGAAGCCGACCGGCTGTTCGATCGCCCGGTGGCGTATGAGATGTCGCAGTTCGCGCCGGTGGCGCGGGTGCTGGCCGATCCGACCATGCTTGCGGTACCTGCGTCCGCGCCGTGGAAAACGGTGAAGGATTTCGTGGACGACGCGAAGGCGCGTCCGGGCCAGATTCCTTACGGCTCGTCCGGCCCCTACGGCACTTTGCACATCGCGATGGAAATGTTCGCGGCCAGCGCCGGGATCAAGCTGCTTCATGTGCCGTTTCGCGGTGCGGCACCTGCGCTCAACGCGCTGCTGACCGGCACCGTGCAGGCCGTGGCCTCCGCACCGGGCACGCTGCGCGGGCAGGTCGATGCCGGCAAGATGCGCGTACTGGCCGGGTGGGGCGCAAAGCGCGTCGCAAGCTTCCCCGACGTGCCGACGTTTCAGGAACTCGGCTACAAGGATGTCGAGTTCTACATCTGGGCGGGATTGTTCGCGCAGACCGCATTGCCTGCGCCGATCATGACAAAGTTGCGCGAGGCGATGGGCGAGGCGGTGCGCGCGCCGGAAGTGGTGAAGACGTTCGAGACCGCGGGCAGCCCCGTGGCTTACATGGATGCGCCGGAGTTTGCGAAATTCGTCGAAGCCGACAGCGCGCGGCTGATCGCGGCGGTGAAGAAGATCGGCAAGGTGGAGTAGGAGGCCGTTTTACTCGGCGTCATTGCGAGCGAAGCGAAGCAATCCAGAGCGGCAAAGAAAATCTGGATTGCTTCGTCGCTACGCTCCTCGCAATGACGGCTGGAACACCGCTCACATCACTTCGCTCTGCTCCCGGACCTCGCTGACATCGACCCATTCCGCACCGGTCAATTCGGCCATGCGTGCGGGTGAGATGCGCACGGCGCTGTTGATCGAGCCTGCGGCGGGTACGACCTCGCTGAACGCCTGCAGCGAGACGTCGCAATAAACCGGCAGCGGCGCCTTCAGCCCGAACGGGCAAATCCCGCCGACCGGATGACCGGTGGCCTCCAGTGCCTCTTCCGCGTTGAGCATGCGCGGCTTGCCGCCGAACACCGCACGCGCCTTCTTGTTGTCGAGCCGTGCGGTACCGCAGGTTACCACCAGCAGCACGCGGTCACCGACGCGCAGGGATAATGTCTTGGCGATTTCCGCCGGCGTCACGCCAAAGGCTTCGGCGGCGAGCGCGACGGTCGCTGAACTCTTGTCGGATTCAATCACGGCAATGTCGGGTGCGTTGCTTGCGAAGAACGCGCGAACGGATTCAACGGTCATGCTTTTGTAATTCCAGAACTGCTGTTTGAGGCAGCCTTATGCACGACCCGGCTTCAGATGCCCAGCAGCTTGCGGGCATTTGCCTTCAGCACCTTGGGCCGCACCTCGTCGCGGATGTCGAGCTTCTCGAAATCCGCCATCCAGCGGTCGGGCGTGATCACCGGCCAGTCCGATCCGAACAGCATCTTGTCCTGCAGGATGGTGTTGACGTAGCGCACCAGGATGGGCGGGAAATATTTCGGCGACCATCCGGAGAGGTCGATATAGACATTCGGCTTGTGGGTCGCGACCGACAGCGCTTCCTCCTGCCAGGGGAACGACGGATGCGCGAGAATGATTTTCATGTCGGGAAAATCCACCGCGACGTCGTCGATATACATCGGGTTGGAATATTTCAGGCGCATGCCGTTGCCGCCGCGCATACCCGAGCCGACGCCGGTCTGGCCGGTATGAAACAGCGCGATCGAGCCGGATTCGGCGATCGCCTCGTAAAGCGGATAGGCCATCCGGTCGTTCGGATAGAAGCCCTGCATGGTCGGATGAAATTTGAATCCCTTGATGCCGTAATCGGCGACAAGTTTTCGCGCCTCGCGCGCGCCGAGCTTGCCCTTGGCGGGATCGATGCTGGCGAACGGAATCAGCACGTCGGAGTTCTGCGCCGCCAGTTCCGCCATCTCGTAGTTGTTGTAGCGGCGGAAGCCGGTTTCGCGTTCGGCATCGACCGGGAAAATCACCGCGCCGATCTTCTTCGCCCGGTAATAGGCCGCGGTCTCGGGCACTGTGGGCGGGTGCTTGTGCGGCGACTTGAAATATTCCGACATCGCGGCCTGGAAATCGTCGTAGCCGTCGTCACCGTGGGTGCCGCAAGGCTCCTCGGCATGGGTGTGAATGTCGATGGCGATCAGGTCGTCCGGATTAAGCATGCGCGTGTCCCCGGCTGAGGCGTTCCCGCTCCGTGGGCGCGGGGATGCCGTGAATTGATTATAGTCTATAATCAATTCACACCGGGACGCAACGCGCAGCTTAGTTGTTGGCGGTGGTCTGGGTCCTGATGTCCTGTGCGGTGCGTTTCAGCGCCACCAGGAACTTCTTCTTCGCCTCGGCCTCGGTCACCGTGCCAGAAATGGTGTTGATGCTGACGGCGGCCACGACATGGCCGGCCTGATCGCGCACCGGCACCGCAATGCCGCAGATCGCTGGATCGAGCTCGCCGTCGATCCAGGCGTAGCCCTGCTGCTCCACGCGCGCGAGTTCCTCGCCGAGTTGGATCGGGCAAATCACGGTGCGGGGCGTCACCTGCTTGAATTCAGTGCTCGAAAGATATTGAGCGCGTTGCTCCGGTGGCAGTGCGGCGAGCAGCACGCGGCCCAGCGAGATCAGATGCGCGGGCAGCCGGCTGCCGATGCCGAGATTAGCGGAGAGAATACGCCGCGCCGGCAGACGCAGCGCATAAACGATTTCGGTTTCGTCGAGCACCGCCAGCGCGCAGGATTCACCGATATCGTTGCGCAGATCTTCCAGCGCGCGCTGCGCGTAGCCCCAATAGGGCAGTGCGTTGAGATAGGACAATCCAAGGCCAAGTGCGCGCGGGCGCAGGCTGAAATAGCGGCCGTCGGCCTCGCAATATTTCAGCGCCACCAGTGTCGCGAGCATGCGCCGTGCGGTCGCGCGTGTCAGTCCGGCCGCAACGGCGGCCTCCGACAGCGTGTGCCGTCCGGGTGGACGCCCCAGCGCCTCGACCACGGAAAATCCCCGGGCAATCGCACGGACGAAGCTGTCGCTTTCCTTGGACATTCAAGTTCCCTTCATCTTCCGGCTTGTCAGGTCTGAAAAGCCGGACCATAATGTTCGTGTGGTGACTATAAAGTTCGCCTGATGAACATAGATGAGAGATTGCCATGGCGCAAGCACAAGCTTTCGAAACGGACTTCTGGAAGGACGAAAATCTGCGAAAGGTCTGGGACGAGATCGTTCCGGGTGAACCGCGCAAGACGATCCCGTACCTGTTGACGAAGGAAGCCATCGCGCTCCTTTGCAAGGCTGTCGGCGAAACCAACCCCCTTTATCTCGATGAAGCCTATGCGAAGACCACGCCCTGGGGCGGAATCATCGCGCCGCCGTCGATCCACATCCTGCTGATGTTCTCCTGCACGGAAGCGGACGACTGGATGCGGTCACCGGGCACTGTGAACGCTGGACAATCCTGGAGCTACAACAAGCCCGCGCGGCCCGGCGACACCATCACGCTGCAGGCTCGCGCGCTCGACAAGTTCATCAAGCGCGAGCGGCTGTTCGTGGTTCACGACAACGTCTTCTTCAATCAGCACGGCGAAGTGATCTGTTCTGGCCGCGGCCAGACCATCCGGCCGATGTAACGCGAGGAGTTCAAACATGACGACGACATTCGAAACCCTCTCGGTCGGCGACAGCATCGACGGCCCGAAGTTCTCGGTCTCGCGCGAATCCATTCGCCTCTTCTGCGATGCATCGCTCGATTACAACCCGCTGCATCTCGACGACAATTACATGAAGGGCGATTTCGGCAAGACCAATTTCGGCGGCATCATCATGCACGGCATGAACAACTTCGGGCTGATCACCCGGATGCTGACCGACTGGGCCTATCCGGCGGGCGCCATTCATCGCCGTCTCGAAACGCGCTGGGTCAAGCCGGTGAAGCCGGGCGACGTCATTCAGCCCACGGGAATCATCAAGGCCAAGCAGACCACCAAGAATTCGCGCTTCGTGCTGATCGACGTGCTGGTGAAGAACCAGAACGACGAAAAGGTCGCGGTCGGCGAAGCGATGGTGGAATTCCCCGTCGCAGTAGCTGTTGCAGCCTGACCGGAGTTGAAGCGCGATGTCGATCGCGATCATAGGGGCGGGGGTTGGCGGACTGACGGCGGCGTTGTCTTTGCACGCCGCCGGCCGCGACGACATTCTCCTGCTCGAAGCAGCACGTGAAATTCGCGACGTCGGCGTCGGCATCAATCTGCCGCCGCACGCCGTTCGCGAATTGAGCGAACTTGGCCTCGGCGATGTGCTTGAGAAAGCCGGCGTGCCGACCAAGGAACTGGCCTATTACGATCCGACAGGCCGCCTGATCTGGGCGGAGCCGCGCGGGTTAGAGGCCGGTTACAAATGGCCGCAATACTCGATCCATCGCGGCACGCTCCAACGGCTTCTCGTCGAGGCCGTGCGCGAACGTCTGGGTCCATCGTCGATCCGGATTGGGCAACGCGTAACGGGCGTAAGCACCGCGGATGACAACAAGGTGGTGATCGCGGCGATTGATCAGACCGCTGCGGATCGTCCGGTATCCTATAGCGCCGATGTTGCGATTTGCGCCGATGGCATCCGCTCGCCGGCGCGCGACAGCCTGTATGGCTCGGTCACGCCGCTCGCATCGAACGGCTGGGTCATGTATCGCGGCGTCACGACATCCGCGCCGTTTCTCAGCGGGCGCTCGATGGTGATCATCGGCGATGAAACCCAGCGGGTCGTGGTTTATCCGATCGCGGACGGGGTGCTCAACTGGCTGCTGGTTCGCCCGAAGGACACCACGCGCGCCGAGGCCGAGCTTGGAAACTGGAATGTTCCGGTTTCGACCAGCGCTATTGCAGAATTCGTGAAGGATTACCGCTTCGACTGGCTGGATGTGCATCATCTCGTGACGTCGTCATCGGAGGCGTATGAATATCCGATGGCCGATATCGATCCGTTGCCGCGCTGGGTGTTCGGGCGTTGCGCGCTGCTTGGTGATGCCGCGCATGCGATGTATCCCTTCGGCTCCAACGGCGCCTCGCAGGCGATTCTGGATGCACGCGTGCTGGCGTATGAACTCGCCACCGCTGCGACCATCGACGATGCGCTGCGCGGCTATGAGACGCAACGCCGTCCGGTCGCCAGCGAAGTACAACTCGCGAACCGGCGGCAGGCCGGTGATGTGATGGCGCGGGTGAGCGCGCTGGCGCGCAGCGGCGCTCACGGCGACGCTGCGACCGAACTTCAGGACGTCGAGCGCCGCTACAAGCAGCTTGCTGGCTTCGACGTCGATGCCTTGAACACCCGGAAATCGTGGAGCGTTTTAACCGCTTCGCGATAGCCGACCGATAAAGAGCCGGGAGCAAACCGGAATATGAGGGAGATAAGAATGCGCTGGTATTTGGATGCGATGCGGTCTGGATTGCTCGCGATCGGTTTGATCGCGATGCCTCAGCTTGCCGCCGCCCAGGATTCGTATCCGACCCGGCCGATCAAGCTGCTGGTCGGCTTCGCTGCGGGTGGTGCGACCGATACGACATTCCGCAAGCTCGGTGAGCTCGCTGCCAAGGAACTCGGCCAGCCGATCATCATCGAGAACAGACCGGGCGCAGGTGCGACGCTGGCGCCGTCGACGATGGCGAAAACGGAAGCACCCGACGGTTACACCATCGCGGCCGCCACAGCCGGATTGCTGCGCTATCCCTACATGCAGAAGGTGGACTGGGATCCGATCAAGGATTTCACGTGGATCACGGGTCTCGGCGGCTACACCTTCGTGCTCGCGGTCAATGCCGACTCGCCGATCAAGACCACCGCCGATCTGGTGGCCTACGCCAAGAAAAATCCCGAAAGCCTGACGGTCGCCACCGCGGGCGCAGGCACCACCATGCATCTGCTGGCGGAAGCTCTCGCCGGCATGGCCGACGTGAAGATCACCCATGTCGGATACAAGGGCAGCAGCGAAGCTGTCACCGCGATCCTCGGCGGTCACACCATGGCGACAGTCGACGCCATCGGCACCATTCTGCCCTATGTCGAATCGGGAAAGATGCGCGTGCTGCTGTCGTTCGATCCGCAGCCGGTCGCATCGCTGCCGGGCGTCCCGACGGCGAAGAGTCTGGGTTACGATCTCGTCTATCCTGCGCCTTACGGATTGGTGGGACCGAAGGGTATGCCGACAGCCGTGGTCGACAGGCTCTACAAGGCGTTCAAGACTGCTGCCGACAGCGATGAATACAAGAAGCTGCTGGTGACCCTGGGGCAGACCCAGTGGCAGAAAGCTCCGGCCGACTATCAGAAGTGGGCCGGCGAATTCTATGTGTCCGAGCGCTCGCTGGTCGAACGCGCCAAGCTGCTGCGTCAGCCGTGAGAACGGCTGCCGCTCGCCAACGAGATCACGTCATACAAACTTGGGTCAGGTTGAAATCATGAAGTCAGTCCTTGCTGCAATCCTGTGCGTGTTCATGCTCGGCGCCGCCTCCGGCGATGCCAGGGCCAACGAACAGTTTCCCAACAGCATCAAGATCATCGTGCCATTCCCGGCCGGCGGCACCACCGACATCCTCGCGCGTTTCGTCGCGCAGTATCTCGGCGACAAGCTCGGCGTCACCACCATTGTCGAGAACCGCGCCGGCGCATCGGGAACCATCGGTTCCGAGATGGTGGCGAAGTCTCCCAATGACGGCAGCGTGCTGCTGTTGACCGCGACGCATCACGTCATCAATCCAAGCCTCTATGTGAAGCTGCCTTACGATACGCAGAAGGACTTCTCGCCGATCGCGGTGGTCGCGAGCGCGCCGAACGCGCTGGTGGTCAACAAGGACTTTCCGGCGAAGAGCGTTGCCGACCTGATTGCGATGGCGAAGAAGGAGCCGGGCAAGCTGTCGTTCGGTTCGGCCGGCATCGGCGGTGCCAATCATCTGTCCGGCGAACTGTTCAAGCAGATGGCGGGCGTCGACATCGTGCACGTTCCCTACAAGGGCGCTGCGCCTGCGATGAACGACCTGATCGGCGGACATATTCCAATCATGTTCGACACGCTGCCGACAGTGTTGCCGGCTGCTGCAGCGGGCACCATCCGCGTGCTGGCCGTCACCAGCAAGGAGCGTGCGGCGTCGCTGCCAAATGCGCCGACGCTCGATGAGTCCGGCGTGAAGGGTTTCGAGGCGACCGCGTGGTTCGGCCTCTATATGCCAGCCGCCAACGGCAACGCGGCCCATACCAAGCTGGTTGCGGCGATGAAGGAGATCCTCGGAGCGCCTCAGACACGCGAGAAGTTCGCGACGCAGGGCGTCGAGCCCGGCAAGCTCACTGGCGCGGATTTCACCAAGTTCGTCGATGCGGAAATCAGCAAGTGGTCGGGCGTGGTGAAGACCGCGAAGGTCCCACAGCAATAAAAGCCGGCCTCAAGATCGCAGAAAGCCTGCTCCGGAATCTTCCGGGGCGGGCTTTTTGCTGATCGGGAAAAGCGCGAGGCTTGTTGTGATCACTCGTCGGGCGTGTTGCTGCCGCCGCGCGTAATCATGTTCGCACCGGCCTTGGCCATCACATAGGGACTTGGCCCGACGACGTCGGTCGCAAGTCCGAGCTTTTCGAACAGGCGGATGGTCAGCCAGGTGGTGTCGAACTCCCACCACTTGTGACCATGCCGCGCCGAGCGCGGATCGGCGTGGTGATTGTTATGCCAGCCTTCGCCGTGCGCGAGCAGGCCGATGAAGACGTTGTTCCGGCTGTCCTCGTCGGTCTGGTAATTCCGGTAGCCCCAGAGGTGGGTCACGGAATTCACCGCCCAGGTCTGGTGCCAGACGAACACCGTGCGCACGAACACGCCCCAGAGCAGGATACTCAGCCCGAACTGCAGGGCCTGCATCGCCGTGCCGCCCATCGCCAGTTCAGCGAGGAAGCCGAGACCGAAAAATACGATCCACTGCACCAGAATGATTTTGACCTGAAGCCAGTTGCGTTCGAGCGCGACATAGAACGGATCGCGGAGGATGTCCTTGGCGTAGCGGTCGTAGATTCCGAGACGGTTCAGCTCTGGATTCTTGATAACCAGCCAGCCGATATGACCCCAGAGGAAATTCACCAGCGGGCTGTGCGGATCGGGCTGTTCATCGGCGTGCTGATGATGCCGCCGATGCACCGCGACCCAGCGGGCCGGCGTGTCCTGCACGCAGCAGACTGCGATGACTGCCAGCGTATGCTCGAACCACTTCGGGCACTTGAAGCCGCGATGGGTGAGCAGTCGGTGGTAGCAGATGTTGATACCGAGCAGTCCGGACAACCGCGCCGCGATGATCGCGACGATCACGCCGGTCCAGCTGAAGGTCCAGGGAATGAAGGCGAACAGGGCCACGAGATGGTAGGCGAGGATCACAGAGGCTGTCGGCCAGTCGATCCGGCGCAGGAGCACCCCGTTTGGCAGCGGCAACCGGCCGGACAGTCCGGGCTCGGCAAGGCCGGTGTCGGTGAGTGGCACGGCCTTCGCGGCCGCCGGACGATGTGTGGTCATTTCGACGGTCAACGATCCAGATCTGCCTTCCGGGGGCCAAGGCCATGTTTACCCCACGCGCCCGCGAAGATGAAGGATTGCAGGTGCGAACAGGTCCAGTTGTTTGCTTAGAGGCTGATTTGGGCCACGGAAAGTCCGAAAATGGGTTCCCATCGGGTCATTTTGCCCCGGTTTGAGCTGTTGAATTGGCCTGATCGGATTGACATTTGTGCCCTCGATGGCATAGAAACCGCCTGTCTCGCGCGGCCCTTGGCCTGCGGGATATGCCCATCAACCAACGGTTCATACTCGGCCCTGCAACGCGGCCTTCCAGAGAGCATTGTCCCATGAAGGTCCGTAATTCGCTGAAGTCCCTGCGCGGCCGTCACCGCAACAACCGTCTGGTCCGCCGCAAGGGCCGGGTTTACGTCATCAACAAGGTTCAGCGCCGTTTCAAGGCGCGCCAGGGTTGATCCAAACGGGCTGATTTTTCGCCCGTTTGTTCCATGACGTGTGCTGCCACCCGAGGCGGCAGGCCTCCTCAAGATATCACGTCCGTTTGACGCCGCTTGTGCTTTGCACGCGGCGCTTTCCGCGCTTAGACTTCCGCCATGGCATTGCGGCCCACAACCACGGTGAACTGGACGCGAGTTTTAAGACTCGCGATCGGCGTTGTTGTGCTGGCAGCAATCGCCGCGACGCCCGCCGCGGCACAGGCTCCGCAAACCACGCCGCCGGGCACGCAGAAAAAGCTGCCGCAGGCGCCCGCCAAGCTGCCGCGCGTCATCGGCGACAAGGCCAAGAATCTCGATTTTCTGTTCGGCGCTCTGAAGGCCGCCCCGGATCAGGAAAGCGCCAAGGCTGTCGAAGCCCGGATCTGGGCGGTATGGACCGCGACGCCGAGCGATACCGCCGCGCTGTTGATGGCGCGGGCGAAGCTCGCGATGGATGGCAAGGACACCGCTGTCGCGCTGAAACTGCTCGACGCCGTCATCAAGCTGCGTCCTGATTACATCGAAGCCTGGAATCGGCGCGCGACGATCCACTACCTGCAGAACGATTACAGGCGGTCGATGGAAGACATCCGGCAGGTCCTGATTCGCGAACCGCGCCACTTCGGCGCATTGGCGGGTCTCGGGATGATCATGCAGGAAACCGGCGACGAAAGGCATGCGCTCGATGCTTTCCGAAAAGCACTGGCCATCAATCCCCATCTCGAACGGGTCCCGGACCTCGTGAAGTCGTTGTCCGAGAAGGTCGAGGGCCGCGATATTTAATCAGACGTTTATGATCCCGGCCGGTTTGCGGGCGGACTCGATTTCGATGCGAAACCTATTCAACAGCCGTCCGTATTTTCCGCCGTGCAGAAAGTTTTCCGGATTTCTTCCATGATTGTTTGGGCTGTTGTGGTCACGCTGGCAGTGCTGGCGCTGGTGACACAGGCGGGCGTCTCCGTGCTCGAACGCGACTATCCGCCGGAGGGCAGGTTCGTCGACGTGAAGGGCGCGCGGCTTCACGTCGTGGAACTTGGCCCGACCTACGCGCCCGGTCTGCCGATCGTTCTTGTTCACGGCGCAAGCTCAAGCCTGCAGACGATGCGCAAGCCACTCGGCGATCGGCTGGCGAAGGACCGCCGTGTCATCCTGATCGACCGGCCGGGCCATGGCTGGAGCACACGCGAACGCTATGAGGATTCCACGCCTGCGATTCAGGCCCGCATGATTGACGAGGCGCTCGGCAAACTCGGCATCGACCGGGCGATCGTCGTCGGTCACTCATGGGCCGGTGCGCTGATGCCGGCGATGGCGCTGGCCTATCCCAAACGTGTCGCCGCCATCATGATGCTATCGCCGGTGGCCTATCCGTGGCCGGGCGGCGTCGGCAATTTCAACAAGATCGCGACCGTTCCGGTGATCGGTCCGCTCCTCGCCTATACGGTCACACTGCCGCTCGGAATATTTCTGGTCGAGGGCGGAACCCGTTACGTCTTCGCGCCGCAGACAATGCCGGACGGTTATATCGCGGCGACGGCGGTGCGCATGGTGTTGCGGCCGCAGGTGTTCCTCAGCAATGCCTGGGATCTCACGACGCTGAAGGCGGAGACGGTCAAACAGTCGCCAAGTTATCCGTCGATCAAAATTCCGGTGACGATCATCGCCGGTGACGCCGACAAGACGGTTTCGACGAACATTCACGCGCAGCCTTTCGCTGCTGCGGTGCCCCAGACCAGGCTCGTGGTGTTGCCGAATGGCGGCCACATGCCACAGGTCTATGCGGCCGACGTGATCGTATCGGAGGTCGAGGCGATCGCAGCGAAGGCGCAGGCCGGTTCATCGGCATCGGCTGTTCCTTACTGATTGCCTCCGCACGCCACGATCCACTGTTCGGTCATGATCGGTGACGTTGATTATTCCAGGCAATTTGAACTTTGTGAAATCGCACGTGCAACATGCACCTGCATCGGAAAGAAATTTTTCTTTTCGTTCACGATGCAATGAGCATCATACTACTGCCATCGATCAATGATGGAATGTCGGCGTTAGACGTGTCCTTTTCTTGCTCCAGCAGAATGAAGGTCCGACAATGGCATCCACATCAACCAGCGACAACGTATTCAACAAGGCGGCGGAAACGATTCCGTTTCCCGATCTTGCGCGCGTGAGCGAGATCAATGGAACCATGCTGAACGAAACTGCGAAGTTCAACGCGCAGGTCGGCACGGCCATGCAGAATATCGGCAAGGAATGGTCGGAATTCGTCGGCACGAGGCTGCGCGAGGATGTCCAGCTGTTCCGGACGATCCAGGACTGCCGCTCGTTGCAGGATTTGCAGCAGGCCTATGCCCAGTTCTGGCAGACCGCGTTCGCGCAGTATGGCGAGGAAGCGCAGCGGATGCTGCGGCTCACGCAAGGGACGGTCGAAGATGTGACCCGCGCTGCGCAGGAAGCGCGCGAAACGACCATCCACGCCGCCGACAAGGCTGCCTGAGAGCGCCTGCGCCGGACACCATGACTAACTGTCGTGCCCGACGATATGCGGGTACGATGGTCACCACGCGCCGCCTGAGTTCGCCTCGCGAAATGGTGCGGTTCGCCCGTTGCGGCGCGCAGCGATGCGCGCTCCCTGATCGATAAAATTTTACGCGCAGCTGATGCGCAATTCGAATGGTCACCAGATCTGACCTATCGGAACTGCATTCGGTTGCCTGAACGAGGGCCGAAGAGTTATTCTCGCTTTGACAGCGTTAACGGGGTTTTTCGAATTCAGTCACGTTGTCCATTTCGATGTGATTGATCGGCTGATTTCCGTTAAGCCGGCAAGGCCGCCTTGTCTCAAGGCAAGCGAGATTGGAGGAAACTAACCAATCCGGGAGCGGCGCGCGATGCCGCGGGTCCTTCCCATTTTTAAAAGCAGCAGGACATTTAAATCGAACAACGGAGGACGTGTGATGCTTACTCCCGTTAGGAGAATTTATTTCGGATTGATGCTCACTGCTCTGGTTTCGGCGGGAGCACTACAGAACCCATCTGTTGCAACGGCGCAAACCGCTCCGCTCTCCGAGCAGGAAGCCCTTGCCATTGCCACCGATGCCTACGTCTATTTCTATCCGCTGGTAACGATGGATGTGACGCGCAAGCAACTGACGAACATGGAGCCGGGCAAGGGAATCGGCGGCCCGGCGAATACGTTCGCCAACATCCCGGAATTTCCGGCTGCCGATATGAGGGCCGTCGTTCGTCCGAATTTCGATACGCTGTATTCGAGCGGCTATCTGGACATGACGAAGGAGCCCGTTGTCGTCTCCGTGCCGGATACAGGGGGGCGATTCTATCTCATTCCGATGCTCGACATGTGGTCGGACGTTTTCGCGTCGCCGGGATCACGCACCACGGGAACGCAGGCCGGAAATTTCCTGATCGTTCCGCCGAACTGGCGGCCTGATCTGCGGGACCGGCTTGTCGAGGAGTTCAAGCTTCCGAAGGAAACGCAGGTCATTCACGCGCCGACGCCGCACGTCTGGGTCATCGGGCGCACCAAGACCGATGGTCCGCCGGACTATGCCGCTGTCCACAAGGTTCAGGCTGGCTACAAGATCACGCCGTTGTCGGAATGGGGAAAGCCGGCAAAGCCGGTCGAGGCCAGGATCGATCCGTCCATCGACATGAAGACGCCGCCAAAGATTCAGGTCGATACTATGGCGGGCGGCAAGTATTTTGCCTACGCGTCTGAGATTCTGAAGATCAACCCGCCGCACATCACCGACGAGCCAATCATTGCGCAGATGAAGCGCATCGGTATCGAACCGGGCAAGAGCTTCGATATTGCGAAGATCGATCCGGCGGTGAAGAAGGCGATCGAAGCTGCGCCGGAAGCCGCGCAGAAGTTGATGGAATGGAAGGTGGCGACCCTCGCCCGTGTCGCGAACGGCTGGTCGATGAACACCGACACCATGGGCGTGTACGGAAACTACTATCTCAAGCGTGCCATCGTGACTCAGCTTGGTCTCGGCGCAAACCTGCCTGAGGACGCGATCTACCCGCTCAACCTCGCGGACGACACCGGCAAACCGCTCGACGGCGCCAACAAGTATACGATTAATTTCGACAAGGGCCGCGCGCCGCCGGTGAATGCGTTCTGGTCGGTGACGCTGTATGACCCGCAGGGTTTTCAGGTCGCCAACAGCCTCAATCGTTTCGCGGTCAGCAGCTGGATGCCCTTCAAGACCAATCCCGATGGTTCGCTGACGCTCTACTTCCAGAACGAGAACCCGGGCAAGGACAAGGAGGCGAACTGGCTCCCTGCGCCGAAGGGCGCGTTCAACCTGACGATGCGTCTCTACAGTCCTCAATCCGACGCGTTGACCGGGAAATGGAATCCTCCGCCGGTGACGCGGGTTCCGGAAACCGTCGGCATGTCAGCGCAATAAGCTTGCGCCATCGTCAGATGTCGGCGTCGCGCTCGGGGCCGACATAGGCGATACGGACCATGTTGGTCGTGCCCGGCGTGCCGAGCGGTACGCCGGCGACGATAATGACGCGCTGGCCGGCTTTCGCAAAACCGTCGCGGAATGAAATCCGTGCCGCGCGGTCGATCATGTCGTCCTGATCGTGGGCGTCTTCCGCGATCACGCAATGCACGCCCCACACCAGCGACAGTCTGCGCCCGGTATTCACGTTCGGCGTGATGGCGACCACCGGCGGCTTCGGCCGTTCGCGCGCGACCCGCAGCGCGGTCGAGCCGGAACTGGTCCAGCAGATGATGGCGGAGAGATCGAGCGTTTCGGCGATCTGCCGCGCCGCGTCGGCGATGGCGTCGCCCGCGGTAGCTTCCGGATCGGGCCGTTGCGCGGCGATGACGCCGCGATAGGTCGGATCGCGCTCGCACTCTTCGCCGATGCGGTTCATGGTCAGCACTGCTTCGACTGGGAACTTGCCGGCGGCGGATTCCGCCGACAGCATGATGGCGTCGGCGCCCTCGAACACGGCGTTGGCGACGTCTGACACTTCTGCACGGGTCGGCACCGGCGATGTGATCATCGATTCCAGCATCTGGGTCGCGACCACCACCGGCTTGCCGGCGCGCCGCGCCATGCGCGTCATCTGCTTTTGAAGTCCGGGCACGCGCTCGGCGGGCAGTTCGACGCCGAGATCGCCGCGCGCGACCATCAATGCGTCCGACGCCTCCATGATTTCGGCGAGGCGCTCGATGGCCTGCGGTTTCTCGATCTTCGACATTACAGCGGCGCGGCCGCGCACGAGCTTCTTTGCCTCGATCACGTCGTCGGCACGCTGCACGAACGACAGCGCGACCCAGTCGACGCCGGTTTCAAGCGCGGCTTCGAGATCGGCGCGGTCCTTCGGCGTCATCGCCGACACCGGCAGATCCGTGTCGGGCAGGCTGACGCCCTTGCGGTCGGACATTTTTCCGCCGGTGACGACGCGCACCAGCGCATGTTCGGGCGAGGTCTCCTCGGCGATCAGGCGGAGTTTGCCGTCGTCGATCAGCAGCGCATGGCCGGGCCGCAGCGCTTTCAGGATTTCGGGGTGCGGAAGGTGGACGCGGGTCTTGTCGCCCGGCGTCGGGTCGGCATCGAGGGTGAACATCGCGCCGTTGTTGAGTTCGACAAAGCCGTTCTCGAAATTGCCCAGCCGCAGCTTCGGTCCCTGAAGATCGATCAGAATGCCGATCGGCCGCCCGTAGCTGCTCTCCACGTTGCGGATCGTTGCCACCATCTCGCGCATCTTGTCATGCGGGGTGTGGCTCATGTTGATGCGGAACACGTCGGCGCCGGCCTCGAACAGCTTGCGGATCGACGCGCTGTCCGAAGAGGCTGGTCCGAGGGTGGCGAGAATCTTGATGCGTCGCAGACGTCTCATTTAGGATTTCCAGGAGCTGCACCGGGAAGTGCGCCGGGTTGTGCAGCCCCCGGCGCATTCGGCATGCCGGGCATGCCGGGCAGGCCGGGCGAGCGCGGGTTCTGTTCGTTGGATTCGGTCAGTTGGACGGTCCAGGCGCGTTGTTCGCCGGTATCGACCTCGAAATATCCGGTGCGGTCGAAGCCGCGCGCCAGACAGTCTTCAGTGCCTTTGATGGTGAATTCCTTGTCGCGCGAACACATGAACGCTTGCCCCGACCACTCTCCGCCGCGGTCATAGTCGATGGCGTAGATATAATAGTATCGTGCGACAAGCGTTCCACGCAGCAGGGTTTCGCAGGCGCGGGACGACACATTCCACCAGCCTTCGGTGACCCAGCCTTCATTGTCTTTATAGCCGAGCGCGATGCCGACCCGGCTCGAAGTGTTGTTGCAGAGCCGGAAATCGGCGGCTGCCGGATCGTTCCACGCGCACAGTGCGACCAGCGCGACAAGCCCGGTGAGGGCAGCGGTGATCGTACGATGAAACGTCATGCGGCGGGAAATCGTGGCTGTCATCTAATCAGGTACTATCAACCATTCGTTGATTTCGCGTAACACATTGAGCATGATCGGCAAAAGCAGAGATCCGATGTCCGGTCAGTCCCGGTCAGTATAGGGCGGCTTGGCGGTTTCGCCAAACCGCACACCAGCGTTACGAGGCCCGTTGCCGGGCGGTGGCGCGGGTATGGCTGGCTTTTCTCGCCATATGGAAAATCATTGGACCTGTAACGCGGGGCTTAAAATCACGAGGTCCGGCCCCATGTTAGGAGGCCGGTGGCGGGACAGCCAGCCGGCCTCAAAATTGCGGAAAAATGACCATGGCCATCGATGAGAAGACCCGGACGGAATTGGAAGCGGCGGTTTTTCGCCGCCTTGTCGAGCATCTGCGCGGGCGGACCGATGTGCAGAATATCGACCTGATGAACCTCGCGGGCTTCTGCCGCAATTGTCTCTCCAACTGGCTGAAGGATGCCGCCGACGACAAGGGCGTGGCGCTCAGCAAGGACGAGAGCCGCGAGGCGGTGTACGGCATGCCGTATGAAACCTGGAAGGCGAAGCATCAGACCGAAGCGACGCCCGATCAGGCCGCCGCGATGAAAAAAAGCCACACCGGCCACTGAAACACGCAAGTGAAATCGGCTCGATTCGCGCCGACTTTTTCTTTCCTGTGGGTCACTGTGGATGACCGTGACTCTGTCTTGACGGGACAGGCCTCACTCTTGAGTGTGATGTCAGTGCCCCGAATCCTTTCGTTCGCTTTATTTTGCAGCGCCTTCTGCAGCGAACGAAAGGATTCAAAGGGACACTGGCAACTTAAATTGCTAGTGGTCCTTTGATTCTGACATTCGCAGAGAGAGTTGCTGAAACGGAATGCGAATGTCAGAATCGGACCACTAGATGACGTGCCGCGCACGCCAGTGACCAAACCTCATTAAAGTTCAGGAGTACCCCCGATGGCCACCACCTCGGCTGCCGTGAAAGACGACGACACCGCGCACAGCTTCGCGAAGGGTCAGCTCAAGGCCATCATCGAGCGCATCGAGCGGCTCGAAGAAGAAAAGAAAACCATCAGCGACGACATCAAGGATGTCTATGGCGAAGCCAAGGGCAACGGCTTCGACGTCAAGGTGCTGCGCACCATCATCCGCATGCGCAAGCAGGATGCCGACGAGCGCCAGGAGCAGGAAACCATTCTGGAAACCTACATGCAGGCGCTCGGAATGCTGTGAGGCGCGAGTAGTAGCAAACCTCAATGGTCGTCCCGGCGAAGGCCGGGACCCTTATTCCCTCACCACATTTTACAGCCCGACCTCGAACCATCTCGTTCAATCACAACGATGGTGGTTATGGGTTCCGGCCGGAGCCTCGGGCCGGCGAAGCCGGGCCCGTTGGCCGGGACGACGATAGATCGGTTTATTTTGGCTTTTGCGTATTACCGCAGCGCGGCGGTGCGCATCGTGAACGTCGTCGTCGACAGCGTCGCGGTCGCCGAGCCGGTGAACTTCTCGCAGACGATGCCCATTTGCGGATCGTTCGAGAACGTCATCGCCACCGCCGCGTTCGGCTTGACGAAGTGCGTGCGCATCACCGTCATGTCCTGATCGCCGAGGATCGAGGCGGACAGCGACGTGCTGGCGCTTGGCGCAAGGATCATCGCACGCAGCCAGATGTCGTTCATCTGGGAGGCCTGCTTGATCCGGGTTGCAGTCGCGATCTTGCCCTGTGGTGCCTTGGCGATCGCCGCATCGGTGGCGTTGATATCCGCGCCGGACATCGGGTTCGGAGCGAGCGATGCAACGCGCGGGCTGCGCGAGAGCGGTGCGCTTGCAGCGACGACCTTGGCGCGATCGAGCGGAGCATCAGCCGGTGCGTAGGCCAGCGCCTGCGAGACATTCTGCGGCAGGCTTGCAGTGAATTGCGGATCGGCGGCGACGACGGCGCCGCGCGCCTTGAGGGCGGCGATCTGGGCCTCTGCCGCAGGTTTCGGTGCCGGTTCGTTATCCCAGAAGCCGCGGGCATTGATGATGTCGATGGGGCTCTGCGGGGCGTATTCGTCGGCCGGGATCGGCTTGAGCGCGGGTTGCGGCTTGGGCAGCGGAACGGTCTTGGTATCGGCTGACGCGACCTGATAGGACGCCGCGCCCGGGGGCTTCGCGCGCGGCAGCGGCACGCGCTCGAGAAGTTTCTCGGCGGCGGCTGTGACGGTGGCCTTGGCGCTGCCGGCGGCAGCCAGCGCAGCAGGAACAACCTTGCCGCGCGCCGCGTCGTTGCCGGCTTCTTCCTCGTCATCCGCCTGCTTGCGGCCGAACAGCGAGGCCAGGAACGTGCGCGACTTCGATGGCGCTGCGACGTCCTCGCCATTGCCGCGGCGCTCGATGTCGGCGAGCGCAAGCTCGTAACCCTTCAGCGGCTTGCCATCGGACGGCACATGCACCGTGCGGCCGTCCGGGAAGACGCGCGCGAGCTGATCGTGGTTCATGCGCGGCCAGTGGCGGATGCTGCCGACGTCGAGATGTACGAAGGGCGATCCGGAGGTGGGGTAGAAACCGACGCCGCCGCGCTGCAGGCGAAGTCCGGCGAAACGGATCTGTTCCAGCGGCACGCTGGGGATGAAGAAGTCCAGCGCTTGGCCCTGCATATGCTGGCTGTGGCGCGCCACTCCGGACGAGCGGCGGCGGAGCATGGAATTGGTGGCGGGCGAGCGATAGGCGGAGATGATCTGGATCGGCTGCTTGCCATCGACGTCGCGATAGACTTCCCAGACGATGTCGAACAGCCGGCGATCCATCGTGGTGGAATCCTGGCTGCGCCAGTCGCGCAGGAAGTGATTGAGCTTTTTCAGCGCGGCCTCGTCGTAGCGGCCCTGGCGCTTGAAGGTGACGGTGAGGTCTTCGCCGGAATGGGTGTGGTGGAAGGTGAGGGTGCGGGTGTCGCCGTCGGCGGTGGCGTTATGGACGGAGCGGGCGTTGGTGGCGATCAGCAGCAGCGAGGCGAGGCCGACGCGCACCGAGGTGCGCGAAAGCCATTCAAAGCCAATGCTGCGTGGAAAACCGCCCGCCACTCAGAATCCCGTCAGCCGTCAGTCTGTTTAGGTGATCCCCCGCTACCCCACGCAACGGGAGAGGATGAACATGGTCTTAAGGCAGGGGGGTTAAGCGTTATTTACCAATCCCCGCGCCGCGTTGGTTAGCTTCCCAAGTCTTAGTTTTCCCAAGTCTTAGTCTTCGTTTTCCCAAGTCTTAGTCTTCCCAAGTCCTTGTCTTCCCAAGTCCTTAGCGATCCCAAGTCTCCAAGCCTGTCCCAAGTCTGTCACAGGCCCGTGAAGACCGGAGTATGCCCCCCGGAGTATGGCAAAAAAGGGCCGCTGGGCCGATCCGGCCCGGAATGCTTTGGCGGCGATGGTTAACAAAAAGGGCCCCGCCAGCGGCGGAGCCCTTTCAAACTGTGGAAATCGGGGAAAATCGGCGTCCTTGGGCCGGCTTTCGGAAGTTCCCTAGCGAACCACCCGGCGCTGACCGCGCACCGGAGCCGGCGGCGGGGTCGGAGGCCCGAACAGGCGCTCAAAGAAGCCGGGTCCGTTGCTGGCGAAGCTGTCGCCGGGGACGCGCACGTTGGTCGGGCGAACATAGTTCGGCTGGGAATGGGACACCGCGGTTTCCATGTCCCGGCCTTCGCTGCCCTTGAGCATCGCGATCACCCTGGAATCGCGGCTGTAGATATCCTTGCGGAATTCAAGCTTGCCGGCGCTGTCAACGAATGCGGTCTGATAGGCGATGTTGACCGGGATCGGCGTCGGGAAATTGATGTTGACCTCGCTGCGGCCGTACATGCTTTTGATCTTTTCCGGCGTGTAGTTTTCCTTCGGCAGCGCGATGCTGAGCAGGTTCGCCGCGTACTGGTCCGGGTTCTGCACCCGCATGCAGCCGTGGCTGAAGGCGCGCTCTTCCTTGGCGAACAGGTGCTTGTCCGGCGTGTCGTGCTGATACACCAGGAACTTGTTCGGGAAGTTGAAGCGGATGCGGCCGAGCGCGTTGGCTTCGCCCGGCGGCTGTGAAATGCGGATACTGCCGTCAGCGGCGCGCGCGAGTTTCAGGCCCATGCGGTCGAGCACGGTCGGGTCCTGCGCCAGTGCGGGCAGGTACTCGTTGTAGATGATCGACGGCGGCACGTTCCAGGTCGGATTGACGGTGATGAACTTCATCGTCTCGGTCAGTTCCGGGGTCGCGTGCTTGCCCGGCTTGCCGACGACGACGCGGGTGGTCCACACCTGCTTGTCGCCTTGCATCAGCTTCAGCGAATAGTCGGGAATGTTGAGGATCACATAGGCGTCGCCCAGCGCCTTCGCGCCGAGTTCGCGCGGCAACCAGCGCCAGCGCTCCATGTTGGCGCGCACGATGTCGATCTTGCGGTCGTTCTTGGGGCCATTGAGTGCGCGCACCGTGGCATTGTCGAGCACGCCGGTCGCCTTCAGGTCGTTGCTCGACTGGAACTTGCGGACCGCGTCGGCAACCTTCGCATCGTAGTGCTTGTCGTCGGCGTTCTCTGCGACGTGAAGCTTTGCACGCAAGCTCGGTACGCGCTCGTCTTCCATCGCGACCGGGTTCGGATTTTTCTTGGTCGGCTTGACGAACTTCAGCACGTCGCCTTCGGCGATGTGCTTCGAGGTGTCCTCGGTCACGCCGCGCAGTTCGGCGAATTTTGCCTTCAGCGCCTGATAGCCCTTGTGTGGCGGATTGTAGCCCGCCAGCGCCGCCGACGCGTCCCGCGCCGTCGATACATTGATGAGGACCTCGACCGGATCGACCGGATGCTCGGGGTACGAGATGTCCGCGCTCACGCGCGAGAAGTGCATGCGGCCGCTTTGCGCGTGGCGTGCGTAGTCGAGCATGCTTTCGGTGAGGCGCAGTTCCGCCTCGGCCTGAGCATCAGGGGTGGTCGCAGCGGCGAAATCCGGCGTCGGATAATCGGCGGCATTCAGGCCGTCGCTGCTCGCGTCCCTGAGGCGCGCGATCACGCTCTTGGCACGGGCGGTCGCGGCGCCGGCTTCGCTCCAGAGCGGAGCGTAGTTGCGGTCCTTGTAGAAGTTCTCGACAGCGGTGCGTTCGTTCTTGCGGTCGAAGTAGCGCGCGCCCTTGGCGGCGATCAGGTCGCGCAGCTTGTCGGCAACCGGCTGATCGGCGGCAGCGACGGCCGGTGCGGCCTTGGCTGGTTCGGCCTTTGGAGACTCGACGGCAGGGGCTGCTGCTGTTGCGGCCGGCGGAATTGCGGTTGGTGCCGTTGCGGTCGGCGCAGTTGCAGCCGGAGGGACAGTTGCCGTGGTGGCCGGTGCAGCGGCTGGCGCTGCAGCCTCTTCCTTCTTCAGGGGTATCGCGGTGGCCGGAGCGGTGGCTGTGGTATCGGACTTGAAGTCGCTCACCGTCGGCGGCGGCACATTGGCGGGCTCGGGAAGCGGGACCGCGGCATCAATGGCGAGATCTGCAGGGCTCTTTGCGGGGCCAGACTGCGCATGGGCGGTGGTCGCGGCGACAGTCAGGAATGTAGCGGCCACGGCCATCAAAACCCGGTCGAAGCCTGCAGGGCTCTTGCGGTGGCCGGTCGAAAAGTCACGCATTCTCGCACCCCAATTTCGCACCCTGTCGGGTGAAACTGCCCCGGCATGGAACAGCTCATGATGGTTTCCGTCACTGCCTGATGCAAAAGCGCCGGCCAGATCGGAGGTTGCTACGCAGTTTCGCATTGAAAACACTGCGAAACATACACGCACGAAACGCTACACGCGCCAGCTTGAAGCGGCCAGCCGCCGCCAGATCAACTCGAAGTCATCTCACAGGAAGTGACTTCAATTCGGCATGTCTTGCAACGGCTTGCGCGCATTGCCGCGTGCTTTTCCTGTGTCTGTCACCGCGCCGCAACGGTTCGAATATGAGTAACGAAAAAGCCGTGCGTGCGTTCCATGCGGCGGTGATTCGCGTTTCAGCGCGAAGGGTCGGATTCCGTGCCGGAGGCCGCGGCCTCGTCCAGTTTCCGGTAAAGCGTCGAGCGGCCGATCTTCAGTCGCCGCGCGACCTCGGACATCTGGCCGCGATAATGGGCGATGGCGAAGCGGATGGTCTCCGCTTCCATGTCGTCGAGCGCGCGCATTTCGCCGTCGTCGCCGAGCATGGCCAGGGTGCCGTAAGCGGACATGAATCGGGCCGGCGCGGATGTCGGCGCGATCGGTATTTCGGCACCTGCGACCGTTTCGGCGGGAGAAGAGGGCGGGCTGTCCATCATCACCGGCTCCGTGTCGGAAACCGGAAGCGAGGGCATCCCTCCCGCCTGCGGAAAATCATCCGGTCCGAGCTGGCCGCCGTCGCTCATTACCACGGCGCGGTACACCGCGTTTTCAAGCTGGCGGACGTTGCCGGGCCAGACCAGTTGTCCCAGCATCGCCATGGCTTCGCCGCTGACGCTGGTCACCGGCCGGTTTTCCTCGGCCGCGATGCGCGTCATGAAGTGCCGCACCAGATGCGGGATGTCCTCGCGGCGCGTGCGCAGCGGCGGAATCGTCAGCGGCAGGACGTGCAGCCGGTAAAACAGATCCTCGCGGAATGCACCGGCCTTCACCTGATTGAGCAGGTTGCGGTTGGTCGCCGACACGATCCGTACATCGACCTTCACGGGCTTGCGCCCGCCGACCGCTTCGACCTCGCCCTGCTGCAGGGCGCGCAGCAGTTTCACCTGTGCCGCCAGCGGTAGTTCGCTGATCTCGTCGAGGAATAGTGTGCCGCCATTGGCCTCAACGAATTTGCCCGCGTGCCGCTCGGTCGCGCCGGTGAACGCGCCCTTCTCGTGGCCGAACAGCAGCGATTCCACCAGATTGTCCGGGATCGCGCCGCAGTTGACGGTGATGAACGGCTTGGCGCTGCGCTCGGAGGAGCCGTGGATGGCGCGGGCGATCAATTCCTTGCCGACGCCGGATTCGCCTTCAATCAGCACCGGTATCGTGGAGGCTGCAGCCTTTCGGCCCATTGCGAGGACGTGGTTCATCGTCTCGGAGCGGGTGACGATGTCGGCGAAGGTGAGTTTGCCCTCGCGGCGATGGCGGATGCGCTGCAGTTCGCCCTTCAGCGCGCTGGCGTTGAGGGCGTTGCGCAAGGACACCTGCAGGCGTTCGATGCCGACCGGTTTCACCACGAAATCGTGTGCCCCTGCGCGCATCGCTGAGACGACGTTGTCGATCCCGCCATGGGCGGTCTGCACGATCACCGGAACATCAAGGCCGGCGTCGCGGATTCTGGCCAGCACGCCCATACCGTCGAGGCCGGGCATGACAAGGTCGAGCACCAGGGCATCGACGGGTTTTGTATCGGGATTGATGAGATGGGCGAGGGCGGCATCGCCGCTATCGACTGTCACGGCGTCGTAACCGCAGCGTTGCACCATATTCTCGACGAGGCGACGCTGTACGGCATCGTCGTCGGCAATCAGAATGGTCGCAACCATGGCATTCCCCGCAACTCTGGACTATCTCAACAACATGTCTCGAATCGGGGCACTCTCGCCGATGCCGATTAACGACCTCTTAAGAGTTGGCTTCTTCGGCGAGTGCTGCAATCGTCACGCGTCCTGAACGATCTTGAACATCACGGATTGAAATATGGCTTCGCGCACATCGGCTCTCCGCAAACCTCCGGCAAAATCCAAATCCGCCCCCAAGGCGAAAGCCTCCGCCAAAAAGACGTCCGGTGCGTCTGGCAAGGCGGGAAAGCTGCCCGAGTGGAATTTGACAGACCTTTATCCGGCGCTCGATGCGCCGGAGGTGACGCGCGATCTCGACAAGCTCGATGCCGACTGCGTGGCGTTCGAGGCTGCCTACAAGGGCAAGATCGCCGCGCAGGCCGCAACGCCCGAGGGCGGCGAATGGCTGGCAGAAGCGATCAGGAGCTATGAGGCAATCGACGATCTGGCCGGACGGCTGGCGTCCTATGCTGGGCTCGCCCATGCCGGCAATACCGTCGATGCGGCGATCTCGAAATTCTACGGCGACGTCTCCGAGCGCATCACCGCGGCCTCGACGCATCTGTTGTTTTTTGCGCTCGAACTCAACCGTGTCGATGACGAGGTGATCGAGCGCGCGATGGCGGCGCCGTCGCTCAATCACTATCGGCCATGGATCGAGGATCTGCGCAAGGACAAGCCGTACCAGCTGGAGGATCGCGTCGAGCAGCTGTTTCACGAGAAATCTATCAGCGGCTATGCCGCGTGGAACAGGCAGTTCGACCAGACCATTTCGGCGCTGCGCTTCAAGGTCGGGGGCAAGGAACTGGCCATCGAGCCGACGCTGACGCTGTTGCAGGATCGTGTGCCCGCCAAGCGCAAGGCGGCGGCGCAGGCGCTGGCGAAAACCTTCAAGGCCAATGAACGCACCTTCGCGCTGATCACCAACACGCTCGCCAAGGACAAGGAAATCTCCGACCGCTGGCGCGGCTTTCAGGACATCGCAGACGCGCGCCACCTCGCGAATCGCGTCGAGCGCGAAGTGGTCGATGCGCTGGTGGCGTCGGTGCGTGCGGCCTATCCGCGGCTCTCTCACAGATATTACAAGATGAAGGCGCGCTGGTTCAAAAAGAAGTCGCTGCCGTTCTGGGATCGCAACGCGCCGCTGCCGTTCGCCACCACCGGCCAGATCGGCTGGAACGACGCGAAAAGCACGATCCTCAAAGCCTATGGCGATTTCTCGCCGCAGATGGCGAATATCGCGGAGCGCTTTTTCACCGACCGCTGGATCGATGCGCCGGTGCGGCCCGGCAAGGCGCCGGGCGCCTTTTCGCATCCGACCACGCCGTCGGCGCATCCCTATGTGCTGATGAATTATCAGGGCAAGCCGCGTGACGTGATGACGCTCGCGCACGAACTCGGGCACGGCGTGCATCAGGTGCTCGCTGCCAAGCAGGGTGCGCTGATGGCGCCGACGCCGCTGACGCTGGCGGAAACCGCCAGCGTGTTCGGCGAGATGCTGACCTTCAAGCGGCTGCTGGCCCAGACCAGAAACGCCAAGGAGCGTCAGGCGCTGCTCGCCGGCAAGGTCGAGGACATGATCAACACGGTGGTGCGCCAGATCGCATTCTACTCGTTCGAGCGCGCGATCCACACCGAACGCCGCAACGGCGAACTGACCGCGCAGCGAATCGGCGAAATCTGGCTGAGCGTGCAGGGCGAAAGCCTCGGCCCCGCGATCGAGATCAAGCCCGGATATGAGACGTACTGGATGTACATCCCGCACTTCATCCATTCGCCGTTCTACGTCTATGCCTATGCGTTCGGTGACTGCCTCGTGAATTCGCTTTACGCGGTCTATGAGAACGCCTCGGAGGGCTTTGCCGACCGCTATCTTGCGATGCTCTCGGCTGGCGGCACCAAGCATTATTCCGAGTTGCTGCAACCGTTTGGGCTGGACGCCAAGGACCCCAAATTCTGGGACGGCGGGCTGTCGGTGATCGAAAGCCTGATCGCCGAACTGGAAGCGATGGGATAGGCCCGACGCCCCTTTTTCGGGCAATTTCCGCGAGGGTGGGGCTTTCTGTTCCGCATCGCGGAAATTTCCGCGAGAACCATTGCATGGCATGCATGCGGGTGGTTCTAATCGTCTGTCCAAAGTGGCGGCAGACGTTGCCCTTGCCCCGCAATTGGGCTAATTCGCGTCAACATTTAGAATGGCGCTGGAGGGGATCGATGGCTGACCATAGCGAAGTTGCGTACACCACTGCGGATGGCATGGACTATCCTGCGCACGAGCAAACCTACGAAGGGTTTCTCGTGATGACGAAGTATGGGACGATTTCCGTCATCGTCCTCCTCGCCCTGATGGCGATCTTTCTCACCTGATCGAATTCGGTTGTCCCGGCGGTGTGGCCGGTGATTAAGTCATGCGCGGCCGAACGGCTGCGGGAGGCGTCATGAAAATTGCGATAGCCAAGGAAATCGATGCAGCCGAGCCGCGGGTTGCGGCGACGCCGGACACGGTGAAGAAGTTCAAGGCGCTGGGGATCGATGTCGCGATCGAGCCGGGTGCGGGCATCAAGTCCGGTCTGCTGGACGCGGATTATGAAGCCGCGGGTGCTGTGGTCAGCACTGAGGCGGTGAAGGACGCCGACATCGTTATCAAGGTGAAGCGTCCGGAAGCCTCCGAAGCTGCGAAGTACAAGAAGG
>JAUSAX010000126.1 GCA_030652315.1 Afipia sp. | reverse complement strand
CGTCATTGCGAGGAGCGCTTGCGACGAAGCAATCCAGTTTTTGCTGAATCAGGACTGGATTGCTTCGCTGCGCTCGCAATGACGTAAATGATGCAACTCGCATTTACCCATCCAGTCCAAGACTCTTGAGGCCGTCGTTCAGCAGTTGCAGCCGCGCTGCGTCGCTACCGACCGCCTGACGCGCATCGGCGAGCGCGGCCTGCGCCTTGTCGCGCTCACCGAGCACCATATAGGCCCGCACCAGCCGCAACCACCCTTCGACATCGTTGCCGTTGTCCTTCAGCCGCGTCGCGAGGCGATCCACCATGCCGCGGATCATCGTGTTGCGGTCGCCCTCGGTCATATCCTTGGTGGCCGCGATGGTGTCATCAGACAGCTTGGGCGCGACGACGCCGGCGCGCACCAGCGCCTCCTGCACCAGCGGGCGCCATGGCGCATCGGCGGGCGCCGACGCCAGCATGCCGCGCCAGATGTTCACGGCGTCATCCTTGCGGCCGTCCTGCTGAGCGGCGATTCCCATGAAATAGCGCGCCTTCACCTCATTGGGATCGAGCGCGATGGCGCGGTCGAATTCGGCCTTGGCTGCGGCGGTCACCACGCCCCCGCTCGACGCTGCGATGGCCTCGCCGAGATCGGCGCGGCGCGACGCGCTCTCGCCGTTGTAGGTGATGGCATTGCGCCAGGCGCGCGCAGCGTCGTCGTAGCGGCCAATCCGCGCCAATACGGGTGCCAGCACTTCCCAGCCCCGGCCGTCGGTCGGATTTTTCTCCAGATGAGACTCGACCTGCGACACCAGCTTGTCCATCGACGCGGTCGCGACTGCCGCGCGGCTGCGCTCCGCGAGCGGAAAATCGCCCAGCGATGGCGAACCGAATGTCGCGTAGAGCCCGACCGCGACCAGCGGCAGGCCGGCAAGCGCGATCAGGGCGACGACGCGGCGAAACCAGAGGCTCGACGGCGACGATGCAACCGCCTCAGCGTCAGCGGCTGCGAGCAGCCGGCGGCTGATTTCAACACGCGCGGCTTGCGCCTCGTTCGCGCCGATCATGCCCGCGGCCGCATCGCGCTGAACTTCGGCGAGCTGGTCCGTGTAGACCACCGTTTCGCTGCCCTCGCGCGCCGAGGCGTTGCCACGGCCGAGCGGCCACAGCACGGCAAATACCGCGGCGGCAGTCATCAGCGCAAATACGAACCAGAGCGTCATTCCACGGAGTTCCCGGCGAAACTAGAACCGTTACAAGTGGCCGGTTTACACCATGGCTGGCGAACGCGCGCAATTGACATTTCCGTCACGGATTCAATGCGTTTTGGGGCCCAGGTTAGGCCTTTTTTGGCAGGAACTGATGTGTGGTGGATTAAAGCCGCTTGGTCCCGAAAAGGCCTTGCGCTGGATCAACCCGCGCGCGGCTGCTTGGCGGGCTTTGCGGTCTCGGCCGCCTTGCGCTCGACCGGCCGGGCCATCTCGGCCGCCTTGCTCATGAGCGAGGCATAATCCGGGCCATACATCACCTCGCAGAAGCGGATCGCGACCTTCATCTGCATCATGCGGAAGGCGCGAACCTTCTGGTCGTGGGTGCGCAGCGATTCCACCAGCGTCTCGGTGGCCTTCTCGACGTAGTGCTGCAGCTCGGTATGGGCGCGCAGCGACACTTCATTGATCGCGAGTTCGCTGGCGTAGTTGCGGCAAACCGCGACGAAATCGATCAGCGCCGCGGTCTCCTCGACGTCCACCGGGTCGATCCGGTTCGCCGCGGTCACGTCCTTGTCCGGCCCCTGCCGCAGCAGCCGGCGCACGCGGCCGGGCACGCCGTCGATTTCCGATTGCAGCGAATTGGATATTTCGGCGCGGATCGCCGCGAGCTGCCTGCCCCACGCCGAATCCGAGCGGATGTCGAGCTCGGTCCGCAGGCCGCGAACGCCGTCGTGCAGCGTCTTGAGATGATTGGAGGTGTCCGCGAACTGGCCGCGCTTGATGTCATTGCGTAGCTCCGAGGCGACGCGCGACAGATCATGGATCGCCATCGTCACCGTGGCGCCGAACGGCGTGCTGGCCACGCGGATTTCGTCGTCGGAGGCCGCGACCATGATGCCGAGGCGGACGATCTGCCATGGCGCCGCCAGCCGCTGCATCACCAGTGAGACAGCGAACGGCAGAACTTGCGGGGTTTGCAGCGCGGGCTGGTTCAGCGCGGCCATCGACGAGGCGACGTGAGAGTCCGCGAACACCCGGATCTGGCCGGGCAGCTTGGCGCTGAGCTTGTCGAGCACATCGCTGGCGGCGAGGACCGCGCCGATCGGCGCAATATCCTCGACCACGCTCGGTGCGCCGAGGCGGCCAAGCGTACGCTGGCGCTCCCCGCTGGAGAGAGCGCCGGTCACATTGGCAATGGCGTCGGAAGCGGCGATCTGCATGGCGCGGACCGCGGCGTTGATGTCCGGTGTCGAGCCCTGCGCCAGCGCGGCCTCAAAGGCTTGAACAGCGTCGGGGTTGCCCTCGCGGCCGAGCCACATCCAGATCGGGGCCAGCGACGACCGCCTGATCTGACCGGGTCGGATATGGGCAACATTCTCCACCAGAAACGGCTCGAGCGGACGGAACACCCGCCGCATCGGGTCGTCGGTGCGCGGGGTCATGTCCTCGCTCGAACTGCGGACGATCATGCGCAACTGCTCGAGCACGAAGTTGGCGACGGTCACATCCTCGCCGCGCTCGATCGCGCGCTCGAACTCGCGCATCAGCAGCGCCTGCGCCTTCGGCGGAAGCTGCCCGAGATACTCTCTCAATCGTTCGATCGACGATTGGCTCATGCGCCCAAACGCTCACCTTGACTGGAAGCCGAAAGGGCCCCACCGGGTGTCATAGCCGGGGCGTCGTTAATTTGGGGTTGAGGAAGAGGGATTTGGGGGCGGATTGCGGGTCTGCAGCCGAGGGTTGCAACCATTGAGGCTCGGGGGCGATGTAAATTTCCGTCACACCCCCGGCAGCACCAGTTCCGCCCGCAAACCGCCGATCGGGGCCGCGCCGAGCGTGAGGCTGCCGCCGTAAAGCTGGGCCAGGTCGGTCACGATGGACAGGCCGAGGCCGGAGCCCGGCTTGGTCTCGTCCAGCCGCTGGCCGCGGCGCGCTACCTGGGTTCGCTCCGTGGGTGACAATCCCGGGCCGTCGTCATCGACAATGATGCGCAGGACAGGATCGAGCGCATTCGCGGCCGAACGCTCCACCGTCACCTCGATGAACACCCGCTGATGTGCCCACTTGCAGGCGTTGTCGACGAGGTTGCCGGCCATCTCCTCAAGGTCCTGCCGCTCGCCGCGAAACTTCGCGCCGGCATGGATTTCGCTGTCGATGAGAATGTCCCGGTCGCGATGGATCTTCTCCATCGTCCGCGCCAGCGCCTCGATCACCGGCGCGACCTCGGTGACGGTGCCGATGGTGGTCACGCGCGCAGCGATGCGCGCGCGCTCCAGATGATGCGCGACCTGATCGCGCATGATGTTGGTCTGCTCCAGAACCTTGGCCGCGAACGGATCGCCGCGGTTGATCCCCGCCTCATTGACGATGACGGAGAGCGGCGTCTTGATCGCGTGCGCCAGATTGCCGACATGGGTGCGCGAACGCTCCACAATGGCCCTGTTCGCATCGAGCAACGCGTTGGTCTCGCGCGCGAGCGGCGCGATCTCCTCGGGGAACTCGCCCTCCAGCCGCTCCGCCTGCCCCGAGCGGATCGCGGCCAGCGAACTGGAAATGCGCTTGAGCGGCGCCAGACCGAACCGGACCTGAAAGATCGTGGTCAGCAGCAGGCCGACAGTCAGCGCCGCGAACGTCCCCGCCAGATACGTGTTGAAGGCCCAGGTTTCCTCGGAAATCTCGGTGGCGTCGCCCGCCACGCTCGCGAGGTATTTTCCCTCGGTGCCGAGATCGACCGGCCGCTCCACCATGCGCAGATGCTGGTTTTCGGGGCCGGTGACATAGCCCAGCCGCACGCCGGACTGATCGAGCTCGACGCCCTGATCCTCGAGCTTCGGCAGCGAGGCATCCCACAGCGAACGCGACGCACGCACCTCGGGCTTGTCGCCGTCGGTGCGCGCCATCCGCCAGTACCAGCCGGACAGCGGCAATTCGAACAGCGGCTCACCCAGCGACTGTACGGATCTTTCGGACTTGTCGCTCTTGTCGTTCGGATCGTCGGGCTGCGCCGCTTCGGCGATCAGCGTGCGGAGATAGAAATTGAGCCGGCGGTCGAAGGCGCGCTCGGTCGAGCGCTTGTAGACCGTCGACAGCACGACGCCGGTGATGACGAGGATCAGCACCACCCAGGCCGTCGCGGACAGGAACAGGCGTGTCGCGAGAGATTTCGTTCCGCGGCTCAAAAGGTCTCCCCGTGCTTGAAGCGCGTCCAACCACGCGTCATTGCGAGGAGCGCTCGCGACGAAGCAATCCAGCTTTTCTGGCTCCGGGACTGGATTGCTTCGCTCCGCTCGCAATGACGGCGTGGCAGGATTTCACCCCGGCCTGAACTGATCAAGCTTTAGCTCGCATTGGTCACGGGCGGCGGCGTCAGCAGATAGCCGAGGCCGCGCACGGTCTGGATGATGTCGACGTCCAGCTTCTTGCGGATGCGCCCGACGAACACCTCGATGGTGTTGCTGTCGCGGTCGAAGTCCTGGTCGTACAGGTGCTCGACCAGTTCGGTGCGCGACACCACGCGGCCGGAATGGTGCATCAGATAGGCCAGCAGGCGGTATTCATGCGACGTCATCTTGATGGGATTGCCGTTGACGCTGACGCGGTTGGTGCGAGTGTCGAGCATCACCGGCCCGCAGGTCAGTTCGGACTGGGCATGACCCGCGCTTCGGCGCAGCAGCGCGCGAATCCGCGCCAGCACTTCCTCGAGATGGAAAGGTTTGGCCACATAGTCGTCGGCGCCGGCATCGAAGCCCTGCACCTTGTCGCTCCAGCGGTCGCGCGCGGTCAGGATCAGCACCGGCATGGTGCGCTTGTTGCGCCGCCAGGCTTCCAGCACCGAAATGCCGTCCATCTTCGGCAGGCCGATATCGAGCACCACCGCGTCGTAAGGCTCAGAGTCGCCGAGGAAATGCCCCTCCTCGCCATCGAATGCGCGGTCAACGACATAGCCCGCATCGGACAGAGCCGTCGTCAGCTGGCGGTTGAGATCGGGATCGTCTTCAACAACGAGAAGGCGCAACGTCATCTCCGAATGGCAGGTTCAAGGTAACCTAGATGAACGGCGCAGCGGTGAATGCCTCATGAACAAAGCCGCGCCGGAGATTACATTTTCTCCATACTCACTTCTTCGTCACCACCGCCTTGACCAGCTTGCCGAGCACGCCTTGACCAAAAGGACCCCGGGCATCCTGGCCGGTGGCGGCGCAGACCTTTTCGCGGGTCCGGCCGCTCATGTAGACGCCTAACACGCCGAATCGGAAGCCCCAATAGCTGACCAGAAGGCCGGTTGCGCCGATCAGGGCGTTGATCGCCGTCATGTCGCCGGTCCAGAATTCGTGCACCAGAACGACCCAGAGCGCGGCGCACTCAAAAGTCAATTCCAGCGCGTAAAGCGGACGCCAAAGCCGTTGAAGTAAATCCTCGCTGGAAAGTTCCGCGCGGATCGTCGCCTGTGTTTCGGCGACCGAACTGCGCACGGCCTCAGCTTCGGCGCGGACAGCTTCGGCCCAGACATTCTCCGCCTGAGTGATCTGGTCCGCGCTGCTCGTCGTCAAAGCCCTGCCGACCGCTTCGGGCGTGGCGTCGGATGCACCGACCACCTCCGCGAGAATGCGCCCCGCAGCACCGCCAAGCGGACCGCCGAGCGCGGTCCCCAGAATTGGCGCGCCGAGCCCGATCACCTGCTTTGCAATGTCACCCCAATCCATTGGATGTCCTTTCCGCAGGCGGGGACACCGCCGCTTCCTGATGCGCGCGATGCCGCCAGCGCCAGACGAGAAAAATCGCGAGCGCCGTGATCGTCGCAGCGGCCACGACCAGCGCCGCGACCTCAAGCCGCGAGGTCACGATGGCGCTTGCCGCGCCCGCCGCGATCACAGCGCCTGCGGATGCCGGCCCCGCCGGAATTTTCACCGGAACGACAGCCTTGCCCGGCGACGCTTCGGTGGATGCATTCGCAACCGGCGCAGGCGAACGGCTCTGCGCCATCGCCAATGCCGCTGCGCGCACGCCGTTGACGCGGGCGGTCCAGCCGCGCCCGAACACCGGAAATGTCTTCAAGGCGCGCAGGAAATCGATCCGCTCCGCGCAGATCGCGATAACAAGATCGCTCGCCGCGCGCGTTCCTGCCGCTGCGATCACCTCATCACTGACGACACTGGTGCGATCGGACAGCTTCAGCACCCGGCGCAGCACCTTTCCGGCCCGGCCGATGCCCGAGTTCACGCCGTAGTCGAACACCGCGTAATCGACGCCGGCCGGAAGCTCATCGCAGCGCATCGCGCTCCAGTAGCGCTCGCGATAAATCCTGCGCGCGACATCCTGCGGTATCGCGCGAACATCGTCGACGGTGGCGTTGCCCTTCCAGTAGCGCCGCGCATCATTGAGCGTGATGCCGAAATTGGTCGGCCCGCCGGGATCGGACGGGTGATCGGTGTAACCGCCCTCGTCTTTCAGCAGGCGCGTCAGCGCCACCTCATAAGACGCAGCCGCCATCTCAGAATATCCACGCGACGAGCGCGAGCGACGCGATCCATACCATCAGCGCGACCTTGGGCCTTGCCGCGACTTGCATCCCGGCCCATGCCGCAGACGCGGAAAGGCGATCACGCAACGACGTGAGGTTCATACCGGTTCTCCATGTGAAAACGGCCCGCGAGGGCGGGCCGTTGGTGCGATATTCGCAGGGGTTATCGTGGTTCGGCCGTCTTGCTCACGTAGATGGCCCGTTCTAAAGGTAAGCCTTCATCCAGAGCTCACATGCTGGCGACGAGAGGATATTCGCGTGGATTTGACAGGCCAGAACTCACTCGACCATTACCTTGATGGCGGAATCAAAGAGGTTGACGGCTGGCTTTCGCTCACGTCCGCTGAATTTATCGCGCACATGGCGCGATTCCAGACAAGCATCGGCATCACCGGCGACACGTGCGAGATCGGAATTCATCACGGGAAGCTGTTTCTCATTCTTGCAAACGTGACATCCGGCAACGAGCGTGCTGTCGCCGTCGATATTTTCAGCGATCAGCACAAGAACGTCGACCAATCCGGCTACGGTGACCGCGAGATATTCGAGAGCCATCTCCGGAAGTTCGCGCCTCATTCGGCTGTCGATATCGTTCAGGAGTCGAGCCTCGATCTGACAAACTCGGACTTCGCGAAGCGCAAGTTCCGGATGTTCTCGGTCGATGGGGGGCACACATCCGAGATCACGCAAAACGACCTCGCTCTGGCACAGACCTGCGCGATCCCCGGCTCAATTGTTGTTCTCGACGATATTCTCAATTCGCACTGGCTCGGAGTGATCGAAGGCACCGCAAGGTACTTCATCGCCTCAGGCGGCCTGGTGCCTTTCGCCATTTCTCCCAACAAACTCTATCTGACGACGTCGGATGACTTCGCCAGGCGGTATGCGGATGAACTCAAGCGCGCCTTTAAGGACGCCATCAGCAAGGAGCCGGTTGAGTTCTTTGGTTCACAGCTGGTCGTCTTTGGCGAGCGCCCATCGCATTGGCACGTCCCGCCGGCGGAGCTTGAACTTGCCAGGGCACGACACGAACTCACCACGATCCGCAATACCGTCTCCTGGAGAATAACCGCGCCGCTGAGGTGGGTCAGGTCAGCATTTTCGTGAACTCGAGCCGGCACATTTGCCGCAACCCGGACAGAAGCCGCGCGCTGGTTCTCCCGGTTGCGCGCCGCCACGTCCTTGCATCATTGCAATGATGCTAGACTTTAGCGAGTTCAGAGGCAGATGAACCAGCCGCACACGGCCAGAAGCGTCAGAAGGATTCCGATGGCAGGCCAGCGCATCGGCTTGGCTCCATAAATTCGTGGGCCGCCAGGACGGGCTTGGCGCGGCTTCCCGCTGCCCTGGTCTTGGTCTATCTTCGCACCGCTTGATGGGGGGCGAATGAGTACAGGCTTGCGGTTTTTTGATTCCTTTAGCGTTCACTACAACGACACGATTCAGCTGTCGCAGTACCAGACCCAGATCATCGGAGGCGCGATCCGCTCGCGCTCCCCGGGATGCAGGATGCTCGTATTCGGAGTCGGCAATGATACTCCACTTTGGCTTGCGCTGAATCCCGACGGTGAAACGCATTTTCTCGAAGGCGACCAGAACTGGATCGCTGCGATCAAGGAGAAGATTCCAGATATTTCCATCGGCCTGTTCCCGGATCACGGCACGACGGTCCAAGGCTCGGCGACGATGGGCGCCGACGATCTTTCCCGCTTTCCTCCGCCGCCACATCTGTCCAGCAGCGAATGGGATGTCATTCTGGTCGATGGCCCGCTGGGCTATGCGAATACCGACCCAGGACGCGCCGTCTCGATATACTGGGCCTCGAAACTTGCGTCGGACCGAACACATGTTTTTGTTGATGACTACGACCGCGATGTCGAGATGAAATTCGCGGACAAGCTGCTGAAGGCGCGCGATACCGCTTCGATGGTCGTTCCGTCCAGCGACAAAGCATCGTACCGGAAAATGTTCTGGTCGATGGGGTCCATTGTCCGATCAGACGAGAAGCCCGTGGTCCTGTCCGTTGCAACCCCTGACTATGCGCGCCAATGGCGCTTCTGTATCGACAGCCAGAAAACCTATTGCTCCAGAAACCAGTTCGACCACCGGGTCATTGACCCGACCAGATCAAAACTTCATCCAAAATGGACGAAGCTCGAACTGGCAATTGACCAGCTCACGCGCGGAAACGACGTTTTGCTGATCGATGCGGATGCCGAAATATCCAGGACGTGCCCGCCCTTCACCCGTGTTCTGTCCGATCATCCCGGTCATGATATTTTCTTCGTCCGCGGAATCTCCGGACGCCCAAACTCCGGTGTCATGATCCTGCGCGGCGGAAATGACAGCATCGCAGTTCAACTTCTGAATGCCTGTCTCTCCACGCGTCTGGAAACAGTACCTCCAGACGATTTTGTGACAGCCGAAGGCGAGAACGGGCACATCATCTGGCAACTCCAGAAAACCCCTTTCGCGCAAAGCGCTCATGAACTCGATCGAAGCTGGAATTGTTCGATCCCGGAGCAAGCGGAGACCGCATATGTCCGTCATTATACAAACCGGCTACGGGATCAACTGAAAGCGAAGCTATAGATACTGCCCGCCGGTCGCCGCCGATCCCGCAACGCTGCCCGGAAAGAAATTCGCTCCGCCGCCGTTGGTATTGATGACTGCGTTGCTGTTCGCGGCATATCGCGCTCCGGTAGCGGAACCTGAGTATACGACGTTGGTGTTTGTGATGAAGCCAAGCCTGTCCGCGAAAGCGAACGCGCTGGAGAAAGCCGGGGTGCCGGTCAGAGTTACGGTCAGATTCACCAGATTAATGTATCCAGCCGGGGACGCCGAATGATGCCGGATGGCGGAGCCGTTGATGGTGTAGTTCACCCCGCTAATCAGGATGGAGCCGTATTGGGTCGCACGCAGGTGGTTCGCGGCGCACGCTCCAAAATTCACATTGCCGCTCACGGTTATGAACCCGCCTGTCGATGCATCGAGTGCTGACCCCGATGTCGTTGTCCTGAACTCAAATCCCTCGACGTTGAGGCGTCCGTTGGAACTGCAGGCGATGCAGGCTGCGCCGGTTGTTGAGATGATGCAGTTCGCAGGCGTTGTCGTATCGCCCCGCAGCGTGACCGTGCCTGCGCCGATCCATGCACCATTGACCGCAGCACCGCCGGTGTACGTGCCGGAGCCAACCTGGATCGTCACATTGTAAACTGACAGATCGAGCGCGGCGGCAACGTCGATCGCCTTCTGTATCGTCAGAAATGCGCCCCCGGACGCATTCGACAATCCATCGTTGCTGTTGCTGCCGTCGGTGCGCACATAATACGTACGGTTCGCGGTGAGGACCTCGCGGCCGCCCGATCGGGCGATAGCATACCAGCGTGCCGCCGTGCCATCATAGCGCAGGATCGTCGCCTGCTTCGCGCCGATGGCGAGATCGCTCCCGAGCGTGAAGCGATTGGCAGCCGTCGACGATGCATTCTCATTCAGCAGCGAGATGATCTGGCTGCCGGTATTGACGAGCGCGATAACGCGGCCCTCGGCCCCGCCCGCCAGTCCAGACACGCTGCGCAAGGCATCGGACGACAGGTTGAGAACGGCGGCCGAGGCCAGTCCGGTGGGATTGTAATCGTTCTGGTTCGATGTGATCTGCGACGGCGAGATCACGCCGGTCAGCGCCAGACCGCGCGGCAGCGCCGCGTTGCCCGAGCTCTGGTCGATCACAAGCGCCTCGACAAAACTCGTTCCGTTGTTCGAAACCTTGAGCTTGAACGCGTCCGAGCCGATCAGGCCGAATTCCGCGCGTCCCGAGAATGCGTCGGAGAACACCACCGAAGCGGTGTTCGCGCCGGCCTCCTTGGAGATTTGTAGCCGCATGTCGCCGGTACCGCTGTCGGCGACATCGACGGCGCTGAACAGCGCGGCGTTCGAACGCACCGTCAGCAGGTTCGGAGAGATTGCAATGTCGTTGATACCGAGTTGCGCGACACTGCCCGACATGGTTCCGACGCCCGCAACGTCGGTCCACCCCGCGCCGTCGTAGACGAGCAACGCGCCGTCGGCATCGGACCACGCACACCAGCCGAGTTTCGGGGGCAGAAAGCGCCATGCGCCGTCTTCATAGACGGCGACTGCGTCCGCATGTCCGGCCCATGCGCCGGTCGCGCCGCTCGCCACGATATGACGATCGCCGTCCGAGGGCGTGAGGGGCGGCGTGGTTTGATCGGCGTCGAGCACACCGATCTGCACCACCGCGTCCAAAATTCGCAACGCCTCGTTGTGTGTGACATGTTTCTGCGCCTGGCTGCCTTCGATGAAAGGCATCCCGAGATGAACTGTGTCTGTCATGATTGCTCAGAGTGTGAGGGTGAATTCGGATGAATGCCCGCGTCCGACCGTGCTCGACAACTGCGAGACTCGGCCGTGCAGCACCGTCTGCGGCGCGCCGAAGTCGGCGAGTTCATCAGCGGCTGTGTAAAGCGTCGATGGCGTGGAACTCGATAAGCACCGCACCACGGACGCGCCGGAGAGAATGTCGAGCGTATAGGCCTCGGCATCTTCGCCGAGCGGCACCTCGACGCCCCAGTTGTCGCCGTCGCGCCGGGTCCGCCGGATCCACGACAGATGAATGCCGCCACCTTCACGCGACGCTTTGACATGCACCGGCGACAGCGGCATCAGCGCGGTCGGCTGCGGCGTCACTGTCATGGCCAGCGCCGAGGGATCGTCATGGCTGCGGCCGGTGGCGACGATGCGCAGATCGATGGCGCGGTCGAGCGCGCCAAGACCGCGCGCAATCGTCACCACATGATCGTCGAGCAGCACGAACGGCGACCCTGCGGGCAACGGATCCGCGATGGCGTATTCACTGCCCGCCTGCCCGCGCAGCAGCCGCGATAGCTTGTAGGTCTTGTCGCCAACCAGTTCGGCGTTGGCGAACTGCAGGATTTCCCATGCCCCGGCGGCATTGAGCACCGCTGCCGCGTTCGCGCCATCGAGCACCCGCGCCTCGGTAACCGACGCCAGCGCGCCGCCATAAAGCGCCACGCGCATCTCTCCGCCCCGATCCCAGCGGCTTGTCGGGCCAGCCGGAAGCGCATCGAGCGTTTCGCCGATGACCGATGGCACGAAAGCCGTCGCCGCTTTCTCAAAGCTCAAGCCGTCGGTCGAGCGCCACACGGTCACCGAGCCCGGCCAGGGATCGGCGAAGATCGCCAGCCGCGTCAGCACCGGCGGTTCGGATGAATCGATGCCCGGCAGATCGAGCACCAGCGCTTGCACCGGACCTAAAGCCGGCGGAATCACCGGCGGCTTCACCCGCGGCGCGAACAGCGGCACCGAGAAGACTTCCGGATCAATGCTCCGTGCCTTCACCTGCCGCGATGTCGTATCCACCAGCTCGGAAATCTCGAACAACCGCCGCCGCGCATTGATGGTCACACCGATCACATCGCCCGGCGTCAGCGGCAGCGCCTTCATGCCGAGCGAGAACGCGATGCTCTCGCGCCCCGCCCACAGATCCTGCAGCCAGATGTCGGCGCGGCGCGTCGCGGCGGCATCGTTGGTGATCACAGCAAAATCCGAATGCAGCATGCGGTTCGATCCGCCGACCAGCCGCCGCGACGTCACAGCCGAGCGGCGATAATCCGCAGCGCCGTCGGTGAACCCAAACGACACCTCGCGCGGCAATTCGGTCTCCTGCCCGCGCGTCAGTCGCGCCAGCGCGCCCTTCTGCGGATCGACCAGTTCGTCTTCCGCGATTTCGGCGATCGGCGCAGCGCCGCGCTGAACGAATGTCAGTTGTCCGCCCGCGACCGTCGCATCGAACGCGTAGGCCATCGCCAGCGGGTCGATCATCGCACGCGGCGACATCGGGCGGTCCACCACATAGCCGTCGCAGCTTTCGCGCAGATTATCCGTGCGCGCATCGGCCACGTCCGCATCGTCGAGAATCGCGCCGACCAGCGCATCGAGCGGCGCCGCGCCAAGCCGTCCGGTCAACCAGTGCCCGGTCTGCCAGTTCGGTCCGTCGCTCCAGACATCCACTGCGGCGGGAAACACCGGATAAGGTCGCGCGTCCCAGGTCCACAGATGCAGCCCGGACACATCGATCATGCGGCCGCCATAGACCGGCGATACGGGGTTCAGCGCGGCCGGGCCGAACGCGGGATCGAACGCAGTGATAATGGCTTCGATATAGCGGCGCTGGATCAGGTCGTCGCGCTGGCCGTTCGAGAAATACGGAATGGTGCCTTCGATCGATCTCGCGTCCGGAAATGCGCTCGGCTGGTTCGCGCCCTTGTCCACGGCGGGGCAACCCACTTCGGTGAGCCAGATTGGCTTACTGCGCGGGGTCCATGCCGTCGCGCTGCCGAGTTCGACGCCGCCGACGCGCTCCATGTGGGGATTGGCCCACCAGCTCCAGAGATCCTTGGACCGATAGATCCACGGCTTGCCGAGGCCGTCGGTGATCGGCGCGCGCGTCTGTGCAGTTCGCGCGGCATCGTCGGCGTAATACCAGTCATAGGCTTCGCCACCGTTGAGGTTGGCTTCGAGATAGTCGCGATCATGGATCGAAGTTGCCAGCGCTGCGTCGAAGTGCCCCGCATCGTCGCGCCAGTCCGACAGCGGCGCATAGTAGTCGATGCCGACCGCGTCGATGGCCGATGAAGCCCACAGCGGATCGAGCGGAAAACGCACCTCATCACCGACGACATGCGCGCCGTATTCGGTCCAGTCCGCGCCATAAGTCACGACTGTGCCTGCGCCGACGACAGCCTTTACATCCGAGGCCAGTGTCGCCAGCGCAGTCACAGCCGGATACACGCCTGATACTGAGCGAACGCGCGTCAGCGATTTCAGTTCCGAGCCGATCAGAAATGCATCGACGCCGCCGCACGACTCCGCGAGATTGGCGTAGTGCAAAATCATGCGGCGATAATTCCAGCCACTGACACCGCCGCCGGAAAAGAAATTCGCGATCTGCGTCGCCGCGCCACTCGTGCCATCCGGCGAGCCGACCATGCCGGGCGCGGGACTGCATGTGATGCGCCCGCGCCAGGGATAAACCGGCTGCGAGGCGGCACCGGTCCACGGATCGGGCAGCGTGTTGCCCGCCGGAATATCCATCATCAGGAACGGATAGAACGTGATTTTGAGTCCGCGTGCTTTCAGTTCGGCGATCAGATGGCGCAGGCTGTCGTCGGACGGCGTGCCGCCATAGGCCGGACGCCCGTCCACCGTCGAGACCACCGCCGCGCTCGCACGGCTCACTCCTGCCACCGACCAGGTGCCGCCCGACGTCACCTTGATGGCGTTGTCGACGCGAGGCCGCACCGTGCAGGTTCCTGCACGCAGGTCGTTGCCGAACCACGCGACGACGATGGCGACACGCTCGAGATTGGGACACGTCGCCTGAAGATTGTCCAGCGAGGCGATGACGTTGGCCGTCGCGCTGGTGACGTGACGGTTTTCCGGCGCGGATTGTCCGGGACCGAGCACGCGCACCACGGCGGATGTCTCGTAGCCGAACTCGGTCGCCCCCGGAATCAGCGTCACCGCGCGCGTCATCTGTTCGAGCTTGCCGATCGGCCGCACAATCTCGAACGACAATTGCGGAATGCGGTTGCCGAAGTCCGCCAGCGGCAGCCGCTCGAACACGACATAGGCGAGCCCGCGATAGGCCGGTGCATTGCCCGCGCCCTCCTTCGCGACGATCAGATCGTCCGCTGCCTGATCCTCGCCGCCGCGATGGACGCGCACGTTCAAGTTTGAGGTATCAAGCGGCTTGCCGTCGGCCCAGATGCGGCCGACATGGCCGATCTCGCCTTCGCACAGCCCGACCGCGAAGTTCGCATAATAGGAGTAAGTCGTCGTGGTGACCGTGCCGCCTCCACCGCCGCCAATGCCACCCTTGCCGCCGCCGCTGCCGCCCTCGGTGCGGGTGGAGACGACTTCTTCAAGACGCGTCGCCCAGATCACCTGACCCGACAGCCGCGCGCGGCCATAGACGCGCGGGATCGGCGCGCCTTCGGTCGACGCCATGACATCGAGATCGGCGAGGCGCGGACCCTGCACGCTGCGGTCTTCCGCGAACAACGAGCGGTCGATGAAGTTGCCGACGAGTGCGCCGGCGATGCGGCCCGCGATGGCGCCCGCGGGACCGAACACCGCGCCAGCAGCGCCGCCGGCAACTGAAAGAACAAGTGCGGCCATTATTCAGAGACTCCCGGAAACCGAAATGCATAGGCAAGACGCCGCCGCCACCACGGCGACAGCGCGACTTCGCACACCGCAGCCCCGTCATGGGCGTGGATCATGGTTCCTTCGCCGGTCGCAATCGCAGCGTGCTTGGCGACGTAGCCGTCGCGCCAGCGAAACAGCAGCACGTCGCCGCCGCCGATGTTGTCGCGTGCGACCGGCACGAGATGCCGCATCGCCGCGTCCACCAGCGTCTCCGCGCCCGATGCTTCAGCCCAGTCCGGCGCATAAGGCGGCGGCGTCTCGGGCTCAGAGCCGACGCAATTGCGCCAGACCCCGCGCACGAGGCCGAGACAATCGCAGCCGACGCCTTTGAGCGAGCCCTGATGGCGATAGCGCGTGCCGATCCATTCGCGCGCCTCGGTGACGATGGCCGCGCGGGTGAGAATTGTGATCATGATCCACCACCCAGCGACCCGCCGTCATTCCCCGCGCCTGCATCCGGCGACGCGATGACGAAGTCGTTGCCCGGGATGTGCGGGAAGCCGCGAAAGTTGACGACATTGTTGAACCGCTCGCGGCAGGTCGCGAACCGCTTGTCGCATCCCGCCGTCACCACAAACGTATCGCCGTTCGCCACAACCTCAGGCATCGCCTGCCACAGCGACAGCCGCGCGTGACCCGATGCCATGCGATGTTCCTTGATCTCGACGGACTGACCGTCGTTGGCGCCGGACGTCCAGCTCAGCTTGCCGCCGGTGAAAACGCTCTCGGAAAACGCGTCGAGCCCCACCGCGACAATCGTGGAGGTGGACTCGATCGACGTCACGCTCCCAGCGCCCTCCAATCCAGCGGCGGCGAGATCGAAATTGCATCGCGCATCACCGAGGTCCGCGCCGCAACGCGCGGTGAACAGGCGTCCGCTTTGTTGCGACAGCTGATCCGCCAGTCCGCGCAGTTCGGCGCTGAACGCCTGCCCCTCGCGCTTGACCTCTCCCAGGGTGGAGCGCGCGGTCAGCACGCGCAGCGACACATCGCTCCAGTCCACCAGCCAGCTCTCGACGGCTGCCGCGTCGTAGCGGCCAGCCGCCAAGTCGCTTTCCAGCAACGCATCATCCGACAACGCGCCCGCGATCTCCGCACCATCGACCGACAGATCAAAACGGCTGGTGGCCTCGGACGACGTGAAGCCGGTGCCAGCGCGATAGGTCACGCCTCCGATAATCAGATCTTCGTCGTGATCGGTGAAGCCCTGCACAACGTCGTCACGCCGGGTCAGCTTCCAGCAATGACATAATGTCGTCACGCCGGAATCGATCTCCGTCTGCAACGCAGAGGGAATGTCTCTCATGGACGGATCTCCACCAGGGGAATCTTTGGAATCGCCCCCGCCGCAAAGGCCGACAGATCGACCTCGAGATAATCGGTGTCGAACCGTACCGGCACATCGAACAGGAAACCCGCTGTCACCGCCGCACCGCTGGCGGGTATGTGCCCGCCGAGAAACGTCACGACGCCGGTCGTGCTGTCGCAGGTGAACGCCGTGCCGGACGCGACTTCGCTGCCCGCGACCGCAACGCGCACGCTGCCCGGCACCGGCTTCGCGACCGTGCGCGTGTAAGGTGCATAGGTACTGCCGTAGGTCTTGATCAGTTGGAACGCCGCACGCGTACCGTCGCCCGTTCCCAGCGTCTGATCGAGCGGCGAGATGTCCGACGCAGGCGGCGCGGAGGAATGATCGAGCCGGTCGCGCCAGCGGAAACCATAGAGCTGCCCCCGCCGCTCCTCGAAAAACGCCACCGCCTCCTGCAAGGCGTCGAGCGTCTTGACGCCGTAACCGGCGTCGAAGCGGCGGCGCGAATGCGCCCAGCGCGCGTTGCGTTCCTCGCGGCCGGAGCCAAATGTAACAATGTCGGTACGCCGCTCCGGCCCGCCAGCGCTTTTCAGCGCGATGTCGAGCGGAAACAGGATTTCGTGAAAGCTGGCGGGCATGGTTCATCCCGGTGTTTGTTGAGGGCGACCGGGAACCGATACGCCCGGCGGTCATTGTTTGATCGGATGTCGACGTAACCGAACGGAGATCCGGCCATGGCCCAGTGCGAAACCTGCGGAAACGACTACGACAAGGCATTTCAGGTCACGTTGGGCGGCAAGACCCACACCTACGACAGCTTCGAATGCGCGATCCACGCCCTGGCGCCCACATGCGCCAATTGCGGCACGCGCATCGTCGGTCACGGGCTCGAAAACAGCGGCACGTTTTATTGCTGCGACCACTGCGCCGAGCACAAAGGCGTCAAGGGGCTGCGCGACCGCATGAATTAGAATCCGCTCTTGTCTGCTGAACTGGATTTCATTCCCGCTCGTCCCCGCGAAAGCGGGGACCCAGGCTTTCGTGTGACTGGATTCCCGCCTCCGCGGGAATGAGCGGAGATTCAACTCGACGCGAGACCACGCTACAAACTGCGCTGCCCGCGCGAAACGGCACGCGCGATCTGGCCGCTGATGTAGTTCTCCGAGCGGCGGAAACTATCGAGATCCGGCGTCGCGATCTGGATCGTGATGGTGTTGCCGCCGCCGCGCCCTGCCACGCCGAGCTTGCCGTCCGGCCCACGCGCCAGTGGCATAATCGCCTCAGGCCCCGCCTCTCCCGCGAGACCGACGCCGCCCTGCATCAGCGGAAAGTACGTCGGCGTGCCGATCACGCCGCCGCTCGCGAACGGCTTCACCGCGCCGGTGGCGTACTTCTCCGATGCGCCGCCTGAGCCAACTGCCCCGACAAGGCCCGACAGCAAGCTCTCGATCCCGCCCGAGATGCTTTTCTCCAGCGGCTTGAATGCGAGCCGCACCGCCATATCCGACAGCCGCAACGTCAGCGATTTCAGCACGTCATCGAATTGCCTGCCGCCGACAACCGACGCCCTGAACGCGCCAGACATCGCGCGCGAAAACGCATTCGCGCCGATCGTCAGTTCGCGCGTTCGCAGGCCGACACTGTCGAGCGTCTGCGACGACTCCTCGTTCGATGCCTCGAAAGCCATGCTCATGCTCCATGCGGTTTGTCAGGAAATTTTTGCATCAGGTGATCCAGCGCCGTGCGGTCGATCGGCTCGCGGTTCGGGCCGCGCACCGCCGCAATCGCATAGGCGAGTTCACGCGGCGTCATCCGCCAGAAATGATCCGGCGGGAGGCGAAGCACGCCGATGCCGAAACCAATGGCCTCGGCCCACGGAAACGGTTTCATGGCGCTTCGCCGATCGGCGCGCCATCGAACGTCGCGGCGATGAGATCCGCGGCAACACGCACGTAGCCCGCCGCGCCGCCCTCGATCGTCATGGCCGCGACCTCGTCATCCGAAACCTGTTCGCCCGCGCCGCGCAATCCCGCTGCGATAATCCGCATTAGATCGCGCGCCGATAGTCGCCCGGTGCCGAAGCGCTCCGCCAGCGCCATCAGGTCGCTCGCGCCGAATGCAGATTCCAGTTCGGCCAGCGCGCCGAGCGTCAGCACCAGCGTGCGCTGTCTGCCACCGAGGTCTGCGGAAATTTCTCCGCGATAGGTGTTGGGCATCCGCTTTAGCTTTCTTCGATATGAGTCCGTGATGATTGCCGCATTTTCAGCGTCGTCCCGGCGAAGGCCGGGACCCATAAACACCGAAGGTCATG
>JAUSAX010000125.1 GCA_030652315.1 Afipia sp. | reverse complement strand
GTCTGATCGATATTCCAGGGGCGAAAGTACTTGCTCATAGCCAAAGGTTGAATCAGACTCGCTGACACTTGAATAGCGATTATTCGGACAGGCTCCTAGTGGCTCAATTTGATTTTGAGAGTGGCCTATTTTGATTTTTGCGAACGGAGCCAAGGGACGTCATTAAACGCCGCGCGCTCCACCTCTTCTATAGTTTCGTAAAGGCCGGAGGATTGCCCCGGAGACCAATAGCGCTCGCCCTCGTAATCTGGGTCTCCGGCTCGCTCGACAGTTTCTCTGTATTCATAGAGTCCGTCGTGACGCTTCAATATCTCCACAACAGCCTTCCCGTCAGGACTCACGATCTTCTTAGCGATATTGGCATGAACGTAGGGCATTGCATTCCATCGTCAAAACGCCGCCTCAGTTGGCGGCCTCTTTCTTTTCCTTGCTGATCAAGCTCCTGAGTGACGGTCAACTCATCGACCTGGCCATAAGGATAAACGAAAAAAGAGGGCCGAAGCCCTCTTTTCAAAACTTACAAGCGGCCAACGGGGCGCCAATTCCCGCCGCCTCCGTGACCGTACCCGCCTCCCCGGTGACGATCGTAGCGCGGAGCATGTCCATACCGGTGGCCGTGGCCGTGGCCGTAACGTGGCCCGCTTCGATAGCCGTGTCGACGCGACTCGTAGCAACGTCCGTAACGGTCACACACCAGGCGAACCTGATCTACGTTCGATTCGATGCCGCTCTTTGTGGTCAAGCCGTTCGGCATCGCTGACGCGGTTTCAGTGACCGCAAAAAAGCCGAGAGCGGCAAGTCCAACAAGGGCGAATGAGAATTTCATTTCTTACTCCGGTAAGTGATTCAAGTGGGCGCACATCGCCACCCAAACATGACCGCAATATGAGTTCCGCGCCGTTTGCGCGATCACGTCGCAACCTCCTCGGTGTGGCCCATGGTCGGGTCCCCTCAATCCGCCGTCCGTAGCCGTCTCATGGTGAATTCAATCTCGTCGCCCGGCAGTTCGCGCCAAGTCTCGACTTCCGACATGTAGGCTTCCTTCGGGAATCGATCGAGGAACGCCCTCGCTGTCTGGCTGGCATTTTCACGGGGCTGAGTGAAGGTTTCACGCACATAGCGCCGGATCGGGATACCCCTCGAAACTGGCAGAGCCGATCGGACGAGGAAAGGCGCCTGGTTGCTGGCGCGTTGCCCAAGTTGAACAGAACGTGACGTGCGCATTCTCAAACCTGTCGTACGCTCTTACAAAACTGGAGGGAATCCCGATGCGCACACTTCTCGCTTCAACTGCCATTGCCCTGCTGATCGGCCTTTCACCGGCTGCTGCGATGTGCGGCGGCTCGGGCCAGCAGGCTCAGAACACGACGACCCAGGGCGGAATGTGCGGCAAGTCCGCCGCCGTCAACGATCCGATGGCCGACAAGCCCGCCATGTCCATGAAACAGTCCGGCATGAGCATGTGCGGTTGCTGCAAGAACATGGCGATGATGGACGGCATGAAAGCGGACGATCCGCACAAGGGCATGGATATGCCCAAGCAGTAAGAAATGGCGGCCGTCCAGCGCGGCCTGATGTCCATGCCGCCGCCGAACGTGCCGAACGTCGAAGGCCGCCGCTCATAGCGGCCTCTTCGTTTCCGACTCTGCGTGAATCGTAATTTTGCCGAACCCGTCGTGCGTCAGGGACCGGAACGATCGGCTTCGTTCGCCTGTCCCTCGCCCTGCCCGTCAGCCGGAGCGACCGGCTCGTGTTCGGTTCCGAGCAATCGCACCAGATCGGCCATACTGGTCGTATCCTGCGCTTCAGTCGAAATTTCCGCAGTCGCCGGCCACAGCCAACTCTGCACCAATCGGATCAGATCAGTCATCGTCCCACCGAGTATTGTCTCATGTGACAGACGAATGCGGGGCGGGATTGGTTCCTTCGCGGGGCAAAAAAATACGGCGCACGGGCCCTGCGCGCCTGCGGATCATTTCAGCCGACCAAAGGTTGAGACAGATCATGCACCGGCTATCACAAAGCGGTGTGCTCACACCTGACAGCCAGGAGAGCGTCATCCATGCATAGGACGAACGAGATTTCCATCGGAGAGAAGTGGCAGAAGATCGCGGATGAAACCCGGGACAAGGCCCGCGTGATGCCGCCCTGCGAGCAGCGCGACGATCTTCTGAAAAAAGCCCGCCAGCTCGACGTGGCCGTCAATCTGAACAACTGGCTCTCCGCAGTGACGAAGATCCCGAAGTGACGCCGCCGCGCGGCGGGAACTTCATTTCGCGGTCGATTTCGCTTTTGCGGATTTCGCGGCAGGCTCGGTTCGCACCGTGGCCCATGGATCGTTGCTCGCCTTGGCATCGGGGATCTTGGACCGCGCTGCCTTCGCCGCGTCCTCGTTGGCCTTCGCGCGCGCCTTTTCTTCCTCGGAGAGTTCCTTGCCTTCGCCCAGCTTGAACCCCGGCATCATCTGGGCATATGCCGGCACAGCGACGGGAACCATCGTCAAGCCGATCAGCATCGCCACACGAAACATCCGCATCGAAACTCTCCCCGGATCAGTCATCTGTTGTGAGGTTGGTACTTGTTGTGAACCTGGACGTCGTCGTCCGGACGCGCGCCTGCCCGCCATCGATAGTGTACCCCACCGCAAAACGATGGCCAAGGCGGGGCAAGACGCGGCCAGGGCAAGGCAAACCCTGCAAAGGCTTGAATTAACCGCCGCGCAGCTGTTCCTGCCACGCCCCGGGCCACTACCCGGCTCAATGTCATGAATCAATCCTGAACGCGAGCCCAGGCAGCAACAGGTATCGTTTTATAGGCTGGCAACCCGCCGCGCCTATGGTGACGGCCATGACTCACAGGGTCGTGGCCATGACAGACACACTATTGACGGAGAGGCGGTCGGAAACGCGCCGCCGCGTTTTCAAGGGCGGCGTCATCACGTTCAACGGCGCGGGCATCGACTGCACCGTGCGCAACATATCGAAGCGCGGCGCGGCGCTGGATGTCGCCAATGCCGCGATGATCCCGCCGCGATTCAGTCTTGCCATCAAGGCGGATGATTTTATCGCCCGCTGCCGTATGGTCTGGAACAACGGTCAGCGCGTGGGCATCGCGTTCGATTGAGTGCGCCCGGCCATTGCACAGCTAGAACGAAACACCGAGGCGCGGGCCCTTCACCCACACCACGCGGCATTTCTTTTTCGATCCGGCGTAGAGCAGCTCAAACCTGTTCGGCAATGGCACGCGGGGTACAACCTCGAGACATGCGCCGCCCGCAGAATAATCCACGACATTGCAGCCGATCACCGGGGATTTCGGATCGACAATGATCTTGGCCGTGCGGGAGAGATTTCCCGAAGGGCGAACGCGGTTAAAGCGGCGATCTTGATGCATGAGGGCTCACACCGACGTCAGGCCACACCTTCCACGGACACCCGCCTCGCAGACGGAGATGCCGATTTCTTTTTGACCTCGGGCTTCAGAAAAATCACACCGATCTGATCGCCGTTCACCCGCACCATCTTGCAACGCCGGTAAGCGAGACCGGTCGAGGACAGCAACAGGAAAAATTCCTTCAGGTCGAGATTGCCGACAGAGCCTTCAACCCTGAGCATAGCGCCGCCTTCGGACACATCCAGCATCCGGCACGACCGGCGCCAGGTGCCGTCGATTCCCATGATCTGCACATCAATGCCGCGTTCGAAATCGATCCGCTGGCTCTTACGAAGTTCCTTGCCCATTGCGACCCCCTAGGGAGATTGCTGTTTGGTAAAATAGTGTTCCGAGAAACTCGGTTTACAAAAGCTGACTTCTTAAAATTCCCCCCGCCGCTGAATCTCACGCGGGCGGTGTCATGGTAATCATAGACTGCGCGCAATTGCTTAAATTTTCCTGCACGCTGTGGTTTCCAACCAAATGATACCGGCCATCGCCGTCACGCCTTCGTGCGCGCGCAGGCATCGTTAACAACCGATGAAAAAAGCGCACGGCATTTAACCCTAATCCCACATCCGATTTTGATGTTTGGCGCATAGCGTCGAAAATCAGGGACGCCAAAAAACATAACGCACGCAGCTCCGAAAGGCCGCGCGCTGAAAAACACGTGGAATGGGAACAGGGACGTGGTCGAGATTGCCGATGCAACACAAGCCGCCGCGCGCCGCGAGGTGAGTTTCGCCCGTGAGCGAGCCAGCGGCGGTCCCGCGGTCGAAGCATCCGCCACGCTCGCCCCGCTCGATCTGGTTTCCACTGAACGCTGGCGCCGCCTGAGCGACAACGCTGTTGAGCCGAACGGCTATTATCTGCCCGAATGGAAGCTGGCTGTGAATGCGTCCGCGCAGGGACGCACCAACGTCCGCGCCCTCACAGCCACAACAGCGAACAATGATAGTCCGCGCCTGATTGGCCTGCTGCCGGTGATCTCCGCCTGGCGCGCCTACGGCCTTCCCCTGCCTGCGCTGGTCAGCGCCGATCCTTACGGCACACTCGCCACGCCGTTGCTCGATCGCGACCGGGCGGACGAGGCCGCCGCCGAACTGATGCAACAGGCACGCAACGCCGGCGCGCATGCGCTGATCCTGCGCGATATCCCGCTCGAAGGCGCGGCGATGGCAGCGTTGACCCGCACACTGGCGTGCCGTGGACTGAAGCCCCGCATCCTGCAAAGCCATGCGCGCGCCAGCCTCGACGCAACACGCAGCGCCGACGATCTTCTCCGCGACGCACTCGGGCCGAAAAAACTGAAAGAGCTTCGCCGCCAGCGCAACCGGCTCGCCGAACACGGCGACGTGATCTTCACCATTGCGACCGCGCCGAGCGAAATCAAACGCGACCTTGGAATTTTCCTCACCCTCGAAGCCAGCGGCTGGAAGGCCAAGCGCGGCACCGCGCTGGCGCAGCACGACGGCGACGCCGCTTTCGTCCGCCGCGCGGTGTTTGACGCCGCGGCACGCGGCAACTGCGAGATCGTGACGCTGCATGCCGGCGAAACACCCGTGGCCTCCGGCATCGTGCTCCGGCACCTCGACCGCGCGTTCTATTTCAAACTCGGCGTCGACGAAAACTTCGCCAAATGGTCGCCCGGGGTTCAGTTGACGCTGGAACTGACGCGCCACCTGTGCGCCGACCCCACGATCACGATGGCCGATTCCACCGCGATCCCCGGCCATCCCATGATCGATCCGATCTGGCGCGGACGCCTTGTCATCGGCGACGTGCTGATTCCGCTCAACCGCCGCGATCCCTTCGTGCCTGCCATCCGGCTCGGTCTTGCCCTGCGCAAGCTCGCCCGCGAGCCGGTGCGCCGCCTTGTTCACACCATCAGAAAACTCCGGGAGACACGCTCATGAACGTCGCCTCAAGTATTTCGCCGGTCATCACCGCCGACAATGAATCGCTGAAGCGCGATTTTCCGCTGAAGCCGTTCGCGATCCGCCACAAGCTTTCGGGCCATCCGCTGCTGACGCTGTCGCGTATCGCGCAGCTCGCCTCGGACATGCCGCGCGACCTGATCGAATACAATTCCGGCGACGCCTCCGTGAGCCAGGATCCGGACAAGGTGAAGAGCATCGATCTCGATCCGGTCGAGGTCGTCAATCGCATCCAGACCGCCGGTGCATGGATGGTGCTCAAGCGCGTGGAGAAATCCCCGGAGTATCGCCAGTTGCTCGAAGACGCGCTGACGTCGGTGGCCCGTGCACGCGGCTTCAAGAGCATTGAGGACGCGGGCTTCTCGCAGATCGAGGGTTTCCTGTTCGTGTCGTCGCCGAACTCCACAACGCCGTTCCACATGGATGCCGAAGACAATTTCTTCGTGCAGATCTATGGCGAGAAGATCTTCGCGGTGTATGACAACCGCGACGGCAAGATCGCCGACGACGCGCAGGTCGAGCATTCCACCGTCAAGCACCGCAACGTGCCTTTCAACGAGAGCTTCCGGCCGCGGGGCATCGAGTTCAATCTCGACGCCGGCGACGGCTGCTACATTCCCTATCAGTGGCCGCACTGGGTGAAGACCGCGGGATCGCATTCGATCTCGATGGCGATCACCTGGAAGACCGAGGAAGTGCGCCGCCTGAACGACCTGCATCGCTTCAACTCGATGCTGCGCGGCATCGGCCTGCCGCAGGCGGCTCCGGGCGCAAGGCCCGCACTGGACAGCACAAAGCTCGCCGTCTACCGCACCGCCGCCGCGATCATCGAACCGCTGCGCGGATCGGAAACCATGCGCCGGGTCATCCGCCGCATCGCGCTCGGCAAGAACGCCAACTACTATCTGAAGAAGGCGTGAGCTAACCGCTCACGCCCCTCCCTCACCCCTTAGCGAACTTGGCGGCTGGCCCATCGCCTTGCGGAACGCCGCCGAGAACGCGCTCGAGCTCCGATAGCCGTTGCGTTCCGCCACGCGCGAGATCGGCTCGCCCGCGACGATAGCTTCCAGCGCGTTGTGGAAGCGCACGCGCTGCCGCCATGCCGCGAAGCTCAACCCCAGTTCAGCCTCGAACAGCCGCGCCAGCGTCCGCGCCGACGCGCCCGCCGTATCGACCCAGCTATCCAGTGTGAGACGGCTTGCCGGATCGGCCAGCAGTGCGTTGCAGACCCGCAGCAGGCGCGGATCGCGCGGCATCGGGATCACCAGCGACAATCGCCGCGCGCTGGCGATTTCCGCCAGGATCAGGAACGCCACCGCCCCCGCGCGTCCCTGCTCGTCGTAGATCACCGGCTCCTCGATCAGCGCCAGCACCAGTTCGCGCAACAAGCCCGAGACTTCCAGCACGGTCGGCGCGGATGGAAGGTCGTCATGGGCATCGCGCGCAATGTAGAGCGTGCGCATCTCGACATGGCCGCGGATGCTGATCGAATGCACCGTCCGCGCGGGAAGATACACCGCACGATCCGGCGGCACGATCCACGCCTCGGTCGCGGTGCGGACGCGCATCGCGCCGGTCACCGCGTAGACGAGTTGGTCGCGCGCGTGATGGTGCGGCTCGATCTCGAAGCCGTCCTTGAAGCTCTTCGACATTGCCGCGAGCGGACGCGGCACGAACTGATAGTCGTTGGCATTGGTGCTGCGGCGTGGACGCGGGGTCATGGCGGGCTCCGGCGCATGATCCGGAAAAACCTCGGGCCCGACCCGAGGGTGGACTGGGTTTTCCGCTAGATCATGCCTCTCAGCATGACAGATTCTCGACGATTTTTGGCATGACAGCGCCATCGTGCCAAGGGTACTTTGAGGGAGAATCGAAGGCATGATCCCGAAAGCGGGCACCTATTTTCGGATCAGATCATGCCCAAGCCGAGGCTCCCATGACGCGCGACCGCATCCATTTCCTGTTCTTGAACATCGGCCATTTCCTCGATCATCTGCTGACGCTGATTTTCGCGACGGTGGCCGCGCTGGCGCTCTCGCGCGAATGGGGGCTGGGATACGCCGAACTGCTGAAATACGCGACGCCGGGCTTCTTTGCGTTCGGCCTGTTCTCGCTGCCCGCCGGCTGGCTCGCCGACAAATGGAGCCGCGAGGGCATGATCGCGGTGTTCTTCGTCGGCATCGGCGCGTCGTCGATCGCGACCGCATTCGCGCAAACGCCGCTTCAGGTCGGCATTGGCCTTTTTGTCGTGGGCATCTTCGCCGCGATCTATCACCCGGTCGGCCTCGCCATCGTGACGCAGCGCTGGAAGAACACCGGGATGCGGCTCGCCATGAACGGCATCTGGGGCAATCTCGGCGTCGCAAGTGCTGCGCTCATCACCGGCTATTTCATCGATCACGGAGGCTGGCGCATGGCTTTCGTCGTGCCCGGCGTCTTCTCCATCATTGTCGGGATTCTGTACACGATTCACCAGTGGAGCGAGGTCTCGACCGCGCACCAGAAGGCTCCGGCACCGGTTGTCGCCGCTCCCGCGCAGACCTCCGACGTGAAGGCGCTGGTGCTGCGCATTACCGTGATCGTGTTTGTCACCACGGCAGTGTCCAGCCTCGTGTTTCAATCCACGACCTTCGCGCTGCCGAAGATCTTCGACGAACGCCTGCAAGGCATCGCCACCGACATGACGCAATGGCTGTCCGCAAGCGGCGTGACAGCCGCCAAAGGCGACATCGCCACCATGGTCGGCGCGTTCACCTTCATCGTGTTCGCGGTGGCTTCACTGGCGCAGCTTGTGGTCGGCAGCCTGCTCGACAAGCTCGGCCCGCGTACGGTTTTTATGATCGTCGCTGCCATCCAGGTGGTTTTCTTCGCCGTGATGCCCGGTCTGCGCGACGCATGGGCGCTGGCGGCGGCGTTTGGCTTCATGCTCGGCGCGTTCGGGCAAATTCCGATCAACGACTTCATGATCGGCAAGATGGCGAGCGGCGAGGCCCGCGCGCGGATCTACGGCGTGCGTTATGTCGTCAGCTTCACAGTGTTCGCGCTGGCGCTGCCGATGATTGCATTCGTCTACGGCAACTACGGTTTCGACACGCTGTTTCGCCTGATGGCAAGCTCCGCAGCCGTCATCTTCGTTGCGGTGGCGTGCCTGCCCGCGCGGTTGCCCACGCCGGCTGCGGCGACGGCCTAAGAACGATCACGCCGCCTGATTGATCTCCGCAGAGATCTGCCGGATCGCGCGGGCGAGCTGGTCCGCCGGCTGCGCGCCGGAGACAGCGTACTTGCCGGCAAAGACGAATGTCGGCACGCCGGAGATGCCTTTCTCGGACGCCTCCTGGGCATGACCTGAAATCAGCTCGACATCCTCATCGGTCGCAAGGCGCTCGCGCACGTTGTCCGCATCCATGCCGATGTCGGCCGCGGCCTGCACCAGAACGTCCGTGCTGGTGAGATCGCCGCCGTCGCGGAAATAAAGCTCCATCAGCTTCTGTTTCATCTGCGCCGCTTTACCGTCGGCATCGGCCCAATGGATCAGGCGATGACAATCGATGGTGTTGGGCTGACGCTTCACACGCTCCGAATTGTACTCAAGCCCCTCTTCCGCCGCCGCCGCGACGACGCGGCCTGCAATGCCCTTGTAGGCTTCGGGTGAGCCGAACTTCGTGGTCAGATATTCGTCGCGCGAGATGCCCTCGCGCGGCACCCACGGATTGAGGAAGAACGGCCGCCAGTTCACGTGCACAGGCACGTCGCTCGCCAGCGCCAGCGCATCCTCGATGCGCTTCTTGCCGATGTAGCACCACGGGCACACAACGTCGGAGACGATATCGATCTGCAGCGGCTTCAGGGTGCCCATGGGATGTCCTCGCGAGAATGAACCCGGAAGATAATCAGACGGGGCTGCGAGGCAAGGGCACACGCCGCAGGGCTGACGGTCCATCCGGCATAACCTCGGGGGTTATTGTGGGTTATCCGGGCGGCCCGTAGGACGGTTGAACACCGACCGAGGAGCCTGTCATGACCGCCATATTCATTCCCGAAGGACCGCTGTTCAGGGCAACCGAGCTGGCCGGGGGACCGTGGTCGCCAGACATGCTGCAAGGGAGCGCCACCTCCGCCCTGATGACCCGCGAGGTCGAGCGGCTGGCGATTGCGTCGAATTTCGCTGTGCGCCGCCTCACCTTCGACCTGTGGCGGCCGGCGGGGCTGCGCGCTTTCAGCGTGGTATCCGAACTGCTGCGCGACGGCCGCAAAGCCAAGACGATGCAGGTGCGCCTGATGGACGGCGAGACCGAGATCAGCCGCTGCACGGCGCTCCTGACCGCGCAAGGCAGCGAGTCGCCCGCCGACCCGTTCTCGAAGATGATCGCGAAAGATCCGGCACCGGAAACCGGTTCGCCGCCGCCGGCCTTCGTGAAGAAATGGAGCCACTACTTTCAGAACGTGTCCGTGCGGGTGATCGAGGGCGCGCTGGAGAAGCCCGGTCCGGCCGCAGCCTGGATGCGCCTCGATGTGCCGCTCGTACCGGGCGAGATTGTCACGCCGCTCCTGCAGGCGGTTCAGGCCGCCGATTTCTCCAGCGGAGTCGCACAGATCGTCGATCTACGTGAGTGGAGCTTCGTCAATCCGGACATCAGCCTGTATTTCCTCCGTGCGCCGGAAGGCGAATGGATCCTGATCCGTTCGCAAACACGCGCCGGACCGAATGGCGCCGGGCTGACGACAGCGACGCTCAGCGACCAGCGCGGACCGTTCGCCGAGGTGACGCAGGCGATGACCTTCGAGCGGCGCGAAGTTTCGCAAAAATCTCAGGCGTCCTGAGCAGCGAACGCGTTCAGGACGGCTTCGGACGCTTCATCCGCCGGCATGAACATTTCGACACGCAGCTCCTGCAACGTCACGTCCTGCGGCGTACCAAGCGTGAGCACCGCGCCGATCAGGCCGATGCACGTGTCGCCCGAGCGCAGCCGCACCTCGCATAACGGCCCCGGCGCATCGCTTTCGCTGAAGCTAGGCGCGGCCACGCCGGGCAACTTCAGCAAATCGCGCCATGTCGCCTGCAGCGCCTGATCGAGCGGCGCGGCCATCGCCTCATGCCGCGCCCGCGCCAGCAACGCTGTCGCAACATTCGGCCAGTTCTCCACGAACGGGCGCAATTCGTCGGGCGCAAGGAACATCCGCATGTGATTGAGCGGACGTTTCATGCGCTCGGGACCAAGCAGCAGGCCTATCAGCCGCTGCGCGGCGCGATTGGCCTGAACGACATTCCACTGCCGGTCGGTGACGATCGCCGGAAACGGCTCGTGACGCCGCAGCAGCAGATCGATCGCGCGCTTGGCATCAGCGACTTCCGGCGCAGACAGATCGCGCTCGCCGTACTGGCGCGCGTAACCGCCCGCCTCCAGCAGCGCATTACGATCGCGCAGCGAAAGACCGAGCGCCGCAGCCAGTTGCATGAGCATATCGCGGCTGGCGCCTGCCTTGCCGGTTTCGACGTAGCTCAGGTGGCGGATGGAAATGCCGGCCTCAAAGGCGAGATCAGCCTGGCTCATGGCCCGGCGCGTGCGCCAGCCGCGCAGCAGGTCGCCGACGGGATGTGCGCGTGAAACTGTCGATGCATTGCGTGATGTCATTCCGGGATTATGCGAATTGCATCACGCGCTGTAAATCGGGCATCTCACCGCGGCTGCATCGCGCGCATTTTGTCCGCCGTCTTGTCGTCCGCCGGAAAGAATGTCTCCAGCGCCAGTTCCGACAGCGTGACATCGAGCGGCGTGCCGAACACCATCGTGGTCGAAATGAAGCTCAGCACTTCGTCGCCCATCCGCATCTGGAATGGGACCGCGAGGCTGCTCTCCGCGCCGACAAGGTGCGGCGTCTTCCGTGCAGGGATCGGATAGGTCTTCAGCTCATCATACAATGCGATCAGCACGGGATCGGCAGTCGCCTCACACTGGCGATGCAGGCGCTCCAGCAGGTGCGCGCACCATTCGGCGAGATTGACCGTGAGCGGCGCGATCCCCTGCGGATGAAAACTCAGGCGCATCACGTTGATGGGTGGTGTCAGCAGTGACGGCGCGACGCCGGTGAGGAGCGGCGCGATCATGGCGTTGGCCGACACCAGATTCCAGTGCCGGTCTATCGCCAGCGCCGGATAGGGCTCGTGCGCCTTCAGGACGGTTTCGACCGCCTGACGCGCCGCCGCCAGCGCGGGATCGTCGAGGGAGCGATTGGGAAATGCCGGCGCAAAACCCGCCGCCACCAGCAAAACGTTGCGCTCGCGCAACGGCACGTCGAGCCGCTCCGCAAGGCGCAACACCATGTCGCGCGACGGCGCCGCGCGGCCGGTTTCAACGAAACTCAGATGCCGCGCGGATATCTCGGCGTCGCCCGCAAGATCGAGCTGGCTGAGATGGCGGCGCTGCCGCCATTCGCGCAGGTGTTCGCCGAACTGGTTGGGCCGGGTCTTGTTTGAAGACTTGGCGGCGGATTTGACGGCGCGGCGCGCCGAAGACTGTGGGTTCGTCATAACGAAAACCTACCATGCAGAATTCGTACGTTCCATTACCTGCAAGGTAATCGATTTGGTCCCGCCGCCGGGTCATCTTCCGCACCACAGGAGATGACCGATGACCACGCATGACCGACCTACTCACACGACCGCCGAAGCCTTCAACTGGGCACTCCGGCTCGCGACGCGGATGACGGCGCGCTCACTCAACATGCCCGAGCCGCTGCTCCATCACACCGGCGCGTTCGTGTTCGCGCATGTCGCCGCCGCCGAGCGGCGCGCCGTGAAAACCCTCTGCCCGTTCGCCCTGCTGCGTCAGGCCCTCGCCCGCCGCCGCAAATCCTGATCGTCCAACCGCTCAACCAACCCAAAAGGAGAACCATCATGATCAATCCGTCCTTCTTCCTTCGCCGCGCCCTTCAGGCCGATGCCATCGTCAGCGGCGCAATGGCACTGCTGCTGGTGTTCGGCGCCGGCTTCCTTGCTTCGCTGCTGAATCTTCCGGAAGCCTTCCTGCGCAACACCGGCCTCGTCCTGGTGGTGTTCGCGCTGGGCGTCGGCTACCTCGCCTCGCGTGCGATGATGTCGAAGGCCGCCGTATGGGCCGTGATCGCCATCAACGCGGTCTGGACCATCGACAGCATCGTGCTACTCGCCAGCGGCTGGGTCTCGCCCAATCTGCTCGGGCAGGCTTTCATTGTGATGCAGGCGATCGCCGTCGGGGTGTTCGCGGAGCTCGAGTTCATCGGGCTGCGCAAGAGCGAGAGCACCGTTGCGGCCCGCTAAACGTCATTATCCCGAAACAAATGCCGGGCCGGATATGTCATCCGCCCGGCATTTCCCATTCGATAAAAGTTTATCGATCTCCGTTCCGGCCATTTAATTCAAATCGGCTAGCTTTCGTGTGTCGCCATGGGAGCCGAATATGTCGGTTATTGAAGCGGAATTTGGAATGACCACCGAAGACACGTTCGATCATCGCTTGCCGCTCGTCCTGCTGCGCGAACGCCGCCGCGAACTGGTGATGCAGATGGGCTCCGGGGCGCCTTCGATCTCGAAGGCCCTGATTCAGGAAATCGCGGCCGTTCAGCAGACCATCAAAGCTGTCGAAGCCGTCATCGCCGAATAATCATCGATCAGGCGTCGCATTCATCCACAGCCTCAAGCGGCCATGCCCTTGCCGGGAGCGCCGCCGGCAGGCTTCAGTCCCCCTCACCGCAATCGTGCGGTGCATTCAGTCCGGGGACTTGCCATGAATCTCAGCGCGCCGTCTTTTCCGATTTTCCTCGTGTCGATCATCCTCGCGATTCTGGCGGCGCTTACCGTTTATGCGCGCGTCAAGATTCCGTTCATCAGCGGGCACGGATTCGCGACACTGGGGATCAGCTATCTGCTGCTGCTGGCCGGAAATATGTTTAAAGGCCTCTGATCGCGCTCACGCGACGAAGTGAACCGAGGCAGAAAAATGCTCAACGTCGCCTTCCCCATCGCGCTCGCCTTCGCGGCCGGCGTGAGCATCGTCGTCCAGCAGGCTCTCAACGCAAACCTGCGGACCGCACTTAACTCGGCCGCGTGGTCCGGCTTCGTGAGCTACTTTGTCGGCGTCCTCTGCATGGCGTTGCTGGCGATTGCGTTGCGCGACCCGATACCTTCGGCCAGCGTCGCCGGGCGCATCCCCTGGTGGGCATGGAGCGGTGGCTTCTTCGGCGCGATCTTCATCGGTCTCGCCATCGTGCTGGTTCCGCAACTCGGTGCGGCCACGTTCATTTCGCTTCTGATCGCGGGTCAGATGCTCACGTCCATCACCATGGACCACTTCGGCTGGCTTGGCCTTGCGCAACGCTCAATAGATTTGCCGCGCCTCATCGGCGCAGCGCTGCTGATTGCGGGCGTGGTTCTTATTCGGCGCTGACCGAAAGGCCTGTCGCCGTAAACCGGGATGTGGGGTTTATAACGCGCGTTTCGCGCGAGCCGGGCTTTTCGGCTGTACGCGCCCGAGCGGCTTCGTCCGTGCCGCCTTGGTCCTGGTCGGCTTGCCCGTGCCCCGCGCATGCGCGTTGGCCTTGACGCCGCTGAGCGTGTTGCGCTTTGCGGCCTTCGATGCCGCAGCCTTGACGCTCGAAGCCTTGACGACCGTCTTTTTCTTGCGGGCGTCCTTGACCGCCTGCTTCTCCGCCTTTTTGGCGGCCTTCTTTTCAGCCTTCAGCTTAAGTCGTAGCTTTTCAGCGCGGGCCTCGGCGCGCTTCTTCGCCCGCTTCTTCTCGCAATGATCGCACTTGCAGCCGATGGGTTTGAGGAAAATCTTGAAGTAGTCGGTGCCGTAATCGTACTTGATTTCCTCGCCCGGCTCGATGGTCTTGATGGCGCGGATCACGACCTTGCGCTTGCGCGAATTGACGTCGGACTCGGCGTTCGGGCGGCAAGCGTGGTTGATGTAGCGGGCGATGTTCTTGCGCACCGACCCGTCGATGGTCCAGCGATTGTTGATTTCGAACAGGTACTTGTTGTCGATGTCGTCGTGCTTCTTGTTCTTCGAATCAAGCATCGGCCCGAAATAGCGGATGATCTTGTCGCCCTTCTTGATCTTCTTGGTGGCGAAGAGACCGAGCCCGGTCTTGGACCGGCCGATGCGATAGGGCTTGCTGGACGAGATTTCGGGCATGGCTCACTGCAAAACTAACGAGGAGACAAAACGAGGACACATAAAGCGCGCTGACAGTGCTTCTAATGCGATTCCGCGTACGATGACATGTTTTTCGCACGCGCGGCGTGAACGATCCACACGCCTGATACGACCAAAGAGACCATCCGTGTGACAACACTGCCTTTCAAAACGGGTTCCAGATCATGCCGGGCGACGACCGAACCATTGCGATGACATCTCTGCTGCTGGCCTGCGTGTACGCGAGCCTCATGGGTACTGCGTCCGGGCAAGCAGCCCAAAATATCAGCAGCTACAGCTCAACCGCCGAGAAGGACTGCCGGAAAATCAAGGACGGCAGCGCCGATGACGACGGCGGCACGCGGGTCTGTCCCGGCCCTGCGGGGCTTGTGGTGGTGGTGAGCGAGGGTGACCTGCGTGAAACCGTCTCGGTCGGGCGGAATGCGAAGGGAGCTTCCAGCGAGCCTGCGGCAAAGGCGTGGTTTGGGCCGTTCAGTTCAACCACGCCGACTATCGAGTGGCGCCGGGCTGCCAAGGACAAGCCGCCGTTCGCGATGATTCAGCGCTGGCATCTCGCCGACATTGAGGACGAGGGCAAGGACGGCCGTCCAAGGACGAAACAGATGTTCGCAGTGACGCGGTTGGTGCCCGGCTCCATCTGTCATGTTGCCTACATCGACGTGACGGCTAACCCCAATGCGATCGATCTGGCCCGCGAGGCCGCGGACACCATCGCCCGTGATTTCAAATGTGGAACTGACAGGGTGAAGGTGATGGGCGTGACCGGGCGCGCCATCGAACTGGCGCTGCCGCGTTAGAACTCTCGCCTACGCCGGCCGGCGGTCCATCAGCATCGCAGCCAACAGCGCCTCTTCGGTGGTGCCAGACGGCAGACCTTCCATGATCGGCGTCAGCCGGCCATCGAGATAGAGCATCGCAAAGCCATGCACCATCGACCAGATCCGCGCGATATCGGCCGCCTGCTCCAGCGTCAGACGTTCGGGCACGACGTCTTCGTGACGGCGGGCAGCAACGAGGTCGGCGAGTTTGTGGAAGGCAGCGTCGGAGGCCTCCTGCAGCGCAGGCCTGTCATGATCGAGCCGCTCGCCGCGGAACATCAGCTGGAACATGCACGGATTTTCGCGTGCGAACGCGACGTAGGCACTGGCCTTGCGGGCTGCCACCGCTTCCGGTGCGGTTTCGCTGCACGTCGCCGCGCCAAGCTGCTCGGAGAACGTCTTGAAACCGATCGCTGCCAGTTCGCTGAGCAGTCCGGTGACGTCGCCGAAATGATGCGACGGCGCGGCATGGGAGACGCCCGCCTCACGTGCTACCGCCCGCAGCGTCAGCCCGTTGATTCCTTCACGCTCCGCCACCTGCTTGGCCGCCTTGAGCAGGGCCCCGTGCAAATCGCCGTGATGGTAAGGCTGGTCGCGATCAGACTTGTGTGCGGGTTTGGCCGCAGATGGAGAGATTTTTTTCGCGGACACGGGTTTGGACAGCGGCTTTTTGCCAACTGCTGCGGCCTTGGGAGATTTCTCCCGCTTCGCTGCGTTCTGAACACCCATGATCGCAATTTAGGTATGCATTTTGACGCTGTCAAGATTTTCCTTGACGACTCCCCGGCGCGGGTCTAAATGCATCTTTACAACGTCAAGATATTTCCAGGCAGGCAGCCATGGCGCTCTTTTTGATCCTTGCCCCGTTTGCGACCTTCGCCTCGCTGATGATGTTGACCACGGTCAAGATCAGCCTCGCGGCAAGCGCGGTCGTCGCGTTCGGCCTGGTGTGCCGAGATATGGTCGGCGGCCGTTCGATCAAGATGCTGACCACCGGCGCTCTGATTCTTTTTGCATCGCTGGCCGGATACCACCTGATCGCTGCGACCGAGATGAGCCCGACTTCGGTTCGCCTCGCCGTCGATGGTGGCGTGCTGGCAATTGCGCTGGGTTCGATCGCGGTCCGCCTGCCCTTCACGCTGCAATACGCGCGGGAGATGGTCGATGCCGAAACCGCCAAGCAACCGCGCTTCCTGCGCACCAACTACATCCTCACCTGGGTCTGGAGCGCTGCTTTCGTTTTGATGCTCCTCGCCGACATGGTGGCGATCTACCTGCCAAGCACGCCGCTGTGGGTTTGCGTCGCCATCGCGTTCGCCGCCCGCAACGTCGCCACCTACTTTACGCAATGGTACCCGAAGCACGTTCGCGCCGGGATCGCGGCCAGCGCCAACACGGCCGCTGCCTGATCCCGACAACAGCGCAATCACGACTACACAGCCTCAAGGAGCCTTCAATGGCCCGCACTGCTCTCAAGATCCTCCTCGGCTTCCTGTCGACCGCCGTGTTTTTCGCAGCCTTCGTTCTCGTCGGTGACGTTCTGCTGGCGGCGATAGTCGCCACCACCGTTGTCGTCGTGCAGTTCGTATTCGGGCGAACCACCAGCGCAAAGCCCAGCGTCGCGATGTGGGCAAGCCTCGCGGTTGTCCTCACCCTCACCGGCGTTTCGCTGATGGGCGACGATGCAAACGCCTCGCTGATGTCACGGACGGACATCACCGGCTCGGTCGCCAACTGTGCCTGCAAGCCCACCACCAAGGTGAATGGCCTGCAGGTCCCGTTCCTTTCCACGCCAAAGACTATTGCTCCGGCGCCGGGCCCCGTGTGACAGTTGCGGCATGGCCGCCGTCTTTCGTCAGCTCTTCGTCGATTTCTTTTCCACCATCGTCTTCCTCGCGGTTTATGCCGCGACGGGAGACATCCTGATTGCGACCGGCGTCGCCATCGCGGGCGCGATTGCACAGTTCATCCGCGCGCGCGTGAAGCGGGAAAAGCTCGACATCATGACATGGGCGAGCCTTGGCCTCGTCGTTGTTCTGGGCGGTGCGACGCTGCTCACAAAGGACCCCCGCTTCGTTCTGATCAAACCCAGCATCGCGCATTTCGCCATCGGCGCAATCATGCTGCGCAAGGACTGGATGTTGCGCTATTCCCCGCCGATGGTCCGCGACAACATCCCTCACCTCGCCACCATAGCGGGTTACGCTTGGGCGGTTCTCATGTTCGTGCTCGGAGCGGGCGTCATCGCCGTTGCCATGACAGGCGACGTCAAGCTGTGGGCGTTCTATGTCGCGGTGGTCGCCGTCGGCGCCAAGGTGCTGGCGTTCGGAATTCAGTATGTGATCTTCCGCATCGCCATCACGCGGAAGCTGCGCGCCGCCGCAGCGGCCCAGCCATCAAGCTGAACCGTCGCGGAGCGTATGACACAATCATGACGCGCCTCGCCGTTCTCCTCGCCAGTGTTGTGATCGTCGCACAGGCTGCCGCACAGCCTGTCACCCAGCCGCCGGTGCAACCGGAATGGTTTGCGGGCGCGGTTACTTTCATGCCTGACGGTTACGTCGCCGGCATGGGCTTTGCCGCCGACAACACCGATCCCGCAGATACCAAAGCACTCACCGGCTACATCGCGGCCTATCCCAAAACCGCGAACGATCCGAAAACGCCCGCCAGCGCATTCGACGCCGGACACATGCTCGTGGTGACGCTCAATCGCGTCGACGGCAAGCTCAAGGCGGTCTCGGGCGAACTGCGCCCGCGTGACAAGGCAATGATCATCGAGGTTGCACGCGTGATCAGCGCCGCACGCGACGAGACCGAGTATGACGCGCTGAACGCCGAACTGCAGGCCAAGGCGAAGTCCCTCCCCGCAGGCACGATGCCATGCGATCTGCACGGCTGGTCCGACGACAAGGACCCCAAGGGATTGAACGTCCGCGCTGCTCCGGATGCAAAATCGAAAGTTCTGGGCACGCTGCCGCCGCCTTACAAATTCAAAGCAAAGAACGGCAGCGAGAACGCCCCGGATAGCGGCTGGCTGACGGAGTTCGCCATCATCGGCTACACGGACGGCTGGTTTCTGATCGAAGGCGCGCAGCCGCCCGGCAAGGACTACGAGGGCGACGCTTATCCGCGCAATCATCCGAAGCCTTATGCCGGCCGCGGCTGGGTCGCGGCCAGCAAGGTCGGCGCGCAATATGCCAATGGCGATACGCGGATGGGCGGGCTTTTTCAGGCGCCCCATACCGATGCGAACTGGATGCCCGCCAAAACCCAATTCGGCAACGAGATCAGCGCGGACGGCGGACCAAAGAAGGTCCTCGCCTGCAGCGGCTTCTGGGCGCTGGTGGAAAGCCACGACAAGGTGCGCGGCTGGTGGCGGCGGTTGTGCTCCAGTCAGGTGACAAATTGCAGCTGATAGTATTCGCGTCACCGCCGGGAAATGCGCTATATCGGCCAGCGCGTACCGCTCCAGAACCAATTCTGGTTGCGCGGCACGCGGAGAGAGGGAAACACATGGCAGTTGACGGAAACTGGAATATCACCCTGAGCACGCCGCTGGGCGATCGCGACGCGACGCTGACGCTGGCGAGCGCAGGCAACACGCTGACGGGCAAGCAGGCGGCGGACGGCAACGAAGCCGACATCGTTGATGGCACCGTCAACGGCAACGACGTTGCCTGGAAAGCGTCGATCACCGATCCGATGCCCCTGACGCTGGCCTTCAGCGGCAAGGTCGACGGCGATTCCATTTCCGGCGATGTCAGCATCGGCCCGATGGGCTCATTCCCGTTCAAGGGAACGCGGGCGTAAGGCACGTCCAAAAGCAGACCCGAGTTGAGCTGCTTAACAATCAACAAACTCAATCGTCATCACCGGGCTTGTCCCGGTGATCCACGTCTTACTACAGCGCACAACAAGACGTGGATGGCCGGGTCAAGCCCGGCCATGACGACTGAGGATGTTGAAGCGCATCACCTCACCTCCGCAGTGAGGCGCGGATCAAACTAGACCCCCGGCATCCAGTTGCCGTGGAAGCCTTGCGGCACACGCGCCGGCAGCATGATACGCGCGACCGGCTTGCTTTCGATCTTTTGCGCGTCGAGGATCAGCAGATCGCTGGCGTTGCGCGCACGATCGTAGACGAAGCCGATCAGCCAGCCATCGTCTTCGCTTTTGCCGCCCTCGCCCGGCACATGGACGAATTCGCTCGCCATCCCGTTGTCGAAAACATGCTCCGTGCTCTTGCCGGTCTTCAGGTCGTACTTGCGCAGCAATTCGTAAGTGAGACCGTCGTTCCCGGTGTCGACCGTATAGACGATGTCGTGACTGAGCCCTGCACGATCGTCGTTGATGCGGGGGAATTCGATCGACCTATCATCGAGGAACTGTTCCTGCGCCTTGGTCGCGCCGGGCGGGACACGCCAGCGGCGCAAAACCGCCCTGTCGAATGTTTTCCCCGACGGTCCGCCACGCCAAAGCTCGTTGTACCATGCGACATCGACAACGATGGTACCGTCCGCTTCCTCGAACGCATTCGCCACATGGAAGACGTAGCAAGGCTCGATCTCCACCCAGCGCAATGACTCGATGCCCGCGCCGCGCTTCAGGATTCCAAGCCGCGCGCCGTAGCTGTCGCTCCACGCAAACGGCATCGTGCCGCGTTGCGCCGCCGGCATGTCGAACACCACCGGCAGATCCATGAAGATGACGTGCCCCGATGTCATCGCGAAGTCGTGCACCATGGTCGGCGCCCGCACCGGGACCGGAATGCTGCGCATCAGCGTCCCCGCCGCATCCACGGCGTGATAGGTCAGGAATGGCGGCACGAAGCCGTAACCGAAAAAGTGCAGCTCACCGGTGGTCGGGCAGACCTTCGGATGCGCCGTGAACGGCGTGTCGAGCTTACCGTCGTAATCATAAGACCCGACCGTATCGAGTTCGCGGCTCATCACCACCGGCAGCGCACTCTCGACCAGCGCCATGATCTTTCCGGCGTGGGCCATGACGTTGGTGTTGGCGACACCGGAGCGGATATCCGGCATGCCCGGCGTCCGCGGCGCTCCGTTGAAACGCGGCGTGCGGACCCAGCGGTTGCGGTACCATTCCGCGCGGCCATCGCGCAGCGAGACGCCGTGCAGCATGCCGTCGCCGAGAAACCAGTGGCCTGAATGGCCTTCGCGCGGATTGGCGCCGTTGCGCGCGTAAAGTCCGTTCAATTCCGGCGGGATCGCGCCCTCCACCGGCAGATCGAAGGCCGTGACCTCCTCCTGAACCGGCGCGAGATTCCCCTGCTCCCAGAACGGCGTCTTTGTCTTGGCCTCTGCCTGGCTCATTGCTTGTCCTCCCTCGATGTTTTCTAAGTGAACAGTGCATACTTTACGGCGCGTCCGCCGCAATGTAAACACCGGTTACATGAAACCCACGAAAAAAGAGGCCTACCATCACGGCGACCTGCGCAGCGCGCTGGTGGCGCTGGCGCTTGAGCGCGTCCGTCGCGGGGGCGCAGAGAGCTTCAGCTTGCGCGAAGCCGCGCGCGACGCCGGCGTCACCTCAGGTGCCGCCTACAAGCATTTCGCGGACAAGGATGAATTGCTGTCCGCCGTCGCGGCCGAGGCGCTGCAACTGCTCGCCCTTCGCACGCAAAAGGCGACGTCGGGGCTGAAGGGCAAAGAACGCCTGAGCGCCGCAGCGACCGCCTACATCGATTTCGCCTCCGCCGAGCCGCGGCTATTCCGGCTGGCGTTCAGCCGCTTCGGCTCAGACGCCCGCGCCGAGACCGACGGAATCCCGGGTTCGTTCGAGCAATTGCGCATCGCGGTGGCGGGCGTTCAGAGCGATCCCGGCAAGCCGGTCGATACGGATGTGCTGGCACTGGCCTGGGCCGTGGCCCACGGCGTGGCGTCGCTGATTTGCGACGGCATGTGGAAGAAGAACGATCCGCGTGTCGAAGCGGCGCTGCGGTTGTCGTTCAAGGGAATCGCGCCGGGGAAATAGCGTGCGTTACTTCTTGCAGATCGCATCAGCCCGCTTGTTGTACTCCGAGATGCCGGTGTCGATCGCGCTGACATTCTGCACGCGATTGGAGCCGGTGTCGCAGCGTTCGATCACGCCTCGTTGCACGCTCAGCGCCGCAGTGTAGCGGCGATAGGCTGCACACTTCGCAGCGTCTGTTCCGTCCGCCAGTTTCTCGATGCCCGCTCGCGTCCGGCGCACGTTCTGGTCCGCAGCCTCGTGATCCTCGCGGCAGTCCGCCATGGCGGCATTCACGCCGCCACAAACCTGCATCACAATGAATCCCACAAGCAGGATCGAACGCAGCATACGGCCCCCTTCGGAAGCTACCCCAGATTCAGTTCCTTGAAGAAGTCGTTACCCTTGTCATCCATGATGATGAACGCCGGGAAGTTCTCGACCTCGATGCGCCAGATCGCTTCCATGCCGAGTTCGGGATACTCGATGACCTCGACCTTCTTGATGCAGTGCTCGGCGAGATTCGCCGCCGAGCCGCCGATCGAGCCGAGATAGAACCCGCCGTACTTCTTGCACGCGTCGCGCACCTGCGCCGAGCGATTGCCCTTCGCCAGCATCACCATCGAGCCGCCCGCCGCCTGGAACTGATCGACGAACGAGTCCATGCGCCCTGCCGTGGTCGGGCCGAATGAACCGGACGCGTAGCCTTCCGGCGTCTTGGCCGGACCGGCGTAGTAGATCGGATGGTTCTTGAAATAATCCGGCAGCGGCTCGCCCTTCTCCAGGCGCTCGCGCAGTTTCGCATGCGCGGAGTCGCGCGCGACGATCATGGTGCCGGTCAGCGACAGCCGCGTCTTGGTCGGATATTGCGACAGCGTGCTAAGAATATCCTTCATCGGCTTGTTGAGATCGATCTGCACAACTTCGCCGCCGAGCGTGGCTTCCACCGCGGGCAGATACTGCGCGGGGTTGTGCTCCAGCTCTTCGAGATACACGCCGTCCCTGGTGATCTTTCCGAGCACCTGACGGTCCGCCGAGCACGACACGCCGAGACCAATGGGGAGCGACGCGCCGTGGCGCGGCAGCCGGATCACGCGCACGTCGTGGCAGAAATACTTTCCGCCGAACTGCGCGCCGACGCCGAGCGACTGCGTCATCTTCAGGACCTCTTGCTCCATCTCCAGATCGCGGAAGGCGTTACCGTCCGGAGAGCCGTGCGTCGGCAGTTCATCGAGATAGCGCGCAGAAGCAAGCTTCACCGTCTTCATGCAGAGTTCGGCCGAGGTGCCGCCGATGACGATGGCGAGGTGATACGGCGGGCACGCGGCGGTGCCGAGCGTCAGCACCTTCTCCTTCAGGAACGCATGCAGGCGATCCTTGGTCAGCAGCGACGGCGTGCCCTGAAACAGGAAGCTCTTGTTGGCGGAGCCGCCGCCCTTGGCCATGAACATGAACTTGTACGCATCGTCGCCCTCGGCGTAGATCTCGCACTGCGCCGGCATGTTGTTGGCGGTGTTTTTCTCTTCGAACATGGAGAGCGGTGCGACCTGCGAATAGCGCAGGTTGCGGCGCAGATACGCGTCGCGCGCGCCCTCAGACAAAGCCGCCTCGTCGTCCCCCTCGGTGATGACGCGAAAACCCTTCTTGCCCATGATGATCGCGGTGCCGGTGTCCTGACACATCGGCAGGATTCCACCGGCGGCGATGTTGGCGTTCTTCAGAAAATCGAACGCGACGAACTTGTCGTTATCGCTGGCCTCGGGATCGTCGAGGATCTTGCGGAGCTGCGCCAGATGGCCCGGCCGCAGGTAGTGGTTGATGTCGCCGAAGGCCGCCTCGGAGAGCGCGCGCAGCGCCTCGCGGGTCACCACCAGCATCTCCTTGCCCATAACGGTCTCGACGCGGACGCCATCGCTGGTAATCTTGCGATACGGCGTCTTGTCCGCCCCCAGCGGAAACAGCGGGGTGTGCTTGTAGGGCGGGACGGCGGATGGCGCAGGCACTGGGATCGGGGCGTTCATCAAGGATCTCGCGGGTTGAAGAGCGAAAAGCGCCGGAATTTCAATGGTCCGGCCATCGCAAGGCTCTGGTTTGAACCGTTCTAATCGCTTTTCCGACAAAGGGAAGATGGCCAAAAGCCTCGCAGAGCCGCAGTGCGCCAGCCGGGGATGAGCCAAGGATGGAGACCATGAATTCCGCCACGCCGATCGATCAGGGGGCCGCCGCGCCCGCGCCTGCCCCGCGCATGATGGGGCTGCGCGCCGTGCTCATCGCTCTCGCCCTCATCGAGGCCTGGTTCGGTTTATCCGACGCGCCGACCCTGTTCGGCGATACGTCGCATATCGGCTCCGGCATCGGCAGCGGTCTGGTCAAGGCGCATCTCGCGGCGCATCCGGTGCTGGCCGTCGCCGCCATCGCGTTCGCATCCCTCGGCTACGTGCGGCACGCGATTATCGCGCTCGGCACCATCATCATCATGACGTGGCTCAGCGACATGCCGTCGGTCATCGCGCACGGGCTTGAGTTCAAAAGCGCGTTCAGCGCCGTGGAAACCACGGCGAAGGTCATAGCCTTTCCGCTGATCGCCGCCTGCGCCATCGCCTATGCCGCGCACAACGAACACCTCGGCCGCGCCACGCTGCTGGTCAGCATCCCGACGCTGTTCAATGTCGTCCTGATTGTGGGGTTCGCGATCAGCGTCATCATCTACGGGTTTTGATCCTCCGCCCCTTCGGATAAGGCACGCAGGGAGGAAGGCGCATCATCCCTCGGTGTCGTCCCCGCGAAGGCGGGGACCCATAACCACCGGCGGATGTGTTCAGGAAGATGTCAAAGTCCGCGTCGCAAAACGCAAGGTCAAGGAGTATGGGTCCCCGCCTTCGCGGGGACGACCGGTGGAGATATCCGCGCCTCTTGCGCCGATCCCGCCCGCACGCTTCAATGGCGCGGGGAAACATGACAAAACGCATCACGCTTTTCAGGACATCGGATTTCATGACAGCAGCATTAAGCAAGTGGGCTTTCGCGTTCGCGCTAGGCCTTACAGCCATGGGCGCTGGCCCTGCCCGCGCCGACCGCTGCGACGATCTCGCCAAGGATCTGGTCAAGCATATCCCGGACCTCAAGATCGGCAAGACGGTGGCCGGCGTGATTTACCTCGAGCACCCCGCCGTGACGCAGGCCTCGCTCGGCTGTTCGAGCCGCAACCGCAGCAACGAAATGTTCGCCGCCACCGACAAGAAGAAGCCCACGGAGGCCTATTACGAATTCCTCGGCACCGCGGCGGCGCTGGTGTTCACTATCCCGAAGCCCGACGCGGTCAAGGGCACCAAACGCTGCGTCAGCCGCACCAACATCGTGCGCGGCTACAACATCGATTCACGCTACCGCAAGCTCGACATCCACTGCACCGTCGCCAAGACCGGCGTGCGGATCACGGTGTCGCGCGAAAAGGGTGTGTGAGGGCGAGCGGCAGTGATTTCGACAAAGCATTGCAGCCAGCGATCCTGACGCGATAGCTCCAAACGGAAGTATCAGAAAAGTGGCTACCCTCTTTGAATACTTTTTGAAAGACTTCTCCCGCGATCTCTCGATTGAGAAAAAGTGGCAAATTAGAAACAAACAGAATGGTTCGGAAGTTGAAGTTAACGCGCGCATCTACTTGGACTTCAACGCAAACGCTAAGTATGTCGCCTTCTACATTCCCGCCTACGCCGACGCGGTATTTCCAGAAGCCTTAGTGATGAACTCACTGCATGAGATACTTGAAGTGCCTAATACTACGGTGGGCGTCAACGTCGGGTTCGCCGACTTGCCCGACGATCATATGGAAGGAAAAGATCTAAATTTCGCCGGTCGTGTCTTCTTCTATTGCGAACGAGAACCTCAGATCGAATTGAAGAACCAATTTCTAAAAGAAGCGCTATCTAATGGAATTCGCGTCATCTTTAGGAGCGAAGAATATTTGAAACGACGCAATGCACTTGAAAAACCCCAAGCATTCATTTCGCACGATTCCAGAGACAAGGCTGACATTGCAGGACCCCTTGCAATTCAGCTTCAGAAATTCATGTGCCCTGTCTGGTACGACGAGTTTTCGCTCAAGGTGGGCGACAGCCTGCGCGCTGGAATCGAAGCCGGATTAAGAGAATCCCCTAAGTGCATCTTAATTCTCACGCCCAATTTTTTATCTAATAGCGGATGGGGCAAACGCGAGTATGATTCTATCTTCACGCGTGAACTTGTCGAAAACAAGCAAGTTATTCTCCCGGTCTGGGTCGGTGTATCGGCCAGCGATGTTTTCCGATACTCGCCAATTTTAGCTGACCGTTTAGCCGTTGATTGGTCTCTCGGCATCGAAGAGGTAGCTCGACGCCTGATGCGCGCATTAAACGCCTAGTCAGTTCTCAATCAGTTCTCGGACAAGACGGATTCGCGTCCTTGACATTTCCCAAACTAGGACTATATTCCTTATCGTCCTGCCCCGTCATGAGGGGGGGTATAGCGACTGATTGGCAGAGAGCCAGTTTTGACCAATTGCTAAAGATCGCATTCTGCTTGTCACCCACAATGAACTCTCGCTGTCGCCGAAACCGATACTTGCCAGCTCAGCGACCTGCCCGCGTGATGTATCCACAGCGAATCCCGGTCAGTCAGGTAAGTTATTGGAATCCCGAGATACGAATAAGAACGTAAAAGGAACGATCTCGTTGACGGTTAGAGCCACTGCTCGTAAGGTCTGTTTGGGGGTTGACCCCATAATCCAACGGGTAAATCAGTGCAGTTCACTCCGGGCCAGTTGCGGGAGACAGTCGGCATTTCAGTGGAAACCTTTCGCCACTGGAAACGCGTGCTCCCTCCTTTCGCCAATCGCAAGGGCTACGTTCCATCGTTCACAATCGGCGATTTGCTGGCTGCAAGAGTTCTGCGTGCTCTAACGGAGAGCTGCGGTATTCGCGTGGGTCATTTGCTGAATGCATCCGAAGAAATATTTCGTGTGTGCAACTCGTCCGGATGGACACCATTGGAGAGCGGCGTTCTCGCAATCGATCTGATCGAAGGCACCTGCCGCTTGGTCAAATACGGTTCTCCACTCGACAGCGCGGACATCCTTCTTCGATGTGTAATGAAACCGATATTGCGAGATTTGCGGGAATCTCTCCTTAAGTTTCATCCATCGGCAGATCAGCACAATTTGCTTCTTCCTCCTGTGGAAGTTCAGCGTAGGCCGTCCCTGCGCAGGAGTGCGTCGTGACAGTTGTTCAGCCACTGTCGGCCGAATGGAAAGAACTACTCGGCCTATCTAGTCGGCGCGCACCCGAATTTTATGAGACTTCAGAAGCGGTGGTGGACACGCCACACGCGCTTGCGCTCCGAACTTCGCTCGATGACCTTGGGCTATCTGGCGTGTTTTGCGTTCAGGGCGTCCCTACGATAGCCATCCTAAATGTTGCACAATACGACGCGGCGCAAGTGGTCGACTTGCACGGAGCGCTTTGGAATCAAGGATTAGCTAGCCTCCTTCTCGTGACGGCTGGTGATACGCTACGTGCATATTCCCTCGCTAGGAAACCTCAGAAAGACTGGGGGCAAGAATTTGATCAGCGGTGTCTCATTGAAACGCTCAATGCGACAGCGCACGCGCTTGAAATCCGGAACGTTGTGTACGGCGCAGAATCTGGACGCCTTTGGAAAGAGCGATCCGATTACTTTCGCCCGAAGGAGCGCATTGACCAAGTTTTGCTGGACAATTTGACTCAGTCTCACAAGCTACTCTGCAAGAGCCTGTCGTCGGATGCTGCGCAAGCTCTCCTCATTCAAACGATGTTCATTGCCTATCTGGAAGATAGAAAAATCATCACTCCGGACTATGTACTGGCGGCGACAAAAAATGCAGTTGATAGTTTCTCGAGCTTGCTTGAGAAAAGAGATGTGAAGCTGCTTAAGCTGCTCTTCGCGGAGCTGCGCGACGACTTTAACGGTGATCTCTTTGTTGCGCCGTGCTCATTCGAGCCTCGCTCAAAAGCGCCGACCGTTCAAGAAACGCATCTCGACGTGATCGCCAGTTTCCGAATTGGTCGAGAGGAGATGGCGAAGAACGGCCAATTCAGGTTCTGGGGTTACGATTTCCGCTATATTCCTGTTGAACTGGTTAGCGCGGTGTACGATCGCTTCCTTGGAGAGAAAGAAGAAGATCGCAAAGCACAAGGTGCTTATTACACTCCGATGTATTTGGCGGACACGGTGGTCTCGCAGTTTTGGGATGTCCTTGCTCCAGAGATTAAAGAAAAAGGCCATTTTCTTGATCCCGCATGCGGCTCAGGCGTGTTCTTAGTGAGGTCGTTCCAGCGGCTTTGTGAGCATTGGAGAGTTAAACATCAATCTAAGAAAATCCGTTGGCCTAGCTTGCTGGCGATTTTGCGCCGTATCCATGGTTGGGATTTGAATGGCGGAGCAGTGCGTGTCGCTGTCTTCTCTCTTTACGTTGCCTTACTCGAAGAAATAGACCCTCCTGATCTCAGAGCCTTGATCAAGAATAAGAAGGTGCTTCCGGAGTTATGGGGAGGGTCGCTAGTTCATCGGGACTTCTTTGAAGTTTCGGAAAAGGACGTTCAAGTCTTTGATGTCATCGTTGGAAATCCACCTTGGACGAGTCGGCGTGGGCCGGATCGGTCTTCCGTACGTTGGTGCCAGAAACACGGTCTGCCTATGCCTGACCGTGAGGATGCATGGGCCTTTGTTTGGAAGGCTCTACGTCATTTGACGCCCGATGGAATCACGGCGTTCCTGCTTCCGGCAATGGGTTTTTTGCACAATTACGCCGAAAGCTCGCTTGCCGCGCGCAAACGTCTTTTTCGAGATAGTCGCGTTTGCCGAGTGATCAACTTCGCAGATCTACGATTTCAGTTGTTCGAAGGCGCTATTCGTCCAACGGCATTAGTTATGTTTAGTCCCAATCGGGAGCCGGGCTCGGAGTATACGTTTGAATATTGGGCACCTAAAGCGGACTTGAATCTTCAGATCAAGCGCATGATCACTCTGAGCAGTGCCGACAAATCCGTAATGAGTTCCTCCAGCGCAGAATCCGACGCGCTCGCTTTCAAGCACCGTCTTTGGATGCGAGAGCCGGACGCAAAACTGTTCAGTTATCTGTCGAGATTGCCAAAGCTGGGAGCTCTAATAAAGGAGTTCAAGAACTTCAGCCGCCGAGGACAGAGTGTTGCGGGCCAATGGGTCATTGGTATGGGCTATCAACCATACAACGAACCTGAGGAAGGCAGACGTCCGACAAAATATTCGATGAGCAAGTCGGTTGGCACGCTTCCTGATTTGCCTATCGAGGCGTTTCGCGCGGTGACGCAACCCGTAAGCCATTTGAAACCAGCGCGCTCAAAACGGGTTCGGCGGAAGGGTTTTGAAGCCGCCTTTAGTGGCGCTCGCATCCTCGTGCCGCGTACTACGTCCTTCGGACGCCTGCGGGCTTCCTACACCGAGACGGACCTCACGTTCCAAGACATTATCCAAGGAATTACCGTTCCGACTGAGGAAAAAGATAGAGGCAAGCTTCTATCCGCACTGCTCAATAGCAGGGTCGCCGTGTGGTATGCGTTTCACGGCACAGCTTCCTTCGGTTCGGAGCGACCAGAGGTTAAGCAGTCGGGTTTAGTTCATTTGCCTTTCCCAATGCCGGGCGACTTACCTGAGCCGCAGAGGGCGAACGCTGCGGCGAAAAAGCTTATCGCGTTAGTCGATCGTGAAATCGGCAAGGTCAAGGCTCCCTTTGCGATGGATGAGGACGACGAGACGATGCTCTCCGAGATTGATCGGTGGGCTTATGAATACTTCTGTCTTTCTGACGATGAGATTATCCTTATCGAGGACATGGTTGAACGCGTTCTTCCAGCCGTTCAGCCTCACCAAGGAAGTTTTCCGGAATTGTGGAAAGCTCCGACTGAAGAAGAGCGGCGCGAATACGTGGCAACACTGGTTCGAGGCGTTCACGACTGGCTGCAAACCGGCACGCAGCTTAACGCCAGCTTGGAGGCCAAAAATGCGGACTTGGGTATATTGCGCCTCAGTCTTAGGGGAGACGGTAAGGAGCAGCCGTACGCGGAAGAAAGCAGCGTGCTCGTTGGGGATTCCTTGGCCAAGATCATGACGAACATCCATCAACCAATCGCCGGAAACTTTCAATTAATGCCGGACTTGCGAATTTTTGTTGAGAAAAATCTTTATCTCGTAAAGCCCATGCAGCGGCGTTTTTGGTTGCGATCAAC
>JAUSAX010000120.1 GCA_030652315.1 Afipia sp. | reverse complement strand
AAGGACCGCTTCGGCAATCCGCTGACCATCAAGCTGACCGGCGCGGTCGAGCCGTATTTCCGCGACGAGAAGTAATTTCCAACGCTGCCGTTGTCCCGGTTTCGCCGGGACGACGGTTACTGGCCGCGAACACCCGCCGCTTCGGCGCGCTGGCGCGCGGCCTCATAAGCGGCCTTGGATTCGTCATGCCGCTCGAGCTTGTGCAAGGTGAGGGCAGCGCCGGTCCAACTGGCCACCAGACCGGGATGCAGCGCCACTGCATGCTGATAGGCCGCCAGCGCGTCGTCATAACGGGCGAGGCCGAACAGCGCGTTGCCCTTGTTGTGAAAGGCCAATGCATATTTTGGCTGCAGCGCGATCGCCCTGTCGAAATCGGCAATCGCAGCCTGATGATCCTTGAGATCGTTGTAGATCGTCCCGCGGTTGCTCAGGGTTTCGGCGTCGTCCGGGTTGATCGCAAGCGCCTGCGTGAACTGCGCCAGCGCTTCATCCGGGCGGCCCAGTGCCTTGAGCGCGAGCCCGTGATTGTACAGGGCTGCATACGCGTCCGGATTGAGCTTCAGCGCCGACCGCAGAAACCGCTCGGCTTCCTGATATTTTCCGGTGCCAACGAGAATGGCGCCGAGCACGCTCAACGCCAGCGGATGATCGGACGTCCTGCGCAGTAGCTTTCGAAGAATTTTCTCCGCTTCGCGCGTCCGCCCGGTCTGAAGGAATGAGATCGCTTCACTGAACAGGATGTCGGTCGAGGCGGCCACTGTCGGTCTCACTGAAAGAAATGGTTTGGAGTTCGCGCCGTCCGCGCATCGTCAGGCCCGTCGGCGGGCCTGCAAGATGCCGGAGACTATGGTGTGACGATCAGGTATCCGCCGACCACCAAGACGACAGAGATCAAGGTGAGGACACCAAGCACCCCGGCGATGATCGCCGGCAGTTCATGGGTTTCGAGCCAGTTACGCAATGCTTTGACCATGCGGGTTTTCTAGCCCGGGCGATGCGGGCTTGCAATCGCCTCCCGCACGTCATTCCGGACAGGCCGCCAACGGGTCCGGCCATAGCGCGTCAAAGACGCGCGTAAACGCGCTTTTTGCCGGCCCGATGACAGGCTCCGCGGACTGATCCGGAATCTCGAAGAGTTCATCGGACACAACTTCGAGATTCCGGGTTCGCTCGCTAGGGCTCGCGCCCCGGATTGACGGTGTGTTTAAGGTTTCCTTCTGTCCACCACCTCGGTGGAGGGGCGGTCGCTGCCCCGGACGGTTTCCTCGCGCCAGTTGCCCTGGCCGTCCTCGAACTGGATGACCTCGGTCCGGCCCGGCACGCGCTGTTCCGCCGCCGCGCGGGCTGCGGCGGCGTGGGCGGCCTCATGGGTCCGGAAGGTCTCCGAAAACACGTTGTTGAACTTGTAAGCCCAGCCGCCATCGTGCTCGACCACTTCGTAAACGACCTTGACCATGCTGGCACCCTTCGGTTCACGGCGCGATAGGTTCATTACGTGTTGTCTGCAGCGGCCGATTTCAACGCCCCATAGCGGCGGGTGTTCCCGGGCCACGTCGTCCCGGCGAAGGCCGGGACCCATAACCCCTGAGTTAGCAGGGGCCGGTGGTGCGGACACCGGTTGAAACTCTGGCCATCGGGGGTATGGGTCCCGGCCTTCGCCGGGACGACGAGTTGAGGGATTCGCGCCTTCAGGCGATCATAAGTTTATCCGAGATCCCGCAGCACGCCTTCCACGATCTTGCGTTCCTCGGCGGTCAGAGGCGTCTGCGGTGCGATCGGATCGCCGACGTCATAGCCCTGGATGTCCAGCCCGGCCTTGATGCAGGCCGCGAGATTGAACCGGGCGAACACCTCGTTCACCCGCCACAGCTTGCGCTGCAGCGCGACCGCTTCGTCCCAGCGCCCCGCCTTGCACAGATCGTAGAGCTTCACGCTTTCGCGCGGCACGATGCAGGCCGGTCCCGCCATCCAGCCGACGCCGCCGATCAGCATCACCGCAGCCGGAATATGCGCCGACGCCGCGAACACGCGCATCTTGTCGCCGCAACGGTTGATAATCGAGAGCAGGCGGCCGGTGTTGTTCGACGCATCCTTGATGTACTGGATGCGCGGATGCTCGGCGAGGCGGGCGATCACGTCGAGGGTGAGGTCCGAGCGCTGGAAGTTCGGGTTGGTGTAGATCACCACCGGAATATCGACCGCGTCCGCGATGGCGCGGAAATACGCCTCGACCTGCGCGTCCTTCACCGGGAAGTAGGCTTCGAGGATCGCGAGAATGCCGTCGGCGCCGAGCGCCTGATAGGCCTTGGCCTGCGCGACCGCGTCCGCAGTCGATGTCGACGCCACGCCCGCGATCACCGGTACGCGCTTGGCGGTGGCTTCCACCGTCGCCGTCACCACGGCGGTGCGCTGCTCGCGGCTGAGATAGGCGAACTCGCCGGTCGAGCCGAGCGGCGTCACCCCGTGAACCCCCGCCTTGATCATGTCGTCGCAGAGCTTGCCGAGCACATCGGTCTTGATCCGGCCGTCGGCCGTGGTCGGCGAGACGAGATAGGGAAACACACCGTGCAAGTTTTTTGGCAGGTCTGTGGGCAGGTCGCTCATTGCGGGCTTTGCTCTTGCTGTTCTTTGGCTGATTCTTGGCGGGTGGCGGCGTTAACGATTGACGACTGTTTTCGACGTTTCGATCGATCGGCGCAACCCACACAAAGCATGATGTGGACGCGCCGAGCGCATGCGGCACAAGATGTCGGTGCGCCGTCGGGCGAGCATGGTATGAATCGCTGATTCGGGCGCGTTTCGTTCCACCCGCGTTCCAAATCTTAAGATCGGGCAAGATATTGGCCGCCAACGCCGTTACGTTCTGAGACAGTTTGCACCGTGCGCGCGGAAACGTGCACGATACGGCGAGGCAAAGATGAGGTTGGACATGATGAGGCTGGTGATTTCCGCGGCGCTGCTGACGCTGCTGACGCTGATGTCGCACGGCGCGATGGCGCAGGACGTGCCCGGCATCGAGATCTGCACCGCCGAGAAGACCATGGAGCGTCGCACCGGCTGCCTGCAAAGCAACGTCAATTTCCTGAAGTCGTCGCTGACCAAGGCGTCGCTGGAGAGCCAGCAGAAGATCGACGCCGCCAACCGGCAGATCGACGCCTTGAAAGCAGCCGTGATCGGCTTGCAGAACACCGTCGCGCAGTTGCAGGGTCAGGTGCAGGCGCTGGGCAAGCCGAACGGGGCGGCCAAGGATGCGCCAAAGGATGCGCCGAAGGCGCCCGCCGCGAAGTGACGCGGGGCGCCGCTAGATATTCAATGTCGTCCCGGCGAAGGCCGGGACGACTCGTGGAAAGCTGACGACGTGTGGTGAGATGACGCCATGACCGCCTTGTCTCCATCGACAGCGAATCCTCGCGCAGTCACGCCAAAGCAACGCAAGGCGTCACCCAAATCTCGCGCAGCGGCACAAGCGAAATCCAAGCCGCGCGCAGCGAAAGCCGCCGCGACATCGAAGCCTCGCACCGCGAAATCCAAGCCCGTTGCGTTCGTCTATGTGCTGGGCAGCTTTCACAAGGGCCGCTACATTTCCTATGTCGGATGGACCAACGACGTGACGCAGCGCCTGGAAAAACACAACGCCGGCACCGGCGCGCGCTCGACCCGCGGGCGCGCATGGACCTTGTTGCACACCGAGCCGTTCACGACACGGAATGAGGCCATGAGCCGCGAATGGCACCTCAAGCGCGACCGCGCGTTCCGGAAGAAGCTGATGGATGGGGTGCGAACGCAAGCCGCCGTCATTGCGAGCGAAGCGAAGCAATCCAGAACTTCAACCGCTGGATTGCTTCGTCGCAAGGGCTCCTCGCAATGACGTGTATGGAGCGATCATGAACACAACACCGTCCCCCATCGTCATCGATGCTGCGCGCACCCGCGCCAGCCTGCCGTTCGACCGGCTGATCCCGGCGCTGCGCGAGGCGTTCACCGCGGGCGCGGATGTGCCGCTGCGGCACCATCATTTCATGCCGCAGCCGGACGGCTCGACCGCGACCATTCTCATCATGCCGGCGTGGCAGCGTGCGTTTGTCGGCATCAAGATCGTCACCATCTTCCCCGAGAACGGCAAGAAGGCGCTGCCGGGACTCTTCTCGAGTTATCTGCTGTGCGACGGCGACACCGGCCAGCACGTGGCGCTGATCGACGGCAACGAGATCACATCGCGGCGCACGGCGGGCATCGCGGCGCTCGGCGCATCGTTCCTGGCGCGTGAGGATGCGACCAAGTTGCTGGTGGTGGGCTCGGGCCGGATCGCAAGCCTCACGGCGGATGCATTCCGCGCGGTGCGGCCGATCGACAAGGTCGCGGTGTGGAACGTCAAGGAAGCGGGCGCGGCGCGGCTGGTGTTTGATCTGCGTGCCAGGGGCATCGACGCTGATGTTGCGCCCGATCTGGAGCGCGCGGTGGGCGAGGCGGATATCGTCAGCTGCGCCACGCTTGCAGCGAAGCCGATCATCAAGGGCGCGTGGCTGAAGCCGGGCACGCATCTCGACCTGATCGGCAGTTTCACGCCGTTCATGCGCGAGGCTGACGACGAAGTGTTCCGCAGGGGCCGCGTCTATGTGGATACCTACGATGCGCTGAAGGAATCCGGCGAACTGCTCGATCCGATCCGCAACGACGTCATCGCGCCGGACGACATCGCCGGTTCGCTGGCCGAACTGTGCCGCGGCGAGCGCAAGGGCCGCGGAAGCGACCGCGAGATCACGGTGTTCAAGGCGGTGGGCAACGCGCTGTCGGACATCGCCGCAGCCGGGTTGGTGTGGAGGGATTTTGGCGGCGAACGCCCTTAGCGCAGTTCGGGGCCGCAAATGCAATGTCGTCCCCGCGAAAGCGGGGACCCATAGCCACCGTCCCCACCTGTTCAAGAAGGAATCCACCCCGCATTAGTCACAAGAGGACAGGAGTATGGGTCCCCGCTTTCGCGGGGACGACGCGGAGAGCGCCATGCTTTCAGCAACGCGGTGCTCAGCACGCCAGCCCTGCGCTCACACACTGGTCATTCGCAAAACCGCACGATAGGTTTCACGCGTCAAAAAACAAAAACACTCATCGGGAGGTCTTCATGTCAAACGTCCGCGTCATCGCAACCGGTCTCGAATTTCCAGAAGGGCCGGTGGTGATGCCCGATGGCTCGGTGGTGCTGGTGGAAATCCGGCGTCAGACGCTGACACGGGTTTATCCCGACGGGCGCAAGGAGATCATCGCGAAGATTCCCGGCGGGCCGAACGGCGCGGCGCTGGGACCGGACGGCAAGATGTACCTCTGCAACAACGGCGGCTTCTCGTGGGCGCCCGGTCCGCGCGGCGCGATGATGCCAGGCGCACCACGTCCGTCGGAATATATCGGCGGATCGCTGCAGCGTGTCGATCTCGCAACCGGCAAGATCGAGACGCTGTTCACCCATTGCGGCGAGCATCTGCTGAAGGGGCCGAACGATCTGGTGTTCGACAAGCAGGGCGGACTCTGGTTCACGGATCTGGGCAAGCGGCGCGCCCGCGACATGGATGTCGGCGCGCTCTACTACATGAAGCCGAACGGCACCGAACTGATCGAGGCGGTGCATCCGCTGCTGCCGGCCAATGGCGTCGGTCTCTCGCCGGACGAGAAGACCGTCTATGTCGCCGAGACGCCGACCGCGCGGCTGTGGGCGTTCGACATCGGCAATCCCGGCGAGATCAAGCCGGGCGATGTGATCTATCGCGGCGAGATGGGCAAGCCCATCGCCGGCCTCGGCGGCTATCAGATGTTCGACTCGCTTGGTGTCGAAGCCTCGGGCAATGTCTGCGTCGCGACGTTGATCTCGGGTTGCATCTCGGTGATCGCGCCCGACGGCAAGCTGGTCGAACAGGTGCCGACCGGCGACAACGTCACCACCAACATTGCGTTCGGCGGGCCTGAGTTGAAGACCGCCTACATCACGCTGTCCGGCAAGGGCGAACTGGTGGCGATGGACTGGCCGCGCGGCGGCCTGCCGCTGAACTTTTTGAATAAGTAGTTTTGCCGTCATTCCGGGGCGCGAGCCATTGCGAGCGAACCCGGAATCCAGGCGTTATTCTTGGTGAACTCTTCTGGATTCCGGATCGGCCCGCTGTTGGCGGCCCGTCCGGAATGACGCGAGGTTACGCGGCATGCGTGATTGCCGAATATCGTACGCAATATCGAAGGATGACCGATGACCTGGCTTTCTCCCCTCACTCTCGAAGGCCCGCATGCACGGATCGAGCCGCTGTCGCGGGATCACAAGGATGGTCTCGTCGAAGCGGTGAAGGACGGCGAGTTGTGGAAGCTCTGGTACACCTCCATCCCCGCGCCGGAGACCATGGACGCCGAAATCGCGCGACGTCTTGGCCTGCAGACCGCAGGATCGATGCTGCCGTTCGCGGTGAAGGATGCCGACGGCAAGATCGCCGGCATGACCACCTATATGAATGTCGATGCGGCCAACCGGCGCGTCGAGATCGGCTCGACCTGGTATGCGCAGCGCGTCCAGCGCACGCCGCTCAACACCCAGTGCAAGCTGCTGTTGCTGACCCATGCGTTCGAAAAGCTGAACTGCATCGCTGTGGAATTCCGCACGCATTTCTTCAATCACCAGTCGCGGCGCGGCATTGAACGGCTAGGGGCCAAGCTCGACGGGATCCTGCGCAGTCATCAGATCGCGCCGAACGGCACGCTGCGTGACACGGTCGTCTACAGCATCATCGCGTCGGAATGGCCGACGGTGAAAGCACATCTGACCTATCAGTTGCACGAGCGCGCGCGATAGTCAGACGAAATAGCGCGATGCGTCATCCTGAGGTGCGAGCCGTCTTCGGCGAGCCTCGAAGGATGACGGTCTTGGTCAGTGTCGCCATCCTTCGAGGCGCGCAAGAGCGCGCACCTCAGGATGACGCTGGAATTGCGGCAACGTACTTTGGTCTACATCCCTATATCCGTGGTCGTCCCGGCGAAGGCCGGGACCGATCACCCCTGTCGAGTCATTTTGCAAAAAGCCGTTCAACCATCGCGCTCGATTGAACGGCCGGTGATTATGGGTCCCGGCCTGCGCCGGGACGACCGCTCGTGGGGTGTCCACCGATCCGAAGCCGCCTCTAGTTCCAGAATTAACCTGCGCGGCGGACATTAAGGTTTAAACGCAGCTGTCGTTGCGCGCGCGTACCGTCGGACTAACGTCCGATTGCGGACAATTGCCCATGTCCGTCAATAGCACGACGGGATCGTCGGGCGGTATATTGCGCCCGGCGATCCTCTCACAAGAGGCAGCCATGTCCGAAGTTGTCTTCATTGCTCTGGTGTTCGCCGCCGGCATCGGCGTCGGCTATGGCCTGCGATCTCATATGATCGTCATGCACCGGGAAAAGCTCCGCCGCAGAATGTGATGCGCGAGGTCGTGACTCGAACAGAACAGGCGAGCGCATAAACGAGCCTAGCTGTTGCCGAGGAATCTGCGGATTTCGTCCAGAAGGATCGGCACGCCGGGATCCTGCTCAAGCGGGATGTGGTTCTTGCCGGGCAGCGTCACAAAACGAGCACCGGGAATGCCGGTCGCAAGATCGCGGCCTGACGCAATCGGCACCCTGCGGTCGTCGCGGACATGCATCACGAGCGTCGGCGCCTTGACCTGCGGCAGCAGATCCTGGATGTCGAAATTGGCGACGGTGTCGAGGTATCTCACCGCGCATTCTGCTGAAGCGCTGATACGCTGGGCTTCGTTGAAAGCGTCCATCTGCTCCTTCGTCGCATCGGGCATCATCGAGGCGGTGAAGAGTTGCCGGAAGGTCGGCGCGTTCGAGCCCCAGCCGAGCTTCATCAGCGTTCTCATCGCGTCGAATTGCTCGCGCGCCTCGGCCGATATGTTAGGGCTCTTGTAGGCCCCGACCGGAAAGCCGCCATACAGGATCAGGTGCGACACCCGCTCCGGATGCCGGGCCGCGAACGCGACAGCCACCGCGCAGCCTTGCGACAGTGCGAGAATGGGAAACCGCTCAAGCCCGGCGGCGTCGGCGACGCTTTCCATGTCGCTTACCCAGACATCCAGCGTGAGATTGCCGACGTCCCAGTCCGACAGGCCGTTGCCTCGCGCGTCGTAACGCACCAGCGAAAAGCGCGAGGCGAGCTGTAGCAGCAGATGACGGAAGATCGGCAGTTCCCAGTCATACTCGAGATGCCCGAGCCAGTGCGCGGTCCGCAGCAATGGCGGGCCGTTGCCGACCTTTGCGAATGCCAGCCGAACGCCGTCGGCCGCCTTGCAATAGCGGATGTCCTGCTTGAGGTTCGCGTCGGTCAGGATGCGCGCGGCCTTGGATGCGCCGTCATGGAGATCGATCGAAAAGACCTCGATCGGCCGCGCGATGTTCTTGAGGTTTTGGCGGCCGAGTTCGCGGAACTGAAGCTTGAGCTTGCCTTCGATCTGGTCGAGCACCTGCCGTGAAATACAGACACCGCCACAGGGCGCAATGCTCTCCAGCCGCGCCGCGACGTTGACGCCGTCGCCGAAGATCTCGCTGCCGTCCTCGATGACATCGCCGACATTGATGCCGATGCGGAATTCGAGCCGGCTCTCGGCCGGCACGCTCGCGTTTCGTTCGATCATCTCGCGCTGGATTTCGACCGCGCACCGCACGGCCTCGACCGGGCTGGCGAATTCCGCCAGCAGTCCGTCGCCGGCGGTATTGATGATGCGCCCGCGATGTTTCTTGATCCGGCGGTCAATCAGATCGTGGCGGTGCGCCTTCAATTGCGCGTGGGTGCCTTCCTCGTCCGCGCCCATCAACCGGCTGTAGCCGGCGACGTCCGCGGCGAGAATGGCTGTCAGGCGGCGATCGACGTGCTTTTTGGTCACGCGGCACCTCGCATCCGAGGCGGCTAGTCTAGGCGGCCCCGGCGACAGTGGCCAGCATCACGTGACGTTCAGCGGCGTTGCGACGTTGTTCCGGCGCGAAGGGCAAAGGCCCGGCGTAAGTTCTGAGGTGCGTGCGGGCAGGCCGATGCTTAGGCCGGTTTGTGTTCGTCGTCATGCCCGGCCTTGTGCCGGGCATCCACGTCTTCCTTCTCCGACGCATCCAAGACGTAGATGGCCGGGACAAGCCCGGCCATGACGAGACTGAATTAGATAGGCGACTTTGTCGCTTAAACTTCCCGGCGGCTCAGGAACGCGAGGCGCTCGAACAGGTGGACGTCCTGCTCGTTCTTGAGCAGCGCGCCGTGCAGCGGCGGGATCAGCTTGCGCGGATCGCGTTCGCGCAACTGCTCCACCGTCATCTCTTCGTTGAGCAAGAGCTTGAGCCAGTCGAGCAGTTCCGAGGTCGATGGCTTCTTCTTCAGGCCCGGCACGTCGCGGACCTCGAAGAAGATCTTCATGGCTTCCTGCACCAAGCGCTTCTTGATGTCGGGGAAGTGGACT
>JAUSAX010000118.1 GCA_030652315.1 Afipia sp. | reverse complement strand
ATCTACGGCATCTCGGCGTTCGGCCTCGCCAACCAGCTCGGCATCGCCCGCGAGGAGGCCTCCGCCTACATCAAGAAATATTTCGAGCGGTTTCCGGGCATCCGCGCCTACATGGATGCGACGCGCGATTTCTGCCGCGAGCATGGCTATGTCGAAACCATCTTCGGCCGCAAATGCCATTACCCGGACATCAAGGCGAGCAATCCGTCGATCCGTTCGTTCAACGAGCGGGCCGCGATCAATGCGCGGCTGCAAGGCTCCGCAGCAGACATCATCCGCCGCGCCATGATCCGGATGGAAGACGCGCTCGCCGAAAAGAAGCTCTCGGCGCAGATGCTGCTGCAGGTGCACGACGAATTGATCTTCGAGGTGCCGGACGATGAAGTCGCGACGACCTTGCCGGTGGTTCAGCATGTGATGCAGGACGCGCCGTTTCCGGCGGTGTCACTGTCGGTGCCGTTGCAGGTCGATGCGCGCGCGGCCAACAACTGGGACGAGGCGCACTGATGCGGACAGGCCTGCTCACAGAATGAGCGACGTGTTCCAAAGCTCCCTGCTGGCTTTCGCGCTGACATGCTTCGTCATCGAGATCACGCCGGGGCCGAACATGGCCTATCTCGCGGCGCTATCGCTCTCGCAGGGCATCCGCGCGGGTCTCGCGGCCGTCGCCGGCATCGCACTCGGCCTGTCGGTCTATGGTGTCGCGGCGGCACTCGGCCTCAGCGCCGTCATCGACAATTCGCGATTCCTCTATGAGACCTTACGCTGGGCTGGCGTGGTCTATCTGCTCTGGCTTGCCTGGGAGGCTTGGGCGGCGGAGCGTGAAGTATCGCCCGCCGCGGGCAACAATCCTGATGCTCCACCACGGACGGCATTCCGGCGCGGGCTGATCACCAATCTCCTCAATCCGAAGGCTGCGGTCTTCTACGTCGCCGTGCTGCCGGACTTCATACAGATCGGCAAAGGCGCGATTGCAGCGCAGACGCTGATGCTCTCGGCGATCTATGTCTGCATCGCAACCGCGATCCATTTGACCATTGTGCTGCTCGCAGCACGCATGCAAAGCGTGATCGAGACACCCGACAAGCGCAAGACCGTGCGGCGTGTGCTCGCCGTGCTGCTCGCCGCCATCGCCATCTGGTTCGCGTTCAGCACCAACCGGGACTGAGCGGCACGAGCGTGATGGCCGATATACTCCGTTGAGCCTTCACTCTGCCGGCACAACCGGGACACTCCCTGTCGATCAACCCAGCTTCACCTCAAACCCCTTCGTCACGCCCGGTCGCCCCATCATCGTCGCGTACCAGCGCTTCACGTTCGGGAAATCGGCGAGCGCGACCTTGTGACGCTCATGCCGCCACGCCCAGCCGAGAATGGCGAAGTCGGCGACCGAGATTTTGTCCGCGACAAATTCACGCCCCTCAAGGCGGCGATCCAGTACGCCATAGAGCCGCCGCGTTTCCTTCATGAAACGCTCAAGGCCATAGCGGCGATCCTGCTCGTTCTCTAGCGCGATGAAATGATGCACCTGGCCCGGCATAGGCCCGAAGCCGCCCATCTGCCACATCAGCCATTCCAGCACCGGAATTCGTTCGCCCAGATCCTTTGGCAGGAATTTTCCGGTCTTCTCGCCGAGGTACAACAGGATCGCCCCGGATTCGAAGATGCTGACCGGCTTGCCGTGTGGGCCATCCGGATCGACGATGGCGGGAATCTTGTTGTTCGGGCTGATCTTGAGAAAATCCGGCGCGAACTGCTCGTCCTTGGAAATATTGATGGGATGCACCTTGTAGGGCAGGTCCATTTCCTCGAGGGCGATGCTGATCTTGCGGCCGTTGGGCGTATTCCAGGTGTAAAGATCGATGGTCATTTGCTGCCTTTTATTGATCTTGCGCTGTTGACGGTGGGCGATCCACTGTGGAATGTCCACGGAGCGAGAGGTAAAATCCCGCAAAATTCCCCATAGCTTGAAGAGATTGCCTTGTCCAAATCAGCGTCCCGCGCCCGCCTCGCCGACATCATCCGCAAACGCTCGTTCGGGCGCGGCGAGATCACGCTGGCCTCCGGCCGCAAGAGCGATTTCTATTTCAACCTGAAGCCCACCATGCTCGATCCGGAAGGCGCCGCCCTTCTTGCGGAACTGTCGCTCGACGCATTGAAGGACGATCAGGTCGATTACATCGGCGGGCTTGAGATGGGCGCGGTGCCGATCGCCGGCGCCATCGCGCAACTGTCGTGGCTCAAGGGACATCCCATTGCGGCGTTCTTCGTGCGCAAGAAGCCGAAGGAACACGGCGCGCGGCTCGCGGTCGAAGGTCTCGCCAAGGGCGAAAGTCTCGCCGGCAAGCGCATTGTCATCGTCGAGGACGTCACCACCACCGGCGGCTCGGCGATCAAGGCGGTGGACGCGGTGAAGGACGCCGGCGGCGAGGTCGTGATGGTGTTCACCATGGTCGACCGCGACGAAGGCGCGACCGAAGCATTTGCCGAGGCCGGCATTCCATTCCGCGCGCTTTACAAGGCGGGCGAATTTCTCAAGAGCTGACACCTGCGTCCTCGCCCTGCCTGCTGGAGCGAGGCGGCGAGGAGGTATTTTGACGAACTGCAACACATCCCCGCAACGGGACCTTGCCCGCCGCGCCCGCTTCGGGCTTGCCGCGGTTGCCCTCGCGCTTTTGCTGTTCCCTGCGCCCGCCTTCGCCGCCGAAGGACTGGACGGTGCGAAGCTGTCGATCCTCTGGGCGCTGCCGTTTCTCGGCATACTGTTGTGTATCGCCACAGGTCCGGTGTTCTATCCCCACGTCTGGGAGCATCACTACGGCAAATTCACCGCGCTGTGGGCAGCGCTGATCGTCATTCCGCTGTTCGCGACCGCCGATGTTTCCACTGTGACGACCACGCTCGCGCACACCGCTTTTCTCGAATACATGCCGTTCATCCTGTTGCTGCTGGCGCTGTTTGTGGTGGCCGGCGGCATCTATCTCGAAGGCAATCTGCACGACAGCGTCTTCACCAACACCGTGCTGCTCGCGGTCGGTGCCTGCATGGCCAGCATCGTCGGCACCACGGGTGCGGCGATGATCCTGATCCGCCCGCTGATCCGCGCCAACGACGACCGCAAGTACAACGCGCACGTCGTGGTGTTCTTTATTTTTCTTGTCGCCAATATCGGCGGGGCGCTGTCGCCGCTCGGCGACCCGCCGCTGTTCATTGGATTCCTTAAGGGCGTCGATTTCTTCTGGACCACGGTTCATCTGTGGCAGGAAACGCTGTTCGTTGGTGGTGTCGTGCTCGCTGTCTTCATGGTGATCGATCTTTACATGCATCACCGCGAAGGCCGTTTCACACATAAGAAAGACCCGACGCCCGACTCGCCGCTCAAGCTCCACGGCAAAATCAACCTCGTGCTGATTGCGGTCGTCATCGCCGCCATTCTGATGAGCGCGCAATGGAAGCCCGGCATCGCCTTCAACGTCGCAGGCGTCGAACTGCAAATTCAGGATCTGCTGCGCGACGCGATCTTCGTCGTGGTGGTGTTCGCATCGCTCGCGTGGACGCAGAAGTCGGATCGCGAGGCCAACGGGTTTTCGTGGGGACCGATCCAGGAAGTGGCGATCCTGTTCGCGGGCATCTTCATCTGCATCGTGCCGGTGATGGCTATGCTGCAGGCAGGCGCACAGGGGCCGTTCGCCGCCCTGATCGGCCTCGTCACCAATGCCGACGGCAGCAACAACGCCGCCGCCTATTTCTGGCTGACCGGCATCCTGTCGTCGTTCCTCGACAACGCACCGACCTATCTGGTGTTCTTCCAGCTCGCGGGCGGCGATCCGCAGGTGCTGATGGGAGCGAAGGCCGCGACGCTGGCCGCCATCTCGTCGGGCGCGGTCTTCATGGGCGCCAACACCTATATCGGCAACGCGCCGAACTTCATGGTCTATGCCATCGCGCGGCAGGCCGGCGTGAAGATGCCGAGCTTCTTCGGCTTCATGGTGTGGTCGATGCTGGTGCTGATCCCGACTTTCGTGCTGGCGACGTTCCTGTTCTTCCAGCCGTAGACGCGAGCCTCGGTTTCGGACATGGCGGAGAAGTCCCGATGAAAGTTGCGGTGATGGGAGCCGGCGCCGTCGGCTGTTACTTCGGCGCGATGCTGGCGCGAGCCGGACACGATGTGACCCTGATCGCGCGGCCTCAACATGTCGAAGCCGTCAACCAGCATGGCCTCATGCTGGAGAGCCGCAGCTTTCACGGCTCCATTCCGATGCAGGCCACAACCGAGGCGTCAGGCGTCGAAGGCGCCGACGTTGTCCTGTTCTGCGTGAAATCGGCGGACACAGAATCCGCGGGACAGTCGATCGCTCCCTTCCTGAAGCCCGATGCGACGATCCTCTGTCTTCAGAACGGCGTGGACAACGCCGAGCGGCTGCAGGCAACGATCCGCCAAATCGCGGTCCCCGCCGTGGTCTACGTCGCCACCGAGATGGCGGGTCCGGGCCATGTCAAACACCACGGACGCGGCGAACTCATTATCGGAATCTCATCTGCCAGCGTGGACATCGCGCGTCAGTTTAGCGACGCCGCGATACCGACAGCGGTCTCGGACAACGTGATCAGCGAGCTATGGATCAAGCTGATTACGAACTGCGCCTACAATGCGCTGTCGGCGGTTGCGGAGTTGCCTTACGGGCCGCTGCTCAAGGTCGAGGGCGTCACGGACGTGATGACAACCGTCATCAACGAATGCACCGCCGTCGCGCGGGCGCTCAATATCCTGCTTCCCGAAACCCTGCGCGACGCGACGCTGGCGCTCGCCGCAACGATGCCGGCGCAGTATTCATCCACCGCTCAGGATCTGGCGCGCGGAAAGCTCACCGAAATCGACTATCTGAACGGCTATGTGGTGCGGAAAGGAAAAGAGCTCGGCATCGCGACGCCGGCGAATCTCGCCCTGCACGTCATGGTCAAGTTGCGCGAGGCACACCTGCAACATTCGCGTTCCTAACCTCGCGTTTACCATCGCGTCTTAAGGTCATTGACGCTGCGGCATAAGCCTGCCGCAGGCGTCAGCGTTGCGTGAGTGGGGCCGTCGGTGTTGCGTAAACAGTTGCGTATTTCGCGCGTGCGGCGCCGCATGACGCTTGTTCTCACTGTCATGCTGGCAATGCCCGTGGTGTTTGCGCCACGCGTGGCGTCCGCAGGCGTTTTCGATTTCCTGTTCGGCGGCGACAAGCCGGCGCGGCAAGCGCCGCAGCAGGCGCCAAGCAATGCCTTCGCCGATCCGTTCGGCCTGTTCAATTCCGATCCAGCGCCCGCGCCGTCGGCTTCATCCGGCGGACGCTTCACCACCTATTGCGTGCGGAGCTGCGACGGCCGGTATTTCCCGCTGACCTCGCGCGGCGGCGGCACGCCCGCGCAGATGTGCCAGTCGTTCTGCCCGGCCAGCCAGACCAAGGTGTTCTCCGGCAACAGTATTGATTACGCGGTCGGCAACGTGGGCGAGCGCTATGTCGATACGCCGAATGCCTTTGCCTACCGCAAGGCGCTGAAGGCGGATTGCACCTGCAACGGCCGCGATCCGGCGGGTCTCGCGCCGGTCGATCTGTCGCTCGACACCACGCTGCGTCCCGGCGACATCGTTGCAACCTCGAACGGGCTTGTCGCCTATTCCGGCAACTCTGCCAATGGCCAGACCGCGCAGTTCACACCGGTCAACAACTATCCCGGCCTGACATCGGAACTGCGCGCGCGGCTCGGCGAGATGAAGGTCGCACCGGTTACGGCTGAAATCCCCGAAGATACTTATTCGTCGCAGGACATCACTGGAGCGCTCGCACAACCCGAAGCGCCGCAGGCTGTTGTCGCGCCATCGCCGAAGACTGCCGCGCCGAAACCCCGCGCGCGGATGTGAGTTGAAAAGCGAATTCGCGTACAGCTCAGTGGTCGTCCCCGCGAAAGCGGGGACCCATAACCACCGGCCCTCACCCACTGTCATTCCGGGGCGCGAGTAAAACGGCGACCCCGGAATCCATCTCTCAATGCATCTGGATTCCGGATCAGTCCGCTTACGCGGACCGTCCGGAATGACTCAACAGCTCACCGTCCGACGATGACGCCGATCACGGTCGGGGCCGCGAGATACTTTTCTTCCATCTCCATGCGCGCCCGCGCCTTGATCTCCGGCGTCAGCAGCCCGCGATGTTCGGCCAGGATCATCCAGCAATAGCCCCACCAGTCGGTGAGGATGCCGGTGTCGTCGATGAGATCGTAGCCGTGTTCGGCGGCGAAGATCCGCGCCCGCGCCTCGTCCAGCGAATCGAGGAATTCGTGATCCTTCAGCGAGAACAGGTCGTCGCTGAAATCGTCGGTGGTGTAGCCCCACACCGACATGCAGACCGCGTTGAATTCGCGGTCGATATGGTCGTCGTCCACCGGCCGCGTCCGGGCGGCGGTATGGAGACGGGACAGCGTCCGGGCGAAGTCCGCGATGCGCGTCAGCGCCGTGTTGTCGAAAGCGATATTGGACATGTAGTCCTCAAGACCTATGACAGACCCTAGATGTGGTGGCGCCACGCGCCGAATCACAATGATATATCAATGACTTGCTAAAGTGTTCTTAATTTGTTCTGAGCGCAAGACGAAGACAGCTTGGCTCAACTGCTATTGCCGCATCTCCGCGCGCGGTGAGGAATGGTGATGCGCGATCATCCATTTGCCGTCCCGCCTGACCACCAGCATGGTGAAGCGCGACGGCCGCGGCGTATCATTCTCAGCCGCCCGGCTAAACGTATAGAGGCCGGTGCCGACCACCGCGTCGTCGTTGAGCACAATCGTGTAACGCTCGGTGATGGCGTTCTTTCGCCCGCTGCCCGGCAACGCCTCAAAGTATTTCTGAAGGCCCTCGGTTCCTTTCGAAACGATCGGGCTGGTGGTGCCGAGCAGAATGGCATCCGGCGTGTAAAGCTTCACCAGCGCATCGCGGTCGTTGGCGCTGTAGGTTGCCGACCAGCGGTCGATCACCGCATTCGCCTCCTCCGCCGGCCCGGCAAAAGCCTTGCCCGGAGCCATGATCACCAGCATTGCGACGAGTACGCGCGCGAAAGCCATCATCCTGACCTCCCCAGTTCGACATACCGCGTCAATCTAGCACAGGCCGTGACGGGCGGCATCCACGCGCATAACCGCCATTACCTTGCACGTCATTGAATTCGGCTGCCGGTCCTGCGCAAAGTTCAGCCCGCATGTGGGAGCCATCGATGCTTGAGAAGACGCCTGAGACCCTGAGCCACACCCATCCGTTCGACCGCGCCACGCAGGTCACCGTCGTGGACGGACGCTTGCGCGGCACCGCCAGCGAAGACTATTTCGCGTTTGTCGGTCCGTTCGGCGGCGCCACCGCCGCGACCATGCTACGCGCGATCATGGTGCAGCCGGAGCGCATCGGCGATCCGCTGTCGGTCACCGTGAATCTGTGCGCACCGGTCGCAGGCGGCGGCTTCGATCTCACTGTGCGCCTGATGAAGGCGACACGCTCGACGCAGCACTGGATGGTCGAACTGCTGCAGGACGATGGCGTCGCGGCATTCATGACTGCCGTGTTCGCGGTTCGCCGCCCCTCATGGTCGCATCAATCGGCGACGATGCCGGAGTCCCCTCCGTTCGAAACCATCAAACCGTTGCCGGACAGCGGCATCGCGGCCTGGGTGCGGCAGTATCAGTTTCGCTTCGTGGAGGGGATGCCGAGCTACAACAAGACACCGCACGATGTGCCGGCGAGCGCCTATTCAAGGATGTGGCTCAGCGACACTCCGCCCCGGCGGATCGATTTCCTGTCGCTGCTGTCGATGTCCGACACCTTTTTCGCACGCATCTTCCATGTCCGCGGCACGATCGTGCCGATCGGCACCGTATCGATGACGACGGCGTTTCATGCCGACGCCGCTGATCTGGCCGCCGAAGACATCACGATGGTGCTCGGCGCCGCCGACGCAAATATCTTTCACAAGAGCTTCGCCGACCAGACTGGCGAATTGTGGAGCCCGAGCGGACGCCTGCTCGCGACCACCTCGCAGGCCGTATACTTCAAGGCTTAGGAGCCCGCTCCGTCCGCCAATGAGGGGCGAAATGCCGCAGCCCGCCGCGGCACAATCCAGCTGTCACATTACGCGTGCATGGTCCGGCCACCTGCTCGCGATCCGGCATTTGTGACTGCGGTCCCACCGCGATTTTCCGGTTCTGACGGGCACGCTCACCAGCCCAACCGGAGATTGTCCATGATTCAGAAATTGTCCCATCGGCTCGCGACCGTTGCCGTCGCGGCCGCAGCATCCGTGTTTGCATTCGCCGCGCACGCCGAAATCGACAACAGCTCGCTGTCCGCGTCCGGCTTCCGTCCGCATGTGCGCACCTTCGGTCTGGTCTACACACTGCCGAAAGCGGTGAACGACACGCTCGACCTGACCACCAAGGGCCTGCTGCGCGAAAAGCTGCTCAATGCGAAGCTCGAAGATGAGGCCGCACGGCACAACATTCCGCACGTGACGGTGGTGCACATCCACAACGCCGACGCCACCACCCCTGACAAGATGCTGAAGGCGCTGCCGAAGCTGCCGGGCGTTCTCAATGTCACCCTGAAGAAGTTCTACAACACCGAAGCTGCCAAGGGCGCGGGTCAGCCGTGGTGGCTAGATCTCGGCATCGTCAAGGAAGGTGCGGACTTCGAGGCCATGATGGCGTTCAACACCACCGCCACCGCCGCGCTCGCGCCACTGCGCGATGGCCCGCTGCCGCGCTGCACGGGTCCGGTTTACGCCGCCATGAGCGATGCCGCCAAGGAACTGGTGAAGACGGTCGGCGTCAGCGGCGTCAACGTGGTGAAGGACGGCAAGGAGCTGCGCTCGCACAATCCGCACAACACGCTGGTCTACAGCAACGTGAAGTTCACGCCGGAAATCCAGAAGGACATGGATCAGACGGCAACCGAGTTCAACCAGATCCTGCCGGACGGCATCCCGGTCTCGTTCAAGACCATCTCCATCGTTGAACTTGGCTTTGCCGGAAACGTGCTGCGCGAAGTCTACCGGATCGATCTTCAGAACGGTTCGATCCTGAACGTCGCCACCGGCAAGACCATGGGCACCACGACCGCGACGGCGCGCTGAGTTCGTACGTCAGCCACACTCCTCGCAAAGAAAGGGCGGCTCATCGAGCCGCCCTTTCCGATTCAAGCGCGTTTGTTGAAGCAATGACTCCGCCGCGCGAGTGCCGCTCAGTGCGGATAGACCGGCGCACAGACCGTCTGCCCGCCGGCAAGGCGCTCGACCGTGACATCGACACCGTAGACCGCCTTGAGGCGCGTGGCGGTCAACACCTCGGACGGCGTTCCCTGTGCGACGATGATTCCGTCCTGCATCAGGGCAACCCGGCTCGCCACCGCGAAGGCCTGATCGGGGTCGTGGGTCGAAAGAATGACGCCAGTGCCGCGTGCGACAAGCTTGCGGATTTCGGCCAGCACCGTGACCTGATTGCCGAAATCGAGACTGGCGGTCGGCTCGTCCATCACAATCAGACGGGCGGCCTGCGCCATCGCCCGCGCCACGATCACCAGCTGGCGCTGCCCGCCCGACAGCGTCGTCACCTCGCGCGCCGCAAGCTCGGCGATGCCAAGCTCGGTGAGCGAATTCAGCGCGATGGTCCTGTCTTCAGCCGTCGGCGCGGCGAACACGCCGCGATGCGCGACCCGGCCCATCAGCACCAGATCGGACGCCGCGTAGGGAAACGCCGTGTCCTGCGCCTGCGGCACATAGGCGATGCGGCGCGCGATCTCCGCACGCGGCAAACCGGCCAGCGCATCGCCGCCGAGCGTGACGCCTCCGCCCTGCGGCCGCAGCAGGCCGAGCAGCGTCTTGAACAGCGTGGTCTTGCCGCACCCGTTTGGCCCCAGCAGACACAGCACCTCGCCGGCTTCGACGCTCAGATTCAGACCAGTCCCCACCGGCCGTTCGGGGTAACCGAATGCGAGATCGCTGGCTGTGAGGCGCATCACGACCATCCGTGCCGGCCGCGCCACAGCAGCCACAGGAAGAACGGTGCGCCGACCACCGCGGTGAGGATGCCGAGCGGAACTTCGATGCGTCCCAGCGAACGCGCCAGCGTATCGACCAGCACCAGATAGCTCGCGCCCATCAGCATCGCCGCCGGCAGCAGCCGCTCGAAATTCGGACCGACCAGCATGCGCGCGATGTGCGGGATCACGAGACCGACCCAGCCGATCACGCCGGAGATCGCCACCACGCTGGCGGTAATCAGCGTCGCCGCAGCGATCACGATGACCCGCAGCCGTCCGGATTCGACGCCAAGGGATTTGGCCTCTTCGTCGCCGAGCGACAGCACGTTGATCTGCCAGCGCAGCAGCACCAGCGGCACGAGGCCGATCAGCACCGCCGGCATAACGTTCCAGAGATCGCCGCCGCGCACGCTGGCGAGACTGCCGAGCAGCCAGAAAGTGATGGCGGGCAACTGGTCGTAGGGGTCCGCCAGAATCTTCAGCAGCGAGATGGCCGCGCCCGCGAGTGCTCCTACCACCACGCCGCCGAGCACCAGCACCAGTGTCGGATCGCGCCCGCGCACCGCGACAGCGATCAGATAAACAAGGCCCACGGTCGCAAGCCCACCACCGAAGGCGAGCATCTGTATAGCGAACACCGGCAGCGACAGGAAAATGCCGATCACCGCGCCAAGGCCTGCGCCTGCCGACACGCCGAGCACATCTGGCGACACCAGCGGATTGCGAAACAGCCCCTGATAGACCACGCCCGCGCCCGCCAGCGCCGCGCCGACGATCAGGCCGGCCAGCACGCGCGGACCGCGGATGCCGAACAGCACGCGTTCTTCAGAGGTCTGCGGCAGATCACCCGACCAGAGATTTTTCACGGCGCGGAAGAATCCATCGAGCGTCACCGGAAACGCGCCGACGGTCAGCGCCGCCGCGGCGATTGCAATCGCCAGCACCGCGAGGCCGGGGACAATCCACGACGCCCGCGATCCCGTCATCGGCGCGCCGGGAGTGAGGGCGGCTTGCCGTCGGCCCATGCGATCAGTGTGTCGAGATCCGCGTCGGCGACATCGACATGATAGAACAGCTTGTAGAACGCGCGTGTGTCCTGCCGGATGTCGAACGGAAAGCGCGCGCCGTGAAACAGATTGGCGAGCCAGCGCAGCCCGATCAGCCGGTTGATCGACGGCGGCCGATCGATCCAGCCGAACGGCGCGGTCGGCGCGAGATACACGCGACCGTCCTTGACCGCCTTGACGCCCTGCCACAGCGGATCGCCGCCTTTGGCGAGCTTGTCGTGAAAGTTGCGATCCCAGGTGACGATGATGTCAGGATTCCAGGCCAGAATCTGCTCGGGCGAAACATTGGCGATGCCGCGCCGCTGGTCCTGCGCGTCGGCGACATTGCGTCCGCCGGCGCGCTCGATGATCTCGGTGTTGATGGAGCCTCGCAAACCCGTTTCAAGCCCGTCCGGGCCACGCGCCAGATAGACGCGCGGACGCTGGTCCTCCGGAATGGCCGCGAGCGTCGCAGCGAGACTCTTGAACAGGTCTTCCGAGTAGCGAGCCAGAGCCTCGCCGCGTTCAAGCGCGCCGAAGATGTTGCCGAGCAGCCGAAACGACGATGCCGCCGCCTCAAAGCGTCCGTCGATCAGCACATAGGGAATGCCGGTGCGCTGCTGCACGCTGTCGGCCAGCGTCGCAAAGGTCTGCCGCACCGAACCGTAATCGACGATCAGGTCCGGTTTCATCTTCAGCACGGTCTCGACATTGGCGGTGTCGCCGCGCCCGGTCAGCAGGCCCACTTCCGGCAGATCGCGCTGGGCTGGTGCAATGAACGGACGCTCTTCGGCGCGCAATGCGCGCGGCCAGCCCACCATGGTCTCCGGCCGCATCGCATAGACCGCCACCGACGCGGGTCCCCCCGCGGCGAACACATGGTTGATGTTATCGGGCAGCGTAACCGTGCGGCCGGCGGAATCCGTGACCGTGCGTGCGGCGTGCGCCGGCCGCGCCAGCATCATCATGCTGGCGCCAGCAGCGAACGATCGCCGGTCGATGCGGATCATGACTTGCCTCAGTCGATGCCCACCATTACGTCGCTCGCCTTGACGATGGCATAAACCTGCTTGCCGACCTCGAGCTTCAATTCCTCGACCGAGGTCCTGGTGATGGCCGAGGTAATGATGCTGCCGCCGCCGATATCGATCTTCACATGGCTGGTGGTGACGCCGTGGTCGATGGCGACGATCTTTCCCTTGAGCTGATTACGCGCGCTGATTTTCATCGCATTGTCTCCCCGGATCCAGCCAGCCGAACAGCGGCCTGCTTGCATCCTATCAAGCCATCGGCAAACGCGGCCACCCGATTCTGGCACCCCGGCGCATCCGCCGTTCGGGACCCGGTCGATTGCACGGTTTCGACGGCGGCGGAATTGCTGTAGCATGGCGGCCGGTCGCCATATCCAAGGACTGGCGAGATGACCCCGGAGCCCGCCACGATCTGCCTCGGCTGCTGGCAGCAGTTGCATTTGCCGGTGCCGCTGCGCGGCCCGCTATCCGTGCCGTTTCGCCTGTTCGGCATCCGGCCGAGCCGCATGAATCCGAACACCTGCACCATCTGCGAAATGGCGTTCACGCGAGTCATGAAAGCCCGCGCGGTGACGATCGACGCCACGGTGATGTTCGCCGATTTGCGCGGCTACACCGCGCTCACCCAGAGCATCGAACGCCAGGAAATGATGTCGCTGCTCGACACATTCTATGACGATTGCTCCGCCGCGATCTGGCGATATGACGGCCTCTTGAACAAGACCTTGGGCGACGCCGTCCTGGCGATCTTCAATTTTCCGGTAAAGCAACCTGACCATGCCGCTCAGGCGCTGCTGGCCGCGCGCGCAATTCAGCGCAGCTTTGCGGAGAAACACGATCAACTCGTGCAAGCCATCGGCGTGAAAAATGCGGCCATCGGCATTGGCATCGGCATCGGCATCGATTGCGGCCAGACGAACTTCGGCGAATTCGGCCACGCCCATCGCGATCTGACGGCGATCGGCACTGTGGTGAACCGCGCGGCTCGGGCACAGGCCGCCGCGAAAGCCGGCGAAATACTTGTGACCGGCGCGGTGCGCGACCGTATCGGCGACCTGGTGTCCGGCGATGGAAGCGACTACGCGCTGAAAGGCTTCGAACAGCCGGTGCGGCTTTTCTCTGCCTGAAAGGCGATCAGGCCGCCTTCGGCGCGAGCAACGCGCGATCCAACAAAAAGGGCGGCCCGATGAGCCGCCCTTTTGGATTTTGAACAATCGCTGAAACGATCACTCCGCCGCGAGCTTGACCTCGGGAGCGGCGGCGCGGACTTCCGCGTCGACCTGCTTCTCGAACTGTTCGAAGTTCTTCTGGAACATGCCGACCAGAGCGCGCGCGGTCTTGTCGAACTCGGCCTTGTCCTTCCAGGTGTTGACCGGATCGAGAATGTCGCTCGGCACGCCGTCCAGCGCCGTCGGCACCGCGAAGCCGAAATACTTGTCGGTGCGGAACTGGGCGTTGCGCAGCGAACCGTTCAGCGCCGCTGTCAGAAGTGCGCGGGTCACCTTGATCGGCATGCGGCTGCCGGTGCCGTACTTGCCGCCGGTCCAGCCGGTGTTGACCACCCAGCAATCGACATTGTGCTTGGCGATCAGTTCCTTCAGCAGCTTGCCGTATTCGGCCGGATCGCGCGGCAGGAACGGCGAGCCGAAGCAGGCCGAGAATTCCGGCACAGGCTCGTTGCCGAGGCCGCGCTCGGTGCCCGCGACCTTCGCGGTGTAGCCCGACAGGAAGTGATACATCGCCTGCGCCGGCGTCAGCTTGGCGATCGGCGGCATCACGCCGAACGCGTCGGCGGCAAGCATCACCAGATTCTTCGGATGACCGGCGCGGCCGGTCAGCGAGGCGTTCGGAATCGCTTCAAGCGGATACGCCGAACGGGTGTTCTCGGTCTTGGAGCCGTCGTCGAAATCGGGCTCGCGCGTGACCGGATCCAGCACGACGTTCTCGAGCACCGCGCCGAAGCAGATGCTGGCGTCATAAATTGCCGGTTCTGCTTCGCGCGACAGCTTGATGGTCTTGGCGTAGCAGCCGCCTTCGAAATTGAAGATGCCATCCGGACCCCAGCCCGTCTCATCGTCGCCGATCAGCGTGCGATTGGGATCGGCCGAGAGCGTGGTCTTGCCGGTGCCGGAGAGGCCGAAGAAAATAGCGCTGTCGCCGTTCGGGCCGACATTGGCCGAACAGTGCATCGGCATCACGCCCTGCGCAGGCAGGAAGTAGTTCAGCGTCGTGAACACCGACTTCTTCATTTCGCCGGCGTACTGGCTGCCCGCGATCAGCACGATCTTGCGGGTGAAATCGATCGCGACGACGTTCTCGGACTTGCAGCCATGACGCTTCGGATCGGCGCGGAAGCTCGGCAGATCGACGATGGTCAGTTCAGGCGCAAAGCTCGCAAGCTCGGCCATCTCGGGACGGCGCAGCAGCGTGCGGATGAACAACGAGTGCCACGCCATTTCGGTGAATACGCGCGTCTTGATCTGGAATTTCGGATCGGCGCCGCCGTAGAGATCCTGCGCGAAGAGGCTCTTGCCTTCGCAATGCTTGAGGAAATCCTGATACAGCGTTTCGAACTGTTCGGAGGTGATCGACTGGTTGCCGCCCCACCACATGGTCTTGTCGGTCAGCGCGTCGCGCACCGTGAACTTGTCTTTCGGGGAGCGGCCGGTGAACACGCCGGTCTCTGCGACAAGCGCACCGCCAGCTGACAACTCGGCTTCATTGTTGCGCAGCGAATGCTCATAGAGCGGCGCGGTGCCGAGATTCCAGTTCACCTGTTTGAGATTTTTAAAACCGAATTTATCGGCGCCGAAGGCACCGTTGCGCACACCCGTCTCTTGCACTTTTAGATTCTCCCACAAAGACCGCGTATCGTTTCGCGCGCCTGTCGCCAAACGCCCACCTGTCGCGGATGCCGGGGATCATAGCTCCCGGGCCTCAATCCGGCGACTTATTAGTGGCCAACGCGCGGCTTGCCAAGTCGATCCGTCATAAAGCGGTAAAGAACCGCGGGACCGGGAAAAACAGGTTGGATTTCACAGGCTTGGCGGGGCCTTGGCGTGGCTCGGCCATCGTCCCCGGGCTTGCCGCAGCGCAGCACAAGCGGACGGCGCGGCGCGATGCCGCTGGGAGGCCGTCTTGTCGCCGGTGCGGCCGGCCGATGTAATCGTGACCTCACTGCGGGCGTTTGCGCGCAGGACAGCATGTCCAGGGGAGTGTCTCATGCGGGTGTTTTCGAGCCGGATGTTTTTGAGCGTTGTGGTGAGCGGTTTTGTGTTGGCCATGGCGGGCCCTGTTCACGCCCAAGAGAAGAAAGTGATTTCAACGCCGGATGCGCCGCCGGCGATCGGGCCGTATTCGCAGGCCATTCGCGCCGGCAAGACCGTGTATCTGGCGGGGCAGGTTTCGATCGATCCGAAGACCAAGCAGTTCGTCAACGGCACCATCGAAGAACAGACCAAAATGGCGCTCGACAATCTGAAAGCCGTGCTCGCGGCCGACGGCCTGACCATGGATCACGTCGTCTCGACCGGCGTGTTTCTGAAAGACCTGAACGAGTTCGGAAAAATGAACGGGGTCTATGGCACGTATTTCAAGAATGCGCCGCCAGCCCGCGCCACGGTCGAGGTCGCGCGGCTGCCGCTGGATGCGCGTGTCGAAATTTCCGCCATCGCCGTACATCCGTAAACAACTGCGCCGGACCGCGCGGGCAGGCTGCTCGTTACACGCCTGCCCGTGCCCGATCGGCCAGGGCCTTCAGTGCTAGCCGCAGCGCGCCGGGAGTGACGATCCGCTCCGGGAATTCGAGCCGGAGCGTGCGCCGGTCATCCTGCATGTCGAGGCCCTCCGGATCGCAGCCGGTGCACCGCCACGCGCCTTCCGTGGCCCCCAGCAATTTCACCGCATAAAGATTCATCGTGTCCGTGTGGTCGGCATTCATATGCGCGACGATGTCCGGCTCGGCCTCAAGCAGCGCCTCCGCGCCGGTCAGATCGGTGAGAAAATCGCGCGGCGCGAGATCGACGATGCGGCCGAAACCCGCCACCAGATGCACGCCGCTCGGCCTGAGCCGGAAGAACGAGAAATCGCGAAAGCCCGCGAACTCCTCGGCCGACGGATGGGCCGCGAGATAGCGCCGCTTCAGGAGTTCAGTGTCGTCCTGCGCCTCCTCGGCGGTCCCCGCGAGCATGATCCGTGCGCCTTCCAGCGGATCGCCCGGCACGCGTTCGTCCAGCATCAGCGAGACGCGCCGGTCGCTGAGAATGTTTTTGGTGTGAATCGCCAGCCGCGAGATCAGCAGGATCGGCATCCCGTCCGGCAGCGAGGCCACGGCGACCAGCGAACAATAGGGATCGCCACTCTGGGGCATCAACGTCGCCAGCGCGCCCTGGCGGGAGCGGCCGAGCAGCGAACGGGTCAGGCGGGCCGGTTTGACGTCGGTGGAGGGGTCCATTTATCTGCCTGATTTCATTGGTTAACGGGCTTTTTTACGGCGAAAAGGGTTATATCCCGGAACAATCGCCTTATATAACCGTCAAGTTCCAATCATCGCTGAGATCAGGAACTTGGTCACATTTCAGCCCAGCTTGCATTGCTCGTTGGCATGCGGACCACCGCCTTATTTCACGGCATCCGATTTGCCGGTCAGTACACAGTCGCCACGCCCATAACACTCGATTTGGAAAGCAGGCTCATGCCCACAATCGCCCTGGTCGATGACGACCGCAACATTCTCACGTCGGTCTCGATCGCGTTGGAAGCCGAAGGCTACCGGATCATGACCTATACGGATGGCGCGTCGGCTCTCGACGGGTTCAAGACGAGCCCGCCGGACCTCGCGATCCTCGACATCAAGATGCCGCGCATGGACGGCATGGAAACGCTGCGCCGCCTGCGCCAGAAGTCCGATCTGCCGGTGATCTTCCTCACCTCGAAGGATGAGGAAATCGATGAGCTGTTCGGCCTGAAGATGGGCGCCGACGATTTCATCCGCAAACCGTTCTCGCAGCGCCTGCTGGTCGAGCGCGTCAAGGCGGTGCTGCGGCGGGCGGTGCCGAAAGATCCGGCCGCCACGCCGAAGGAACTGGACGCCAAGGCGCTGGAGCGCGGCCTGCTGCGCATGGACCCGGAACGTCACACCTGCACCTGGAAGAACGAGCCGGTGACGCTGACGGTCACCGAATTCCTGATCCTGCAGGCGCTGGCGACCCGCCCCGGCGTGGTGAAAAGCCGCAACGCGCTGATGGACGCGGCCTACGACGATCAGGTCTATGTCGATGACCGCACCATCGACAGCCACATCAAGCGCCTGCGCAAGAAGTTCAAGGCGGCCGACGACGATTTCGAGATGATCGAAACCTTGTACGGCGTCGGTTACCGGTTCAAGGAAACCTGACCGTTCGGCATGCGCCACGGTCGGGGGACCGAAGGGTCACCCGCATGCCGGTTGGTGCTATAAGAAGCCGACCGCGAACCAACAATCGGGCGTTTAGCCATTGCTTGATCGAACGCAACACGATCACGACGACGATGCCGACGTTGGCGCACCGCCGCTCGCTCCGGTCACCGATGCGCCATCCGCATCGGGCATCGGGACCGCGAGCCGGGGCTGGAGCAGTCCTGTCGAACTGGTCAGGCGCGCCGGGCGCTATCTCGCCGCACTGACGTTTTCGAGCCTCACGCGCCGCATCGTCGTCCTCAACCTGATCGGCCTGTTCGCGATGCTCGCGGGCATCCTGTATCTGTCGCAGTTCCGCGCCGGACTGATCGACGCGCGCGCGCAGAGCTTGCTGGTGCAGGCCGAAATCATTGCGGGTGCAATAGCGGCCTCGGCCACCGTCGAGACCAACGCCATCACCGTCGATCCGGAGCGGCTGCTGGATCTGAAGCCCGGCGAGACCTATGGCCCGAGCGACGAAACCCTCAGCAACATCGATTTCCCGATCAATCCCGAGCGCGTCGCGCCGGTGCTGCGGCGGCTGATCTCGCCGACCAAGACCCGCGCGCGGATTTACGATCGCGACGGCGTGCTCACCCTCGACAGCCGCAATCTCTATGGCCGCGGCGACGTGATGCGCTTCGAACTGGCGCCGCCCAACGCCGAAAAGCCGGGCTTCGCCGAAAGGACCATGATCGCGATCCGCACCTGGCTCAATCGCGGCGACCTGCCGCCGTATCGCGAACTTGGACCGGAGAACGGCAACGGTTACCAGGAAGTGCAGCAGGCGCTGGACGGCCGCAAGGCCAGCATGGTGCGGATCAACGACCGCGGCGAAGTGATCGTGTCGGTGTCGGTGCCGGTGCAGCGTTTCCGCGCGGTCCACGGCGCGCTGATGCTCTCGACCCAGGGCGACGACATCGACCAGATGGTGACCGCCGAGCGACTCGCGATCCTCAAGGTGTTCGGCATCGCATCCGGCGTGATGATCCTGCTGTCGCTGCTGCTCGCAAGCACCATCGCCGGCCCGATGCGCCGCCTCGCCGACAGCGCCGAGCGGGTCCGCCGCCGCACCAAGACCCGCGTGGAAATTCCGGACTTCTCGTCGCGCGGCGACGAGATCGGCCATCTGTCACGCGCGCTGCGCGACATGACCGGCGCGCTGTATAATCGCATCGAAGGCATCGAGCGCTTCGCCGCCGACGTCGCGCATGAACTAAAGAACCCGCTGACGTCGATGCGCTCCGCCGTCGAGACGCTGCCGCTGGCGCGGTCCGACGACAGCCGTTCGCGGCTGCTGGCTGTGATCGAACACGACGTGCGCAGGCTCGACCGCCTGATTTCCGACATTTCCGACGCCAGCCGCCTCGACGCCGAGTTGCAGCGGCAGGACATGGAGCCGGTGGACGTGCGCCGCCTGCTCAACACGCTGGTCTCGGTCGCCAACGAGACCCAGCATGGCACCGACGTCACCGTCGAGGTCCGGTTCGAGGGCCGTGCGAACGATACGTTCTCGGTGCCGGGACATGACTCGCGGCTCGGTCAGGTGATTGCGAATCTCCTGAGCAACGCGCAGTCGTTCTCACATCCGGGCAGCAAGGTGCGCATCGTCTGCCGCCGGCTCAAATCCGAGATCGAAATCGTGATCGACGATGACGGCGCCGGTATCAGGCCCGGCGCGCTCGAGAAAATTTTCGAGCGCTTTTACACCGATCGTCCGGCGCAGGGATTCGGACAGAACTCCGGTCTCGGACTGTCGATCTCCAAGCAGATCGTCGAAGCCCATGGCGGACGCATCTGGGCGGAAAATCGCCCCGGTCCGATCGACGCCGAAGGCGACGCGCGCATCGCCGGCGCGCGCTTCACGGTCCGGCTGCCCGCCATATGACCCCAAGCGGTGACGCAAGCATCCATGCCTCGGCGGTGCTGGTCGGCGATCGGGGAGTCCTGATTCGCGGCCCCTCGGGGTCCGGAAAATCCCGGCTGGCGTTCGATCTGATCCTCGCGGGGCGTGCGGGACAAATCCCCGCAGCGATCCTGATCGGCGATGACCGCGTTCGCCTGGCGACCCGCGACGGCAGACTCGTCGCGCAGGGCGTTCCCGAACTAACCGGAATGATCGAAATCCGCGGGCTGGGGATCAGGACCATCACCCACGCCGCCGAAGCCTCCGTGGCGGTGGTGGTCGATCTCGATGCGGCCGATGCGGAGCGCCTGCCGCCGCCGCAAGCCCTGAAAACACAGGTTTCGGGGCTGGAAATCCCGCGAATCCCGGTGGGCCGAGGGTATGCCGCCCTGCCCCTGGTGTTGGCCTTCCTTACGACAGTTTAAGGTTTCAAAAGCGAACTCGCGACCTTCGGCTGATTGCTGGACGGGGTCCGGTCGCCATATAAGCCGTACCCTCGTCACTGATGACGGCCAGCGCGGACACCTTTTTTAAGGGGGTACGCGGCAAGATCCCCCCTTGCGTCGGGGCTCTGGATGGTCAACATGTGGCCCTTTCGTGCGGTGCATCAAAAAGCGCCCGCGAGGAGTTTTGGATGATTGGTCTAGTACTGGTGACCCACGGGCGTCTTGCCGACGAGTTCAAGGCGGCGCTTGAGCATGTGATGGGTCCACAAAAACAAATCGAGTCGATCACGATTGGCGCCGAAGATGATGCCGATCTGTGTCGCAGCGATATCATTGAAGCCGTCAAGCGCGTGGACAGCGGTGACGGCGTAGCGATTCTCACCGACATGTTCGGCGGGACGCCGTCGAACCTCGCGATCTCCTGTATGAGCCGTCCGAAGGTCGAAGTGCTGGCCGGCATCAACCTGCCGATGCTGGTCAAGCTCGCCAAGGTCCGCGACGACAAGCCGTTGCCCGAAGCGATCGCCGCTGCTCAGGAAGCCGGCCGCAAGTATGTGACGATCGCCAGCCGGGTCCTCGCCGGCAAATGAGCACCGCGCCGGAGCAGCAGTCTTCGTCCGCCGGCGTTATCGTCCGAGAACTTCCCATCATCAACAAGCGCGGCCTTCACGCGCGCGCCTCCGCGAAATTCGTGCAGACGGCAGAGCGCTTTGATGCGGAACTGACCGTCACGCGCAACGGCGAAAGCGTCGGCGGCACCTCGATCATGGGACTGATGATGCTCTCCGCCGGGATCGGCACCACGATCAGCGTGGCCGCCAGCGGCCGCGAAGCGCAGGCGGCGATGGACGCCATCACCGAACTGCTCGCCAACAAATTCGGCGAAGAAGAAGCGGGCTAATTCTCTCAGCCGAAGATGTCACCGCCGTCATCCTGAGGTGCGAGCTCTTGCGAGCCTCGAAGGACGACGGCTTTCGATTCTTTGCACGCCATCCTTCGAGGCTCGCGCTACGCGCTCACACCTCAGGATGACGCTTACTTCTCGTCGTCCGGCCGCGCCGGTCCCACGATCCAGATCTTCCACTTCACCGCCGGTCCCGCTTTTCCGTGGAAATAGCGCCGCGAAGTAAGATCGACGCGCTCCGCGTTCGGCGCGTTCTCGGCCATCCAGGCTTCGCACTTGTTCAGTTCAAGATCCTTGGTGTCGCAGATGCCGATGAACCCGGACTGCTTCGCCGCGTCGAGACTGGTCAGGCCCGAGGCCCAGACCTCGCGCGGCGTCAGCGGCGCCGGATGGTCGGGACTGTAGAACGTCAATGGCTCGCCGACCTCGGTGGTGGCCGCGACCACGGCCCAGCGCGTGTTGAAGCGCGCGCGCCACGCTTCCGTTAGCTGCAGCGCGAATTCGGACTTGGGCGCGAACGGAACGCCGGCCTCGCCGTCGCGCCGCACGGTCTGTGCCGCGATGATCGGCGAGATCAGAAGCATGATCAGCGTGAACGCCAGCCACATGAGCATCAGCCGGATCAACGCCATCTGCGTCACGCGCAGCGTAGGCAACGCGACCAGCGCCAGCGGCACCAGGAAGAACAGCGAGATGCCCCAGTCGGTCTTCATGTAGATGCCGAACACCACAGCGGCGAGCGGCGGCACCAGGCCGACGATGATCTGGATGACCCAGATGTGGCGCGCCTGGGTGAGATACACGCCGGGATTGGGACCGCGCACCCATGGGCGCTTGGCCGACGCGATGAACTCGCGGACCAGTCCCCTCCTCCGCAACGACTTCCACCACTGCAGCTTCCACGCCAGCGCGATGCTGGCGAAGGCCACCGGAATCAGCAGAAGTCCCAGATTGTGCGCGAGATAAATCCACGCCAGCCGCAGCGTGGTGCCGAACGTCCGTCCGCCATAGACGTCGTCGGCATAGATCAGCGGCAGGAAGTCCGCCTGCTTCAGCCACCACAGATGCGGCAGCATCCCTATGAGGCACGCAACAAAGGCCACCCACGGCGCGGGCGAGCGCAGGAAGCGCATCCGGTCGGGATGAATCAGCGCCGCGAGACCGGCGGCGCCGATCATGGTCAGCACCCAGTATTTCGTCATCAGCGCCAGCGCCGCCGCAAGGCCAAGCCAGATGCCCGAGCGCACGCTGCGCTTCTCGAAGGCGTTGAGATAGGCCAGCACGAACAGCGGCAGCGTCACGAGCTGCAAGAGATCGGGATTGTACTTGAAGCCCTTGAAGGTGAAGATCGGATACAGCGCCAGCATCGCCACCGAAAACATGGCGCGGCGATGATCGACCACGCGCACGGCGATCAGCCAGCAGATCACCAGACCAAAACCTGTGACCGTCATCGCCAGCGCATAGGTGGCCCAGTCGGTGACCGGAAAGATCCGGAACCAGACGCCCGCGATCCAGCCCGCCAGTGGCGGATGCTTGCCGTAGCCGAGGAGAAATTTCTGTCCCCAGGCATAGGCCTCGGCGACGTCCATGTGGACGTCCTGCGCGCTCTTCAGCGCGGTGAGGATGATGGTCCAGAGCAGCGCATGCGCCACCGCGAAGCCGATGACGAATTTGAGGCTGGTGCCGGGATCGTGCGCGACCGCAGCGACCCACGCCGCCACGCGGCGGGTGACAGGCACATGGCGCAGGCGTGCCTTTTGCCGGGATCGCAATCCGGTGCGCGGGCCGGGATTTTTTCCGGTTCTGCGTCCTGTCTCGGTCGATGAAGCATCGGACATTGCGGTCAACCTGTGTCGGAAACTCGGTGTGAACCGTCACCCTGAGGTGCCGTAGCGAAGCGGAGGCCTCGAAGGGCGACGGCGCATCACACATATCATCCTTCGAGGCTCGCAAGGGCTCGCACCTCAGGATGACGGTTCCGGACCCGCCGTTTCTTCAAGCCAATGGCCTCTTGCTCTAACAGCGCAAAATGATCACGAGCAACAGGAAATCCGCGCCAAACGGCGCTAACTCCGCGCCCTGCACGTCCAATTTTGTTGCCGCTTTGCAGCGCGGGTGCTATCCCGCGCCCATGGCAACCACCCCTATTTCCAACGTCCGCAACTTCTCCATCGTCGCCCATATCGACCATGGCAAATCCACCCTCGCCGACCGGCTGATCCAGTCCACGGGCGGGCTGGAGCTGCGTGAGATGAAGGAGCAGGTGCTCGATTCGATGGACATCGAGCGCGAGCGCGGCATCACCATCAAGGCGCAGACCGTCCGCCTCAATTACAAGGCGAAGGACGGCAAGACCTACATCTTCAACCTGATGGACACGCCCGGCCACGTCGACTTCGCCTACGAGGTCTCGCGCTCGCTGGCCGCGTGCGAAGGCGCGCTGCTGGTGGTGGATGCGTCACAGGGCGTCGAAGCGCAGACGCTCGCCAACGTCTATCATGCACTCGACGCAGGCCTCGAAATCGTGCCGGTGCTGAACAAGGTCGATCTGCCCGCCGCCGAGCCCGAACAGGTGCGCCAGCAGATCGAGGACGTGATCGGCATCGACGCCTCCGAAGCGGTGATGATCTCGGCCAAAACAGGCCTCGGCATTCCCGACGTGCTGGAAGCCATCGTCACCCGCCTGCCGCCGCCGAAGGGCGACCGCGACGCGACGCTGAAGGCGCTGCTGGTCGACTCTTGGTACGACGTCTATCTCGGCGTTGTGGTTCTCATTCGCGTCGTCGATGGCGTGATGAAGAAAGGCCAGCGCATCCGCATGATGGGCACGGGTGCTGCCTACGACGTCGAGCGCGTCGGATTTTTTACGCCCAAGATGACGCAGGTGGACGAACTCGGCCCCGGGGAAATCGGCTTCATCACCGCCGCGATCAAGGAAGTCGCTGATACGCGCGTCGGCGATACCATCACCGACGACCGCAAGCCGGTCACCGAAATGCTGCCGGGCTTCAAGCCAGCCGTGCCGGTGGTGTTCTGCGGCCTGTTCCCGGTCGATGCCGACGACTTCGAGACGCTGCGCGCAGCGATGGGCAAGCTGCGGCTGAACGACGCAAGCTTCTCGTTCGAGATGGAGACCTCCGCCGCGCTGGGCTTCGGCTTCCGCTGCGGCTTCCTCGGCCTGCTGCATCTCGAAATCATTCAGGAGCGCCTGAGCCGCGAGTTCAACCTGAACCTGATCGCGACCGCGCCGTCGGTCATCTACAAGATGCACCTCAACGACGGCACCGAGATGGAGATCCACAATCCGATCGACATGCCGGACGTGGTCAAGATCGCCGAGATTCACGAGCCATGGATCGAAGCGACGATCCTGACGCCGGACGAGTATCTCGGCAGCGTGCTGAAGCTGTGTCAGGAGCGGCGCGGCAACCAGAAGGAGCTGACCTACGTCGGCGCCCGCGCCATGGTGAAATACGAGTTGCCGCTCAACGAGGTGGTGTTCGATTTCTACGACCGGCTGAAGTCCGTCTCCAAGGGCTACGCCTCGTTCGACTATCACCTGACCGACTACAAGCCGGCCGATCTCGTGAAGATGCAGATTCTCGTCAACAGCGAGCCCGTCGATGCACTCTCGATGCTGGTGCACCGCCAGCGCGCCGAAGGCCGCGGCCGCGCCATGGTCGAGAAGATGAAGGAATTGATCCCGCCGCACATGTTCGTGATTCCGATTCAGGCGGCGATCGGCGGCAAGGTGATCGCGCGCGAAACCGTCCGCGCGCTGCGCAAGGACGTCACCGCGAAGTGCTACGGCGGCGACATCAGCCGCAAGCGCAAACTTCTGGAGAAGCAGAAGGAAGGCAAGAAGAAGATGCGGCAGTTCGGCAAGGTCGACATCCCGCAGGAAGCGTTCATTGCCGCGCTGAAGGTGGATAGCTGAGGCAAACTCACCGACATCCAGCTATTGATGTCATAAACGCCACGTGTAGAGTTGCGCCATTGCAACTTCAGGGCGTTTCATATGACGACCAACGAACAGCTTTCATTAGTCGATGTTTCAATTCCTTGGTTGTTTGCGCGCGGCCATGCGAAAAAATTGCGAACAGCCCTTATAGAAAAGAGCGATCAGCTAGGTCGCATAATGGGTATGAGCCAGCAATTAATAGCAGAGGTCAAAAACCTGCGCGCTCAACAAAAAATAGCCTTCCAACAATTGGAAGAACTGGGCGCGCTATCTGTGACGCAATTGGAAATTAAGCGTCATTCGCTCGAAGATGAGATCGCCCACCGTTTGAATGAATTTGAGCTTGAAAAAGCAGATGCTGCAGAAGCGCTGGATGATCTAAAACGTAAAGTAAAAGAAGCCCATCATTCGCTGGTTTCAACAGATGACCTAGCGCTTCTGCAAGATGTTGGCGTCTATCAATATCGTCACCCGTTGAGCGATGCCGTTGCATACCAAAACGTTCTTGAAAAACTAGACGATCAAATCAAGCAAATGGTCAAGAAAGACGGTGGCGCTGTTCTGGCTATAACGAGTTGGCAGGTAAACGGCTCGGAAAAAGAAGGGCGAGCGATGGTTCGCGATTTTTCCAAGTTGATGTTGCGAGCGTTTAACGCAGAAGCGGACAACGCCGTCCGAAGCTTGAAGCCGTATAAGCTCGACAATGCGATTGATCGGTTGAACAAAGTTGCAGAAACAATTGCGCGCCTTGGACAAACTATGAATATCCGGATTTCGCCAGCGTATCTGAAATTGCGACTACAAGAATTGGAAATCACCGCGGATTTTTTGCAAAAACAAGCCGAAGAGAAAGAGCAAGAACGCGCTGACCGTGCCAAATTGCGCGAAGAGCGAAAAGCTCAACAAGAAATAGAGAACGAAAGAGAGCGTTTGGAAAAAGAGCGGCAGCACTATTCCAACGCGCTCGAGGCTCTCATCGAAAAGGGCGACGACGAAGCCGCCGCCCGCATACGGGATTATTTGGCTGGAATAGAAGACTCGCAGCGCAAGGTCGAAGAACGGGCGGCCAATACCCGTGCAGGATATGTCTACGTTATCTCCAACATCGGCTCTTTTGGAGACAGAGTTGTTAAGATCGGAATGACCCGGCGGCTTGACCCTAGTGATCGGATTCGTGAACTTAGTGACGCTTCTGTACCCTTCAATTTCGATGTCCACGCACTCTTTTTCTCAAATGACGCGGTTGGAATCGAAACCGAGATGCACAACCGCTTCGATTCAACTCGCGTGAACAGTGTAAATCGGCGTCGTGA
>JAUSAX010000129.1 GCA_030652315.1 Afipia sp. | reverse complement strand
AGCTGACCTATCAAGGTGTCGGCGAAATCGGTGGACTTGTTGCAGGCGTGGGCCAGCGCATTCTGGGAAGCGTATCGAAGCACTTGGTGGCTAAGTTCTTCACTTCGCTGCGCAAGGAATTCGACGTGCCGGCTCAGGGCGCGGCTGAGTAGGATGGCAGATATGAACATCGCCGTACGAGACGTACAGAATATCGAGGTCGAACCCGGCGTCCGGCTTGCTGTGAGCGTGTCGGGGGCTTTGGATAAGCCGGCCATCGTCTTCAGCAATTCGCTCGCAGTATCTTCTGGGATGTGGGACGAAGTCACGGAGCGTCTCGCACCTCATGCGTGCCTGGTGCGTTATGACACGCGCGGCCACGGACGTTCAGATGCGCCGCTCAACGGCTATACGATCGAAACGCTGGGCAAGGATGTGCTCGCCGTTCTCGATACATTTGAAATTCCGCGCGCCGTCGTATGCGGCGTTTCGCTCGGCGGCTTGACTGCGATGTGGCTCGGCATCCACGCATCGGATCGTGTGGGCGGGTTGGTTCTCGCTAACACGGCTGCAAGTTTTCCGCCCGAAGCGATGTGGCGTGACCGCGCTGCGACCGCGCGTTCGAGTGGAGTTTCCTCGTTCGTGCAGCCATCCCTGGAGCGTTGGGTGACGGCTGAATATCGCGGCAAGCACGACGCGCGAGTTGCGAAGCTCGGAGCGATGATTGCAGGCACGTCATCCGCTGGATATGCAGGCTGCTGCGAAGTATTGGCGACGACGAATGTTTTGCAGGATCTGTCGCGGATTTCATGTCCGGTGCGTGTCGTCGCGGGACAACACGATCCATCGACGCCGCCCGCGCGCGCGGAGGAAATCGTTGCCGCGATTCCGCAGGCTGATCTCGTGACCCTTGATGCCGCTCACATATCTTGCGTGGAAGCACCGGATGCTTTTGCGGAAACCGTCCGCGACTTTCTGACGCTTATCAACACCATAGATGAGACTTAAAAAGCAACAAACCTGGAGGGATAACATGATAACCCGCAAGTTCTTCACGAGCCTCGCTTGTATCTCCATGCTGCTGGCAAGCGCCCCGGTTCGCGCCCAGGCGCCGGCAGATCTTACCATCGTTGTTTTCGGAGCTCCGTCACTGGGCGCGTTCCTGCCGCCTGTCATCAAGGCCCAGAAACTGGATGAGAAACATGGTCTCCGCATCAAGTTCGAGGAGCGGACCCCCGATGCCTACACCGCGCAGTTCAATTCAGGCGAGTTTCAGCTTGGCGGTAGTGCGGCTCTATTGACGGTCGGTCTCGCGGATACGCGTGGCGTTAAAGTGACCTATCTTTTCAATCTCTTTGACTTCTGGGGCTCGGTGGTGACATCGCGACCGGAGATCAAGACTCTGAAGGATCTGGAAGGCAAGGATCTTGCGGCGGCGAAGGGAACGACGAACTACGTCATGTTCGATTGGTTCGCGCGCCAAGCAGGTGCCGATACAGCGAAGTTCTCCGTCGTTAACACTGCAACGCCTGGTCTCGTCGGCTACGCGCTCGCTGATCGCGCAACGGCCGTTCAGCTCTGGGAACCCGCTTACACCACGTTGCATTCAAAAAAGCCGGGTATCAAAACGATTGATATCGGCATTGCTGAGAGCTGGAAGAAATTCACAGGCAGCCGCAACATTCCTTATCTTGGCGTCGCCGCGCACACTCCTTGGGCGGAAAAGAATCCAGAACTCGTGAAGAAGCTGTTCGCGGCCTATAAGGAAGCCGCCGAGTGGGTTGCAGCTCATCCGGATGACGCTGCAAAGCTGATAGCCGTCAAAGGCTCGCCTGACGACCAGAAGGCGATTGGCGAGCTTATTCGGGCAAACGACCGACTTGGGATGAACGTTAAGTGGGCTTCCGATGTCGAAAAGGAAATCAAGTCGGTTTATTCCGCCGGTAGGTCGATCGCATTCCTGAATGCAGATCCGGATCCATCGACGATCTACAAGAGGCAGGGTAAGTGAGCGACCAAACCTTAGATGATGTTTCTCTGTCGCCGTCAGCACGCATGCTGTCGGCGGCAAAGCGCTTGGGCATGTCTGTCCTCCCGTTTGTGGTGGTCATTGCGCTATGGCAGTTCGCCTCGTTGTTCTTTCCGCGTTTCCTGTTTCCGTCGCTGATCGATGTTTTTTGGCGCTGCCTGGACATTCTCTCCAGCGGAGTATTGTTTGCAGACGTCCTCGCGACGGTCTTACGGATTCTCGCTGGACTGGCAGGAGCCTTTATTATCGGTGGCGTGCTCGCCTTGCTGATGGCGCGGTCGCCAGCCGTCGATAAATTCCTGTCGCCAATTCTGACGCTGTTCCAGGGTATCCCCGCGCTTTCGTGGGTCGTGTTCGCTATCATCTGGTTTCACGGGGTCGAGTTTCGCATTTTCTTCATCATGGTCATGACCACGCTTCCCGCCTTTGCGTTTCAGGTTCTTGGCGCGTTGCGCGCAATGTCCAAGGATTTGATGGAAATGGTGTTCAGCTTCCGCCCCACGCGAATGAAGCTGTTCCGGGTCATGATTGCTCCTGCGGTTCTCCCCGACATTCTGACGGCGTGGAAGGTGAACCTCGGTAATGCGTCGCGCGTTGTTGTGGTGGCGGAGCTTGTCGGAGCGACGGGAGGAGTGGGATATCAATTGCTCCAGCAGCAGCAACTGTTTGATATGGCAGGTGCGCTGGCTTGGACGCTGCAGTTGGTTTTCTTTGTTTTGATCGTCCAGGCGGCGCTGACTCTGATCGAGAATGTGGCCTTCCGCTATCGGGCTGTTTCGGAGCGTGCAATATGAGTGCTGTCATCGAGACGACAACGCCTGCGATCCATCTGGGTAACGTCTCAAAGGTTTTTGGCAAAGAGGGCTCGAAGGGCGGTTATCGCGCCGTCGATCGGATCAACCTTGACGTCAAATCCGGCGAGATGCTGGCTATCCTCGGCAAGACAGGCTGCGGCAAGTCGACGATCTTCAATATGATTGCGGGTCTGACCGAGCCGACCAGCGGCGACGTTCGGGTCAGCGGGCGCAATCCCTTTTCAGACTTTGACTCGTTTCGCGGAAAGATTGCCATCGTCTTTCAGAACGATCGGCTTTTGCCGTGGCGAACGGCGATTCAAAACGTCGAATTAGGTCTTGAGATGCTCGATACACCAGTGGCCGAGCGTCGAGCAACAGCGCAGCTCTGGTTGACGAAACTGGGACTGGAAGGTCACGAGAACGATTATCCACACGCTCTTTCCGGCGGCATGCGTCAGCGTGTTTCGATAGCCCGCGCATTTGCCACGAATGCGAGCATTCTTCTTTGTGACGAGCCGTTTTCCGCGCTCGACGAAATGACTGCCGCTCGGTTGCGGACGGAGTTTGTGAAACTCGTCAAGGAAAATGGAAAGACGGCGGTGTTCATCACGCATAACATCGGCGAGGCGCTGGAAATTGGCGATCGCATCGTCGTTCTTAAGCGGCCGGCAATGATCGCATACGACGTGAGCTTTGCGACGGCGATCGGGGCTGAGGAGCGGGAGCTCATTCGTGGGCGGATTGGTGAGGTCCTCGCTATCTAACCAGTAGGAGGAACTTGATCAGGCAAAATTCCAGCGCTTATTCATGAGACCAAGAATTCCTTGCCGGACACGGATTTCTTCTGATGATTTCAAGAGACCCGCTGGCATGAGATTGCGTTTGCCTATCGTGATAGCCAGCAACCTGTTCGGCGACGAACGCGAGGTAGATTTCCGGGCTTCGGAGCTGTTGGGTAGCGATCTCGGTCAACCGCCGAGCGGCTCGCCTGAGGCCCTGCAACGTAAAGTTTTAAAGTGCGGGATGTCGATCACCGTGCAGCCGTCCTCGCTATTGCTGCCGACCTCAGCGCCGTCAAGCGGTCGGCGAAGAGATCAGCCTCAAAATTGAGGAAGGCAAAGCACTGGTGGTGCAGCTCACCGCGATCGGCGATGCCCGCGACGATGGCCAAGTCGAGTCGTTCCTCGAACTGAACGGTCAGTCACGCGTTTATGCGCTCGATCCACCCACCACGATCTTCTCGCTCAGTTTTTGATCAACGACTTGGACAGTGCGGTCGATTTCAGCATTGGGCATGCCCAGCTGATGCGAAATCAACTTCACCAGCAGGTCGACCCGCTCGATGAAGGGCGCTCCACTGGCCACCGCGCGCGCCGCGGACGACGGCTTGAGAAGGCTTTCCGCCGCTTTGGCGTACTTCTCGAAAGGGACCTGATCCTGCGGGTCGGCGCCCAGACGCAGTGCGATCGCATCGACATGCGTGTAGATCGATTTTGATAGTTTCAGATCATTGTGCACCGCGTCGCGGATCGGCTGAGGATCATTCGGCGTGATGCAGCGGTAATTCCCGGTCAACAACATCGACCATTTCGCCAGCGGGACGAAAAGCGAATCGAACACTTTGAGCTTCACGGGGACGTCCTGGCCGTCCAGCTTCACCGCGTCGATGTCCGCTTCCAGCTCGCGCAGCAGCTTGTTGTGAGCTTCATCTTCAAATGTCGCGGCCTTGAAATTTGTCGGCAGGCCCACATGAAGAACATTTGCCGCTTCCTCTGGTGGACGGAAGGCTTGCGGATCAGGCGAGCAGAGTGTCACCAGTCCCGGCTTGAACCGCTCCCAGACCTGCGCATTGGTATAGGCCTCTTCGAGGTCCATGCCCGCCAGTCCCTGAATCCGCTTGAGATAGGGCAGGGGCGGCATGTTCATGATCGAAAGACAAGGCAGGTTCGCCGCGGCGATTTTGATCATCAGAACGCGGATCGTGTGGTTGGTGTATTGCGGCTCCTGCATGGCAAGAGCAACCAGATCATAACGGGAAAGGTCTACCTTGTCGGGCGAGGTCGCGTCCAGCTTCCCGGGCAGATCGCGCGAAAAGATCGAGCGGTGCGTCGGCTCATCACGCAACTTGATGCGAACCTCGGTACCCTCGCTGTTGATGAGTTCTGCAGTCTTCGTCCGGCAAACCAGGGTCACGTTGTGACCAGCCATCAGCAGCTTTGTTGCCAGCAGTGAGCCATACGAGGCTCCAAGGATCAGAATATTGCGCGCCATGCTCTCTCGTCCCAAATTTATGCCTTAACGCCTCAACCGAAGCCGGGCTGGGAAGGTCCGCCACACCAGAAATCCTGCCTGGGCAAAGGAACGGCGAGGCCAGACCCTTAACATCACAGGGGAAAAACCCTTCGAGGAAGGGGCGCCAGTGTCTAGCGCAAGTTGGTATACATAACAATCGTATACCAGCCCTCATTTTCGCCCTCTCGGCGAGTTATTGTGCTCGGTGCTTTCAATGCAAATTACCGAGTAATTCCTGTACGTTCACCCAGCGGAGATCAGAGTCTTGGAGGATTGTGTCGTCCGGCGCGATTGCAGACGGCGTGTTATTTATGCGGGCTATTTGAACGCGGCGCTGATCCGCTGAAACAGCATTCCGGTGAGGAAAGGCTTCTCGACGATCGGCACGTTGGCCTCTGCGGCGTAGCGGCGGAGCGCGCGTGTCGGGTGCGTCGTCACGAGGATCGCTGGTAGCATGATCGCGCGTTCACGGAGGACGTCGATCAGCTTGAGACCTTGAATGTCGGGTAGACGCTGATCGATGATCATGCATCCGCTTTCCGGGAAGTTGTCCTCGGCGAGCAACGCGGACCCGCTGGCGTAAGCGCGAACGTCGTAACCCTCTATGCCAAGACTGAATTCCAGGGAATTGCGCAGCGCCGCATCGTCGTCCACGACGAGGATCGTCTTCGGAGCGGCGATGTCCATCTGTCCCATGTGGCGACCGGTCAACTGCGCCGCGTTTGGTCCGGCGATCAATTCATACGCCACATCCGCGCGGGAGCCGTCTTGATCTGTGTCAAGATTCCGGATCGGGATCAGTCTGAGTCGGCCAATCCCGCAGTGATCGCCATGCGGACCAGTTCGGACAGGCTTTCCGCCTGCATCTTGGTCATGACGTTCGCCCGATAAATCTCCACCGTACGCGGGCTGATCGAGAGATTCGCGGCAATGACCTTGTTGGAATGCCCCGCAATCAGGCCGTTGAGCACGTCCCGCTCGCGGCTCGACAGCGACGCGATGCGCTTGTCAAGGTCTACGCGATCCGCGCTCGCCTTCTCGGCTTGTTTGGAACGGTTGAGCGCGAGCCGTACGGCGGTGATCATCGCTTCATCGTCGAACGGCTTTTCCAGGAAATCGAACGCGCCCAGCTTCATCGCCTCGACGGCGAGCGGGACGTCGCCGTGCCCGGTGATGACAATGACGGGCATCGGGACATTGAGGTCCTTGATGCGGCGTAGGAGATCGATTCCGCTGATATCGGGCATGCGAATGTCGGTGATGATGCATCCGCTCTGTTCCGCCGTGAGCGACGTGAGGAACGATGATGCGGACTCATAAACCACGGCCGGAATGCGAACGCTCTGCAGCAGGAACGCAAGCGATTCGCGCACAGCCTGATCGTCGTCAATAACGTGCACTGTCGCGTCATATTGCATCGTCGTCTTCTCCATCCTTCAGCGATCGCAGCGTCAGGCGAAACACCGTGCCGCCGCCTTCGTTGGGCCGGGCCGAGATCGTGCCGCCATGTGCCTCAATGATCGTTCGTGAAATCGACAATCCGACCCCCATGCCATTTGCCTTGGTGCTGATGAACGGTTCGAACAGCTTGGGCAGGATTTCCGGGGCCAGACCAGATCCAGTGTCTGCGATGCTGATTGCGACCATGCCGTCATCGCCGGGGCCGGTTGTGATGACCAGTTCCCGGCGCGGCAGGCCCTCCATCGCTTCGATTGCATTGCGGATCAGATTCAAAATCACCTGCTGAATCTGGACCCGATCGGCGATCACCCGGTCGATCGACGGATCGAGCCGGAAGATCACCCGCACACCATACTCCTTGACGCCGACGAGGGCGAGGGCGCTTGCCTCCTCGATCAGCTTCGTCAGACTTTCGATTCGTTTGTCGCTCTCGCCGCGTGCAACGAAATCCCTCAAGCGGCGGATGATTTGTCCGGCGCGGAGCGATTGCTCCCCCGCCTTGTCCATTGCGTCGCGCACGAGGCGAGAGGTCTCGTCGGTTTGCCCTTCCAGGAGGCGCCGCGATCCCATCATGTAGTTGGCGATTGCCGACAGTGGCTGATTGAGTTCATGCGCCAGCGCGGAAGCCATTTCGCCCATCGCACTGAGGCGAGAAATGTGGATCAGTTCGGTCTGCAACTCCTGCAGGCGTGCTTCGGCTTGCTGACGTTCGCTCAAGTCGCGGATGAAGCCCGTGAAGAAGCGTCTGCCGCCGGAGTTCATTTCGCCGACAGCGAGTTCGATGGGAAAGGTCGAGCCGTCCTTGCGCTCGGCGACGACGATGCGGCCGATACCGATGATCCGCTTTTCGCCGGTCCCCTGATAGCGGCCGAGATAGCCGTCATGTTGGTGGCGATATGGTTCCGGCATCAGGCGCTTCACATTCGACCCGATCACCTCCTCGGCGGAATAGCCGAACAGCCGTTCCGCGGCACTGCTGAACGACCGGATAATGCCCCGTTCGCTGATCACGATCATTGCGTCGGGGACTGTTTGCAGGATCGAGTTCACGTGGGCTTCGCGCGCGCGAAGGTCTTCTGTCGTGGCGAGAAGCTCTTCCGTCACTTGTGCGGCCCTGCGCCGGTTACGGTAGAGTTGGTCGCCCCAATAGCAGATGCCGAGGCTGACCGCCGTGAAGATCGCGGTGCCTACGATGTCCCGGTGTCCGGACGCCAGCGCGTGATCAAGACTCACGGCGATCAGCAGCGACAGCAATGTCGCCAGCAACCCTGGAAAGATACCACCCAGGGCGCTCGATACCAGGATCGCCGGTACAAAGAGAAAAATCAGTGTCGTGCTTTTGACGACAAGGTTGAGGGCGAACCATGCAGCGGCGGACAGGGCGACCGCCGTCAGCGCAATCCCATAGCGGCCGTGCAACGAACGAGCCTTGTTAGAAAGATGTCTTTCCAGATTTGCGCTGCGCATAACCATTTGTTTCAACGGCGGAAAATCATTTGTCATGGGGGGCCAGTTTTGCTCGCCCGAGACCTCAGGAACTATCCTTAAGAGCAATATCCGGATTTCGCAAAGTCAGAGGCTGCTGTAGCTGTCATTCATCAACGGGGAAGGTCGCCATGCTCGCCGCCGCAGGAATTGTCAGTCATTCGCAGGCCAGTTCTGAGCCCGCAAATATTGATGCACTGGTCCTGCCGGTCGCGCGGATCGGGACGCCGATGTTCTATACCCGGAATTCGGAAATCTTCGGCGAGGGCGAGGATGCTGAGTACATCTATCAGGTCGTGAGCGGTGCGGCGCGTACCTACAAAATCCTGAGCGACGGCCGTCGCCAGATCGGCGCGTTCTACTTGCCGGGCGATATCTTCGGTCTGGAGATCGGTACGGCGCATCAGTTGTCCGCGGAAGCGATCTGCAACGCGACTGTCTCCGCGATCAAGTGCAGCTCGCTGTCCGACCTTTCCAGAAACGACAACAAGATCACGCATGCGCTCCTGGCATTGACGGCGCGCGAGTTGCAGCGCGCGCAGAAGCATGTCCTGCTGCTGGTTCGCAATGCGCAGGAACGGGTCGCATCCTTTCTCCTCGAGATGGTCGATCGTACGGCGGGGGCCGGCTCGATTGACTTGCCGATGTCGCGGCAGGATATTGCTGACTATCTGGGCCTCACCATCGAGACGGTATCGCGAACGCTGACACTTCTGGAAGATCAGGCTGCGATCGCGCTGCCGAGTGCGCGGCGGGTAAAGCTCACCAATATGCGGGAGCTTCGCAAGCTTGATTCATAGACGCGACCCCAACTGACCGATCTCAATTCATTTGCCGCGCGGTCCCTGATGCGGAGATCGGGAGATTTCATCGGGGCTGATCTCCGTTAATGCTTGACGGTGCTGGTGCATCTCTTCACCTTCATCGGGTGGTCGATCGTCTTCAGGCAGGACCTGCAACCTTGACGCTTCATATTCCGACGCCAACGAAGTCCCTTTGGAGAGGCGGTCGTTCCGCTGTCGCAATCGGGTATATACCCTCATCTTACGCCTCACTTCTTGCTGCCCTGAGTCTCTCATTCCGGCGTTTTTTAGTCGTGTTTGAGATCACAGGTCAGCATTCTCTTATTGTGCCGCCTGTTTCTTTGCGTTTTCGCAAAATGCTGCTGCTTTGTTTTCGGTATCCCGTCTTCGCTACGACGATTCCGCTTCCTCACGATCAGGATAGATAGATGATTGCCCAGCTAACAAAGTCCGAGCGTCAGAACGCCCTCGTTCTGTTTCTGCTTCTGGCAGTGGGCGGCCTCGCTATGGCAGTCGTCGGACACGATGATCCATTGGGCGTTCATGGCGCCATCGTCATGATCGCTGCCCTCGCAGGCATCTTTGTCGTTATTTCGCGCTATTACGATCCGGAGCCTTCGCCGGATCGGCTCGAGCGCTACTACGACGATCCCACCAAGGTCGGAATTGTACTGGCGATGGTGTGGGCCGTCGTCGGCATGTTCGTCGGCGACTGGGTCGCCTGGCAGCTCGCCTATCCAAACCTGACCTTCGACGCCGCGTGGTCGAGCTTCGGGCGACTGCGCCCCGTCCATACGTCGGGCGTTATTTTCGGCTTCGGCGGAAACGCCCTGATCGCGACCTCGCTTTATGTTCTCCAGCGGACGTCGCGGGCGCGATTGCCTGATCAGTTAAGCCCTTGGTTTGTGCTGCTTGGATACAACTTGTTCTGCGTGATTGCTGCGTCCGGCTACCTCATGGGTGTCACGCAATCGAAGGAATACGCGGAGCCGGAGTGGTATGCGGACATCTGGCTGGTGATCGTGTGGGTCGTCTATTTCGTGATCTACCTGCGCACGCTTGCCCGCCGCAAGGAGCCGCACATCTACGTCTCCAACTGGTATTACATGGCCTTTATTCTGGTCGTGGCCATCCTGCACATCGTCAACAACCTCGCCGTGCCGGTGTCGTTCGGACACGCCAAGAGCTATTCGGCCTTCTCGGGTGTCCAGGATGCCATGACGCAGTGGTGGTACGGCCACAACGCCGTGGCCTTCTTCCTGACATCCGGCTTTCTGGGCATGATGTACTACTACTTGCCGATCCGCGCCGGACGCCCGATTTTTTCCTACCGCCTGTCCATCATCAGTTTCTGGGGCATCACCTTTATGTACATGTGGGCGGGTTCGCACCATTTGCACTATACGGCGTTGCCACACTGGGTTCAGACGCTCGGCGTGACCTTCTCGGTGATGCTCCTCGTTCCGTCTTGGGCGTCCGCAGGGAATGCGTTGCTGACGCTGAACGGGGCCTGGCAGAAGGTGCGCGACGACGCAACGCTGCGTTTCATGATGATGGCGGCGGTGTTCTACGGGCTCGCCACGTTTGAAGGCTCGTTCATGGCGATTCGCTCGGTGAACTCGCTGTCGCACTATACGGACTGGACCGTCGGGCATGTGCATGCGGGGGCTCTTGGCTGGGTCGCGATGATCACGTTCGGGTCAATCTACGCGTCAGTGCCGTGGCTCTGGAAGCGGCAACAGATGTACTCGTCGCGGCTGGTCGAGGTGCACTTCTGGCTCGCGCTTGGCGGAACGCTCGTCTACGTCTTTGCGATGTGGAATTCCGGCATCATCCAGGGGCTGATGTGGCGGACCTACAACGACAGCGGCACGCTCGCCTATTCGTTCATTGAGACGGTGACGGCGATGCATCCCTATTACATCGCGCGCGCGATCGGTGGCCTGATGTTTTTGATCGGCGCGCTGATCGGCAGCTACAACATCTGGATGACTATCCGCACCTCGGACCAGCCGGAGGAGGAACGCGCCATGGATCGCCCAGTACGGCGTCCGGTGGCTGCTCCGGCTCTGCAGCCAGGAGAATGACATGAGTTTCTTTGGTCTGCATTATCGTCTCGAGAGGAAAACCATCGGCTTCGTACTTGCGATCATTGGCGTCGCGAGTATCGGTGGCGCCGTCGAGATCGCTCCGCTCTTCACGATCCATCAGACGGTGGAGGAGGCGCCGAACATGCGCGTCTACACGCCGCTCGAGGTCGCCGGGCGCAACATCTACATTCGGGAGGGATGCTACGCCTGCCACTCCCAGATGACTCGCACGCTTCGTGATGAAGTCGAACGCTACGGACCGTACTCGCTCGCGGTCGAGTCCAAGTACGATCACCCGATGCTGTGGGGCTCGAAACGAACGGGCCCCGACATCGCGCGTCTGGGTGGAAAGTATTCGGATGAGTGGCATGTGGCGCATCTCAACAATCCTCGCGATGTCGTGCCGGAGTCGGTCATGCCTCATTACTCATGGCTAGGACGCACTTCCTTGCGCAACGATGATCTCGGCAAACATCTTGCGGCGCTTCGCAAGGTCGGAGTTCCGTACACGGACGAGATGATCGCCAACGCGGCTGCAGATGCATACGGCCAGGCCGCCCCGGATTCCCCGCGCGCTGAGGGCGTGGTTAAGCGATACGGGGAGGCCACGAACGTCCGCGCCTTCGATGGCCGCCCGGGCGAATTGACGGAGATGGACGCGCTTGTCGCCTATCTCCAGATTCTCGGAAAGCTGACAGATGCCGCGCAGAAGACTGCAGCCTCGGGGGCTCAATGATGCCGATTGATCATGACTTCACGGTTTGGTTCTCCAAGTCCTTCGGTTTGTTTTATCTGATCGCAATGTCGGCGGTGATTGTCGTCTATGCGTATTGGCCGTCAAACCGCAAACAGTTCGACGCGGCTGCGCAATCGATCCTCGGCAACGAGGACAAGCCGTCGAAGGACGAATCATGGCGGTAGAGGAGCGCGACCCGCACACGGGATATCTGACGACCGGTCACGAGTGGGGTGGGATCAAGGAACTCAACACGCCCGTTCCGCGTGCGGTCTACCTGTTCCTGATTGCGACAGCGCTGTTCAGCGTCGCATACTGGATTCTGATGCCGGCCTGGCCGACCGGGGTGACCTTCACGAAAGGGTTGCTCGGCATCGACCAGCGCACCACCCTCGAAGCCGATCTGCGGGAGGCTGCTGCGGAGCGAAAGACGTGGAGCGATCAGATCGAAGCCAAGAGCTATGATGACATCCGGCAAGATCCCAAGCTGATGCGAATCGTCCGGCAGACAGGTCAGACGCTGTACCGAGAAAATTGCGCGGCCTGTCATGGATCCAGCGCGCAAGGCTCAAAAGGATATCCAAGTCTGACGAATGGTTCATGGCTGTGGGGCGGGGATCCAGCGACGGTCGCGGAGACGATCCGCGTCGGGATCAATTCGTCGCACAAGGACAGCCGCGCCTCGCAGATGATGGCCTTCGGCCGGGATGGTGTTCTGAAGGAGCGGGAAGTCGATGACGTCGTCGACTACGTGCGGAGCCTGTCAGATCCGAAAGTCGCGCGTGATACACCCGCTCCGAGACTTGGTGCCGGCAAGGCCGTTTTCGCGGCGAACTGCGCCGCCTGTCACGGCGACGACGGCAAGGGAAAGACCGAGATGGGCGCGCCGGACCTTACAGACCACTTTTGGATCTACGGTGGCGATCTGCAATCGGTCAGTTCATCGGTCTGGAGCGGGCGGCAGGGAAAGATGCCGACTTGGGATGAGCGGCTGTCCGCTCTCGACCGCAAGATTCTGGCGCTTTATCTGACAGACCTGCCGAGGACCGCGCGATGAACCGGATCACGCTTCGATCGCCGAAGGTCGTACTATGGCTCGCGGTCAGCGCCGGATTGCTGCTGGTGATCGGGGCAAACGCGCATCTGGTTTACATGGCGGTCATGTCGCAGCCGGAATGCGTCACCCATGCGCGCGTGGGTGAAACCGCGCCTGACGGTGCGCGGTTCGGAGCCGCGCGCTCGTCGTGCAATCCGCAAACACGTTGAGGCCGAGATCATGGCGACCATTCCTGTTCTTGTTCCACCGCTGCCCCGCGAGAAGCCATGGAAGCGCGATGTCCCGAATGCCGCGGCGCTGCAATGGCTGTCGGCCGGCTGGAAGGATTTCAAGATTAATCCGGGAGCAAGTCTCGGATATGGTTTGCTGGTCTATCTTGTATCGGTAGCCACCACTGTTGGGCTGTTTGTCTTCGGCTGGGACTACATTCTGTTTCCTGCATTCGCCGGCTTCATGGTGATGGGGCCAATCCTCGGCATCGGACTCTATGAGAAGAGCAAGCGGATTTCCGAGGGGAGGCCGGTCAGCCTTCTCAACATGATGCTGGTCAAGCCTAAATCCGGCGGGCAGGTGCTGTTTGCCGGCGCGTTGCTGGTCATGCTGACGCTTTTGTGGATGCGCGCCGCTGTTATCATTTATGCACTGTTCTTCGGGGTCCGCCCGTTTCCGGGTCTCGATCACATCGTCGCGATGCTGCTGACGACCGGGACCGGCTACGCGATGCTGCTGGTCGGCAGCGCGGTGGGAGGCTTGTTCTCCGCCTTCGCGTTTGCTGTCAGCGCGTTTTCGATACCGATGCTGCTCGATCAGCGCATCGACGCCTTGACGGCGATGGGAAGGAGCATGGCGCTGGTGTGGCACAATCTGCCGGTGATGCTGACATGGGCTGCGATCATGCTGGTTCTTATCGTCTTGAGTCTTGCGACAGGGCTGTTGGGTATGATCGTGGTCTTTCCTGTGCTCGGTCATGCGACCTGGCATTCCTATCGGACGATGTGCGCGGAGAATCCGGCCTGATCGGAGGAGTGCGTTATGAGTTGTTGCGACACAGGTCTGGCTGTCGCGGCGATCGCTGCCGAATCCGGTGCGATCGGAGAAGAGGTTCGGCTGGCAAGCCGCGACGTTGGCGGTGGATTACGGCAGACGGATCTCTCGGTGCGCGGTATTCACTGCGGCGCGTGCATCGCGACGATCGAGCGTGAATTGTTGAGGCTGCCGGGTGTGGAGCATGCCCGCGTCAATCTCTCGACGAAACGGGTGACCATCCGCTGGCGTGGCGACGGACCGGTTCCGGCGTTCATCGAGACGTTGAAGGGCGCAGGCTTCGACGCGCATCTGTTCGACGTCGAATCCTCGCGGGGCGATCCCGTTTTCTCCGAGTTGATCAAGGCGCTCGCTGTCAGCGGTTTCGCGTCAAGCAACATCATGCTGTTGTCGGTATCGATATGGTCGGGCGCGGATGCCGATTCCCGCGACCTCTTTCACCTGTTGTCCGCGTTCATTGCACTTCCGGCGCTGGCCTACTCAGGTCGCGTCTTCTTCCGTTCAGCTTGGCGGAGTCTCCGGCACGGACGCACCAACATGGACGTTCCGATCTCGATCGGGGTCCTGCTGGCTTTCGCCCTCAGCCTTTACGAGACGGTCGTTCGCGGGCCGCACGCCTATTTCGATGCTGCGATATCGCTGCTCTTTTTCCTGCTCATCGGCCGCACGCTCGATCACATGATGCGGGAACGGGCGCGTAGCGCTGTCACGGGGTTGGCACGTCTCGCCGCACGCGTCGCCCGGCTCGCTGGCGACGACGGACGTCATACGTTTATCCCTGTTGCTGAAGTCAGGCCGGGCATGTTGCTGCTTGTCGCGGCTGGAGACCGCGTTCCGGTCGATGCCACGGTGAAGCAGGGCGTTTCCGATATCGATGTTTCCATTATCTCGGGGGAAAGTGCGCCGCAGGTGGCGGAAGTCGGCTCGATTCTTCGCGCCGGCTCGCTGAACCTGACGGGACCGCTGACGGTTGTGGCAAACGCAAACGCGAGCGACTCGTTTCTCGCGGAAATGGTGCGGTTGATGGAGGCTGCGGAGCAGGGGCGCTCGGCATATCGCCGGATCGCGGACCGTGCGGCGGCGATGTATGCGCCCGTGGTGCACCTCACGGCTCTTGTCGCTTTCGTCGGCTGGTTGTTCGCGACCGGAGATTTCCATCGCGCGATCACGATTGCGATCGCTGTGCTTATCATCACCTGTCCTTGCGCGCTCGGCCTGGCGGTGCCGATGGTGCAGGTCGTGGCATCGCGGCGCCTGTTCGAAGCGGGTGTGATGGTGAAGGACGGCGGTGCGCTGGAGAAGCTCGCTGAAATCGACACGGTCCTGCTCGACAAGACAGGGACGCTCACGTCGGGAGACCCGCAGCTGGTTGTCCGCGCCGGCAACCAGCAGGCGCTATCCATCGCGGCGGCGCTCGCATCTCGTTCATCTCATCCGTATTCACGCGCGATCGCGCAAGCGCTGGTCCCTGACGGAGCGCCATCGCTCGACGGGATTGTTGAGCGCCCCGGACTGGGGCTGGAGGCGCGCCTTGGCGCTGACGCGATCAAGCTAGGGCGGCCGTCCTGGGCTTCGCAGCAGGGTGCCGGCGAAGAATCGTCCGTCGTCCTGTCCAGGGCAGGCCGGATCATCGCTGCTTTCGATTTTCACGACCGGATGCGCCCGGGTGCGGAAGAAGCTGTCGCGGCGTTGACCAGCGAAGGACTGGATGTGGAAATCGTCTCGGGAGACAGTGAGGCGCGGGTCCAACGGCTCGGCGGACTCCTTGGGATCGAAGCGACTGCGGAACTGATGCCGAGCGACAAGGTGGCGCGGATCATCAAGCTGCGTGCCGCAGGCCACAAAGTATTGATGGTCGGAGACGGCTTGAACGACGCTCCGGCCCTTGCCGCAGCTCATGCTTCCATCGCGCCGTCGTCTGCCGCCGATGTCGGACGGCAGGCCGCCGACGTCGTGTTTCTTCAGGAGAGCTTGATCGCGGTTCCGCTGGCCGTGCGAATTGCGCGACGGGCGAAGCGACTCATACATGAAAATCTGATACTAGCGGTCGCATACAACGTCATTGCGGTGCCGGTGGCCGTGGCGGGTTACGTAACCCCTCTGGTCGCCGCGGTTGCGATGTCGGGCTCTTCGATTCTCGTTGTTATGAATGCGCTCCGTCTTTCCGGACCCGCAGGACGAACATCGCCAAAGAAGGAAACCGCACAGGTCGCTCGCTTCGTCGAGGCAGCCGAATGACGGACTACTATTATCTCATACCAATCGCGATCGGCCTCGGGCTCACGGGTCTCCTGACGTTCATGTGGTCGCTTGGGAGCGGGCAGTACGAAGATCTCGACGGGGCGGCGGAGCGCATCCTTCATCAGGAGACGGACGAACCGCTGAGTTGATTGGTTTCGTTAACCTATCGATCAGCACACCGACACAGCGCGGTTGCACGATGCTCCTTTTTTCAGACGCAGGCGCGGGCCCGTTTTGTCTTGCTGGCCTTGTCTGTCTCGGATAGTCTGGATTGACTTTGGATGCCCTTGCAAAAGGCGCGATCATGGACACCGTTTCAAACGAGTCCGAAGCCAGAGATCACTCGGCGCCTCCGAGCACCCGGCGCGACGAGTTCATCGTATTCTTCATCATCGCAGCCCTGATCTGGCCTGTCGTCGCCGTCGGCGTCGTCGGCGGTTTTGGTTTTCTCGTTTGGATGTCGCAATTGGTGTTGGGGCCTCCGGGTCCGCCGCACTGAGGAACGGTCATGAATGAGTCCGGACTTTCGCGGCGAACATTGCTGTCAGGGCGACTGCAGGCGCCGGTCGTGCACATTTCGAGCGCCGTGATCTCGGTGCTGCCGAAGCATCTCGCGAATGTCGAGAAGCTGTTGTCGGCGCTCCCCGAGGTCGAAGTCCATCACCGGAATGCGTCGAAGATCGTCATCGTGCTCGAAGGGCCGGACAGCGGGGTGCTTGGCGCGCGGCTCGCCGAGATTTCGGGATGGGAAGGCGTGTTGTCCGCTAACATGGTGTTCGAGCAGATCGACGAAACTCCTGAGCATGGAGAGGAACGATGAGTCTTTCGCGTCGCGACATGCTCAAGGCCCAGGCCGCCGCCATCGCCGCTGCTGCTGCGAACATCACCGTTCCGGCGGTGGCGCAGCCGGTCGCCGAGGGAATTGGATCGCTGGAGATCAAATGGTCCAAGGCGCCGTGCCGCTTCTGTGGCACCGGATGTGGCGTCATGGTCGGCGTCAAGGGTGGCAAGGTGGTGGCAACCCATGGCGACACGCTGGCGGAAGTCAATCGCGGCCTGAACTGCATCAAAGGCTACTTCCTGTCGAAGATCATGTATGGCGGCGACCGCCTGACGACGCCGCTGATGCGCAAGAAGAACGGTGTCTACGACAAGAATGGCGAGTTCGAGCCAGTGGGCTGGGACGAGGCCTTCGACACCATGGCCGCTCGCGCCAAGAAGGTTCTCAAGGAGAAAGGCCCCACCGCGCTCGGTATGTTCGGCTCAGGTCAGTGGACCATCTGGGAGGGGTATGCGGCAACCAAGCTGATGCGGGCGGGCTTCCGTTCCAACAATCTCGATCCCAATGCTCGCCATTGCATGGCGTCTGCGGCTTACGCTTTCATGCGCACGTTCGGCGCCGACGAGCCGATGGGTTGCTACGATGATTTCGAGGCTGCCGACGCATTCGTGCTGTGGGGTTCGAACATGGCCGAGATGCATCCGATCCTGTGGACGCGTCTGACCGACCGACGCCTGAGTCATCCGCACGTCAAGGTCGCGGTGCTCTCCACCTTTACTCATCGCAGTTCGGACCTTGCTGACATTCCGATCGTGTTCAAGCCGGGAACGGATCTCGCCATTCTCAACTACATCGCCAACCACATTATCATGACCGGCCGCGTCAACCAGGATTTCGTCAAGAAACACACGGCGTTCGTGAAGGGCGCAACCGATATCGGCTACGGACTGCGGCCGGACAGTCCGGGCGAAATGAAGGCCAAAGGCGCGGCTAATCCCGCCGCGACGGAGCCGATAGATTTCGACGCTTATGCGAAATTCGTGAAGGACTACACGCTGGAGAAAGTCTCGGAGCTCACCGGCGTGGAACGCGGCTTCCTTCAGGAACTCGCCGAACTCTATGCCGATCCGTCGCGCAAGGTGATGTCGCTGTGGACCATGGGCTTCAACCAGCATGTGCGCGGCGTATGGGCCAACCAGCTTGTCTACAACATCCATCTGCTGACTGGAAAAATCTCCGAGCCCGGCAATTCGCCGTTCTCGTTGACCGGCCAGCCGTCAGCATGTGGCACCGCGCGGGAGGTCGGCACCTTCGCGCACCGTCTGCCGGCGGACATGACGGTGACCAACCCTGAACACCGCAAGCACGCCGAGGAACTATGGCGCGTGCCGCATGGTCTGATCCCCGAAAAGCCGGGATATCATGCGGTCGAGCAGGATCGGATGCTGCGCGACGGCAAGCTCAATTTCTACTGGATCCAGGTCAACAACAACCTGCAGGCCGCGCCCAACAACAGCCGGGAGACGTATCCCGGCTACCGCAATCCCGATAACTTCATCGTGGTGTCTGATGCCTATCCCACCGTCACCGCAATGGCGGCTGACGTCATCCTGCCGGCCGCGATGTGGGTGGAGAAGGAAGGCGCCTACGGCAATGCCGAGCGCCGAACGCATTTCTGGCGCCAGTTGGTGAAAGCGCCCGGTGAGGCGCGGTCGGACCTCTGGCAGATGATGGAGTTTTCCAAGCGATTCACCACCGATGAAGTTTGGCCGCAGGATATCCTGCAGGCTAATCCGAACTATCGAGGCAAGACGCTGTTCGAAGTGTTGTTCCGCAACGGCAATGTAGATCGATTTGCGACGACTGAAATTCCGGCCGAGTATGAGAACCATGAATCGAAGGCATTCGGGTTCTATGTACAGAAAGGCATGTTCGAGGAATACGCATCGTTCGGGCGGGGACACGGCCACGACCTCGCGCCGTTTGATACCTATCATGAGGTGCGCGGTTTGCGATGGCCGGTGGTCAACGGCAAGGAAACCCGCTGGCGCTATCGCGAAGGTTTCGATCCTTATGTTAAACCTGGAAAAGGCATCGAGTTCTACGGCCATCCCGACGGCAAAGCACGGATCATCGCGGTGCCTTACGAGCCGCCGGCGGAATCGCCGGACAAAGAGTTCGACATCTGGCTCGTCACTGGCCGCGTGCTGGAGCATTGGCACTCAGGCTCGATGACGATGCGGGTGCCAGAGTTGTACAAGGCGTTCCCGGGTGCGCTCTGCTTCATGCATGCCGAGGACGCGCGCGAGCGCGGCATTAATCAGGGCGCTGAGGTCAAGCTTGCGTCCCGTCGCGGCGAGATCAGGACGCGCGTCGATATTCGCGGCCGCAACCGGATGCCGCGCGGCGTGGTGTTCGTACCGTGGTTCGACGCAAGCCAGCTCATCAACAAGGCGACGCTCGACGCTACCGATCCGATTTCGAAACAAACGGATTTCAAAAAATGCGCGGTCAAGATCACCCCGGTTTGAGTGGGCTGGGCCGCTGCCTGTTGGGCGCGGTTCTCAGTGGGTCGTTGATTCTGTTGGCGGGCGCGATCTATGCGCAGAATGCGCCGAAGATCGTGCCGCGTGTCACCGGGAACGCCTCTCCCATGAATGAGGTGCCGATCCCGCCCATTGCGCGCCCGGTCACGGACGACAGGCGTGTGATGCGCAACTATCCGGAACAGCCGCCGGTGATTCCACACTCGATCGACAACTATCAGCTCACGCTGCGAACGAACCGCTGCCTCGACTGCCATCGGCGCCAGTACACTGAAGCCTCCGGCGCGCCAATGATCAGCGTCACACATTTCATGGATCGTGACGGCCAGGTCATCGCCGATGTGACCCCGCGGCGATATTTCTGCACAGCCTGCCATGTCCAGCAGACCGACGCCGCGCCGCTTGTGCCGAATACGTTCCAGGACATGCTTCTGGTCCGTGACCCAAAGCAGTGAGAGCGACATGGCGAGATTGAAAGCTCTGCTGCGGTGGTTCTGGGGGATCGCGAGCCGGCCGAGCACCTATTTCAGCCTGGGCTTCCTGACGCTTGGCGGTTTCCTGTGCGGGGTAATGTTCTGGGGCGCGTTCAACACTGCGCTTGAAATCACCAACACGGAAAAATTCTGTACGTCCTGTCATGAAATGCACGACAACGTGTATCAGGAACTTCAGCGGACCATCCATTTTACGAACAGATCCGGGGTCCGCGCGACATGTCCCGATTGTCATGTGCCTCACGACTGGACCGACAAAATCGCGCGGAAGATGCAGGCCTCAAAGGAGGTCTGGGGCAAGATCTTCGGCACGATCTCGACCCGGCAGAAGTTTCTCGATATGCGCCTCGAACTCGCCAAGCATGAATGGGCGCGGCTCAAGGCCAACGATTCGCTCGAATGCCGGAATTGTCATTCCACCATCGCCATGGATTTCACCAAGCAGACGCGGCGTGCAGCTGAGATCCATGCCCGTTTCCTGGTTTCGGGGGAGCGGACTTGCATTGATTGCCACAAGGGCATCGCGCATGAATTGCCGGACATGACGGGGATAGAGCCGGGCTGGACCGCACCTCCGGAACTGCGGGACAGGCAGAGTTCCATCGAGCAGCAGCGGCAATCGTTGCAGCGTTTTCTTGCATCGACGGATTCGGGTGCATCGGCTGCAGATTGAGGGGCCCGGCCAAGATACGTCACAGTCCGGCTGCCGGAGATACCTCGTGGAGCGCGATAACGTTCTCGGCGAGGTCTATCGCCTAGCCGAGCATTTGCGTGTCACCGCAGATCGAGATTGCCTGGCCCGAAATGGTCCGGCCCTTCGGGCTGCACATGAAGACGATCTGATCAGCGATCTGCTGCGACGTGACATAATCCTTGATCGAGGTGTAGGAGAACGCGGTTTTCTCCATCGCCGCGAACGAGACGCCGCGCTGCTGCGCCTTGGCTTCCAGCACGCGCCGCTGCCGGTCGCCGGCGACAAGGCCGGGCAGGATCGCGTTAACGCGGATGTTGTCCGGGCCCAGTTCGATGGATAGCGATTTCGAAAATCCGATCACGCCCCATTTGGCCGCCGCATAGGGCGTCCGCATCGCAAAGCCGAGGCGCCCGGCCGCAGAAGAGATATTGACGATGGATGCATTTTTGCTTTTGCGCAGAAATGGCACCGCCAGCCGGGCGCAATTGAACTGTCCGGTCAGGCAAATCTGAAGGCAGCGATCCCAGTCTTCGGGATTCATCTCGTCTACCTTCGCAGTCGGTCCGGCAACACCGGCATTGTTGACCAGCACATCGAGGCCGCCGAGAGCAGTGGTCGCCTCGGCGAACAGCGATTTCACGGCAGTGCGATCGGAAACGTCGCAGACCGTTTGCGTTAGCGTCGGATCGCCCGCTTTCAGTGCTTTGAGCGCCTCAATATCTACATCGCAGACATGAACCTTGGCGCCTTCGCCGGCGAAAGCGCGCGCAATGGCAAGCCCGATTCCGTTGGCGCCCGCCGTTACCAGCACGCGCAATCCTTTGATGTCGAGGTTCATGCCATCTCCAGACGATGATTGTTATGGTTCAGCGAGGCCGCCGCGCAAAAGAATGACCTCCGCCGCGTTGGCAATGTCCGCAGCAATTCCCTCCCGCGCACCGGCTTCGTCGCCAGCCTTGATCGCAGCGAGCACCTTGGCGTGGAAGCGCACCGCATCGCCCTTCGCCAGCCGCTCGGGATTGGCGCGCAAATCGAGATTGATCACCGGGCCGGCCTTGAGCCACAGCGCGCGGATGATTTCGACAAGGGTGGGGGAGTGCGCGGCCTCATACACCGCGAAATGAAATGACTTGTTGAGTTCGACCGCCCGCGGCAGGTCCGGCTTCGCCGCACGGCTTTCGGAGCGCATCGCCGCTTCCGTCTTCGCGATGGCCTTCAGGTCCTTGTCGTTGCGGTTTCGCGCCGCTGCCGCGCCGACATGACCTTCGATTGCGATGCGCGCCTGTGTGAGATCGCGGAACTGCGCCGCTGTCATCAATCGCACGCGCACCGCGCGGTTCGGCGTGACCTCGAGCGCGCCGTCGGCTACCAGCCGCGACACGGCTTCGCGCACCGGCATAATAGAGACTCCGAGCATTCCCGCCGTGTCGCGCAGCGAGAGTTTTTCGCCCGGTGCCATGCGGCCGGAGATCAGAAGATCCGAGAGTTGCGCATAGGAGCGATCGCCCAGCGTCTGCCGGTCGAGCGGCTCCACCAGACTTAGCGCAGCGGGTCGGGTCATGACCGGATATCCTGTGGACGTGCAAAAACAAAAAAATGAGACATGGGACTCGACAAGCTCGGGATCGTTTGTCAGTCTAAGTGTGATCTCAGATCACGGCAAGCGATATAAGCGCCCGCAAGCGGCGCGACGCAGGACCGGAAATAAGCGCCGCAAAACGCGGCCGTCACAGGGAGGAAGCTCATGTCATTCAAGGACAAGTTCACGCGACGGACATTGCTCAAGACCGCGGGCGGTCTTGCAGTCGTGTCCGGAATCTCCGCGCCGTCGATCCTGCGCGCGCAATCCGCCGACGTCATCCGCATCGGTCATCTGACGCCGCGCACCGGCTTTCTCGGGCCGCTCGGCGAATACGCCGTGATGGCGGCCGATCTCGCGGTCGAGGAAATCAATGCCGCCGGCGGCATGATGGGCCGCAAGGTCGAATTGTTGAAGGAAGACTCGGTCAATCCGCAGACCGCTTCGACCAAGGCCGAGCGCATGATCGAGCGCGACAAGGTCGCCTGTATTATCGGCGAAATTTCGTCGGCGTCGTGTCTCACCATCGCGCAGGTTGCTTCGCGCAACAAGACGCTGTTCATCAACACCGGCGGCAACTCGGATGCACTGCGCGGCAAGGATTGCCAGCGCTACATGTTCCACGTCGAGTCGCAGAACTCGATGTATGTGAAGACCGTCGGCCGCTCGTTCCTTCAGGAAGGGCTGGTGAAGGGCAAGAAGTGGTATTCGCTCACGGCCGACTACGCATTCGGTCACGATCTGCTGCGCGTCGCCAAGCGCTTCATGGAAGGCAATGGCGGCCAGTTCGCCGGCGACGATCTGGTGCCGACCGACGCCACGGACTTCTCGGCATATCTGCTCAAGATCCGCGATTCCAAGCCGGACCTCGTCGTGATCAATCTCGCCGGAAACCAGATCACGAACTTCCTCAAGCAATATGCCGAGTTCGGCTTGACCTATCCGGTCGGCGGCTTCGGTTTCGACACCGCGCTGGCGTGGGCGGCGGGTAAGGGCAATTTCGTCGGTACATGGCCTGTGGTCTGGCATCACCTCATCGATACGCCCGGTTCCAAGGCTTTCGTTGGAGCCTTCACGAAGAAGTACAACAAGCCGCCGGAAAACCAGGCGTGGGGCGACTACATCGCCACCAAGATCGTCGCCCAGGCGGTCAACGATCTGAAGTCGGCGGATTCGACCAAGATCATCGCGCATTTCGAGAAGGGTGCGAAGTTCGATCTGTTGAAAACGCGGCCGGGCTATTTCCGCGCTTCGGACCATCAGCTCATGCAGGAGATGTACGCGGTGAAGGCGCTGCCCGCGGCTCAGGTGAAGAACCAGTGGGACATCTTCTCGTCGAGCGGTCCCGTGCCCGGACCGAACGAGGACCTTGAGGTCATCGCGGCAACCAAGGAAGAGAACAGCTGCACGTTCCCAAGCTAAAGCTGACTTGAAGCGATCCTCCGGGGCATTCGGAGGATCGCACCCTTCTTATCCTGTGTTTCCCGGCACGCGCGTGGCGCGTGGCCCATTGACTGTGGGGCGACGACAATGTCCGGCATTCTGCTCGCACAGCAGATCCTCAATGGACTGCTCGATGGCGTCTACTATCTGCTGATCGCGCTGGGGCTGTCGCTGATCTTTTCGCTCGGCGGCATTGTCAATCTGGCGCACGGCGCGTTCTTTGCCATCGGCGCCTATCTCACGCTGGTGATCTCGCCCTATCTCGGGTTCGGCGGCGCGCTGATCCTGTCGCCGGTGGCGGTGGCGCTGTTGGGCGTCGTCATCGAACGCCTGCTGTTCCGCAGATTCTATCGATCCGATCCCATTCTTTCTCTGTTGTTGACGTTCGGACTCGCGATGGTCGCCGAACAGTTGCTCCGCATGATCTTCGGCGCGCCGCCGCTGTCGTACTCGATCCCGGACGCGCTGCGCGGGCAGGTCGTCGTCGGCACCTTCATCTATTCGTTCTATCGCGTCGTGCTGCTCGGCATCGCCACCGCCTGCGTCGCGGGACTGTGGGTGCTGCTGCGGCTGACGGCGTTCGGCCGCGTCGTGCAGGCCGGCGTACAGAACCCTGACATGGTGGGTGCGCTCGGGATTTCGTTGCAGCCTTACATGGCGGCGGTCGCAGCGCTCGGCATCGGCCTTGCGGGCCTGGCCGGCGTGCTGCTGGCGCCGATCTACGCGGTGCATCCGGCGATGGGCAACGAGATCATCACGCCCGCCTTCGTGGTGGTGGTGATCGGCGGCCTCGGCTCGTTCTGGGGCGTTGTTGTTGCGGCGTTGCTGGTCGGACTGGTGAAGGGCGTGATGGTCGGCATCGGTTACTCGGCGGCGTCCACTGCGGCGATCTATCTTCTCATGCTTCTGGTGCTTGTGTTCAGGCCGCGCGGCCTGTTCGGCGAGCGCATCACCCGCTTCGAGTGAGGTCGTTCGCCATGCTCAAGCGAATTCCTGTTCAATTGGTCGTTGCCGCAATCGGCCTGCTGGTGCTGCCGCCGGTGCTGATTGCGCTCGGCCTCACCATGACGTCGGCGACGGAAGTCGTGGTGTTCGGCATAGCCTGCATGGCGCTGAATGTTCTCGTTGGCCATACAGGCTTGGTGTCGTTCGGTCACGGCGCATGGTTCGGGCTTGCGGCTTACGCCGCGGCATTGCTCCAGCGCAACCTGATGCCCGATTCGTTCTTCGGCCCGACCATCGGCGCGATTGTCATTGTTATGCTGGTCGCGGTGCCGTTCGGATTTCTTATTCTGCGGCGGCGCGGGGTGTATTTCTCGCTGCTGACGCTGGCGTTGGCCGCGATGCTGTATTCGGTGTCGTTCCGCTGGACCGACGTGACCGGCGGCGAAAACGGCCTCGGCGGCATCGTCCGGCCCTCGATTGCCGGGTTCAATCTCGATTCATCGACGACCTATTACTGGTTCGTTGCGCTGATCGCTTTCGGCGTGATGGTGCTGCTGTGGCTGTTCCATAACTCGACCGTCGGCTCGGTGCTGGTGGCGATCCGCGAGAATGAACAGCGCGCGCGGTTTCTCGGCTATCCGACCAATCGCTACAAGCTCGCGGCCTTCGTGCTCTCCGCAGCACTGACCGGGCTTGCGGGTATTTTGCTGCTCTACAAGAACCGCATGACCTCGGCCGATCCGATTTCGGTGGCGTTCTCCGGCGAGTTGCTGGCGATGGTCGTGATCGGCGGCATGCGGAGCTTTCTCGGGCCTGCGCTCGGCGCGCTGTTCTTTATTCTGTTCCGCGAATTTCTCGGCATCTACACCGAGAACTGGCTGCTCTGGCTGGGGCTGGTGTTCGTCGGCTTCATCGTGTTTTCGCCGACCGGCCTGATCGGCGTCGGCGAGAAGCTCATTGCGCCGTTCCGCAAGAAAGTCATCGAAGACGCGGCGATGTCGGCGCGCAAGATCGAGGCGCTGCCGCTGCCCGAATTCCTGCGGCCTAAAACCACGATTGAAGGCCCGGTGCTTGCCGCACGCGACATGGTGAAAAGTTTCGGCGGCATCAAGGCGGTGCAGGGCATCGATATTTCCATCGCGGACAAGACGCTGCATGCGCTGATCGGTCCCAATGGTGCTGGCAAGACCACGGCGTTCAATCTGCTGTCGGGCATGTTTCCGCCGGACGAAGGCGAAGCGACATTGATGGGCAAGCCCATCGCCGGACATTCGCCTGAGGAGATTGCCGCCGCCGGCATTGGCCGTTCGTTCCAGATCACAAATTTGTTTCCAGAATTGAGTGTCGGCGAAAATATCCGGCTTGCCGTGCAGGCGCGTCACCCCCGCCGGTTCGACCCTTTCACCAATGCGAAGTCCATCGAGGCGATCAACCGCGAGACCGACGAGGTCATTCGCTATCTCGGTCTCGCAGGAATCGAGAAGGCGGAAGCGGGCGCGCTGTCCTATGGCGGCCAGCGGCTGCTGGACATGGGCGTGGCACTGGCCACCGCGCCGCGCGTGCTGTTGCTGGATGAGCCGCTGGCGGGACTTGCGGCGGCAGAGCGCGAGCGTATCGGCGCGATCATCAAGCGCATCTCGTCGGATCTGCCGGTGCTGCTGGTGGAGCACGACATCGACCGGGTGTTTGCGCTCGCCGATCATGTGACGGTGATGAACGAAGGCCGCGTGCTGCTCGACGGTACTGTGGAAGATGCGCGCAGCAGCAAGAAGGTTCAGGAGATCTACATTGGCTCGGGGGCTGCCGCCGTGGCGGCGAAGCCGCGCGAAACCTCGGCCAAGGCGAGCGCACTGCTGACGGTGGACGGCGTCAATACGTTCTATGGCAAGAGCCACATTCTCAACGACGTGAAGTTCACGCTGCACAACAACGAGATCATTGCGCTGCTCGGCCGCAACGGCGCGGGCAAATCGACGCTGCTCAAGACGCTGGTCGGCATCGCGCCGGCGTCGCAAGGCTCGATCAAACTGGCCGATGCCGAATTAACCGGCCGCTCGTCGGCCGAATGCGCGCGGCTCGGCATCGGTTACGTGCCGCAGGGGCGCGGGCTGTTTGCCGGCATGAGCGTCGAGCACAATCTCGAACTCGGCGGGCTCAAACGGCAGACCGGCAACGGCGTGCACTGGACCCGTGAGCGCGTCTACGAATATTTCCCGCGCATCCGCGAGCGGCTCGACAGCCCGGCGGATTATCTCTCAGGCGGCGAGCAGCAGATGGTGGCGGTGGCGCGGGCGCTGTCCGGCGACGTGCGGGTGCTGCTGCTCGACGAGCCGTTCGAGGGACTGGCGCCCGCCGTGGTCGAGCAACTGTTCGAGGCGTTCGACCGGCTGCGCAAGGAGGTCGCGATTATCATCGTCGATCACCATCTTGATCTCGCGCTGGCTCTGTCGGATACGACGGTGGCGCTGGAGCGCGGGCGCATCATTCACGAAGGCCCTTCGAAGGCGCTGCGCGACGATCTCGACCTGCGCCGCAAGGTGCTGTGGCTGTAAAGGCGAAAGACAAAACGTATGCCGAACAAAAAAGCTGTCGCCATTGTCGGAGTAGGATTGATCGGCCGCGCATGGGCTGCGATCTTCGCGCGTGCGGGATGGAGCGTGCGGCTCTCCGATCCGCATGCGCCCACCTTGAGCGCGGCACCCGGCCTGATCCACGACGAACTGCGTGCACTGGCCCGCCATGGACTTGCCGACGATCCGGACGGTGCTGCCGCGCGCATTTCGGTCGCTTCAAGTCTTGCGGACGCGGTGAATGGCGTTTCGTTCGTGCAGGAGAACGGCCCCGAAAAGGTCGAAGACAAGATCGCGCTCTTCGCCGAACTGGATCGTCTCGCACCACCGGATGCGCTGTTGGCGTCGTCCACGTCGGCCATCGTCGCGTCGCGCTTCACCGAGAATCTCAAGGGCCGCGCGCGCTGTCTTGTCGGCCACCCAGTCAACCCGCCGCATCTGGTGCCGCTGGTCGAACTGTGCGGTGCGCCGTGGACCTCGCCCGAGGCGATCAGCCGCGCGCGCGAAATCTATCGCGAGATCGGCCAGGTGCCGGTCACGGTCAGCAAGGAGATCAACGGCTTCGTGCTCAACCGCCTGCAAGGCGCGTTGCTGGCGGAAGCGTTTCGTCTGGTGGGTGAGGGTTATATTTCCGCCGAAGATCTCGACCACACCGTCAAGGACGGTCTCGGGACGCGGTGGTCGTTCATGGGGCCGCTTGAGACCATCGAACTCAACGCGCCGGGCGGCATTCCGGACTACTGCGCGCGCTACACTGGCTTCTATAAAGAACTGGCGGCGGAAGCCGCAGGCCCCGAAGTTTACCAAAGTCCGAATGTGGATCGCGTGATCGCGGCATGGCCGCATCAGCCGACGCCGGAGCGAGTCGCCAAGCTGACGGCCCGCCGCAACGAGCGGCTCGCGGCGCTGGCCGCGCACAAGGCCAAACAGACCGATTGAATTTGAAACACCCGACCTGCAAGCAAGAGGAACAAGAACATGCCCCGCAAAGTCATTATCACCTGCGCTGTGACCGGCGCGATCCATACGCCGTCGATGTCCAAGGCGCTGCCGGTGACGCCGCAGGAAATCGCCGATGCCGCCGTTGATGCCGCCGAAGCGGGCGCTGCCATCGTGCATCTTCATGCGCGTAATCCGAAAACCGGTCAGCCCGATCAAAGCCCGGAGGCGTTCGCGCCGTTCCTCAAGATCATCAAGCAACGCTCCAACGCGGTGATCAATCTGACCACCGGTGGCTCGCCGACCATGACGGTGGATGAGCGCGTGCGGCCGGCGGAGTTCTACAAGCCGGAGGTCGCCTCGCTGAATATGGGCTCGATGAACTTCGCGTTCTTCGGCATGCTCAAGCGCTTCAATACCTTTGAGCACGAGTGGGAGCGCAAGCACGTCGAGAACAAGGACATCGTGTTCCGCAACACGTTCAAGGACATTGAATATGTGCTGGAAAAGCTGTCGGGAAGCGGCACGCGCTTCGAGTTCGAATGCTATGACACCGCGCATCTTTATAATCTGAAATATTTTCTCGATGAGGGTTTGGTGAAGGCGCCGCTGTTCGTGCAGACCGTGTTTGGTTTGCAGGGCGGCACCGGCGCACATCCGGAAGATGTGCTGCACATGAAGCGCACGGCGGACCGGCTGTTCGGCGATCAATACGTCTGGTCGGTGCTTGGGGCCGGGCGCAACCAGTTGCCGATCGCGGCGATGGCTGCGGCGATGGGCGGCAACATCCGCGTCGGGCTGGAGGATTCGCTGTGGGCGGCGCCGGGCCGCATGGCGGAGTCCAACGCCGAGCAAGTGCGTCTCGCGCGCAAGATCATCGAGGGTCTCGGGCTTGAGGTGGCGACGCCGGATGAGGCGCGGGAAATCCTCGACCTCAAGGGCGGCGATACGCTTCAGGTCTGACGGATTGAACGATAGTTCGATGCCTAGGCGCCGCAGATTCCAGTTAGTCTGCGGCGTCGCTCGCATTGACCAGCGCGATGCTTCGTGCCCGGGTTTCCCGGGGTGTAATTCCGAACCGCTTCTTGAAGGTGCGATTGAAGTACGACAGATCACCGAAACCCAGATCAAAGGCGATGGTGCTGATCGGCCGCGGTGCGGCAACGAAATTGAGCAGGAGTTGGCGAGCTCGCTCAAGGCGTCGTTCAAGTACATAGTCAGAGAACGTCCGGCCCTCCGCTTCAAAAAGCTTCTGAAGATGCCTGACCGTGACGCCCCGCGCTGTTGCGAAGCTGGTCAGCGACAGATCTTTTTCGGCGACGCGTACCTCGATATCCGCCTTAATGGCGATCAGACTGGGTTGTGTCCTGTTAAGTGCGTTTCGTGGAAGATCTGGCGTGAGCCTGGCGATATCAACCATCGCTGAGACAAGATTACGCATGTAATCTGTTGCGAGTGATGCGAGAGCAGCCGAATCCATCGGCAGAAGCCCTCGCATAAGCGCTGCTGCATAATGACCAAGGACGATCAATGCTCCATTGTCCTGGTTGATACGCTCCATCCTGTTGATGTTCACAATGCTCTGCGGGTCGGCTGCTTCCGACAAAATGAAGCAGTCAAAGCGGCTCACGCCGGTTGCGATGAATGTCGTTTCCTCGGTCGCGTCGAGGATAATCGCTTCGCGCTGGAAGCATGTCTTTCGCCGGTCCTGTTGCTCGGCAACGAGGATTCCGTCCGACGGCCGGATCACGACTATTTTGCGGGTTTCGCTTTGCGGCATGACTGAACGCGCCGCAGGTTCAAAGCAAGACATCAGTCCGAGGTCGGGCGTCATCCGCAGGATCGCTTTTGACTTGAACGGTGCGGACTGGAACGATCCGAGAGAGCCGCGCGGAGCACTCTTCGAGGGAAGGTGCTGCTCCAGCCGCGCGCGTTGCGCTTTGTCGATGTCGTCAGCAACCATCCAGACAGGATGAAGTGAAGAGTCCGGTGCGAGATCTGCATCTGACTCGGACCGGAGTTGTCGCCGCTTTACCACATCGTCAGGATCAAGTTGAATTCGTTCGCTCCAGTCTGTGTATTTGAAATGCGAGTCCAAGAAAGCAGATCAAGCAATCGCGTACCGAAAGAATAGACGGTCGATGAGAGAGTAAAAAGAAGCAAAGCGTCATTAAGAAATACAATGGTTCTAAATTGGGATCGTTGGCGCGCTGGTTCAAGCTTCTCATGACCCGCTAACTCGATCGAACAATGCGAGCCAAAATGCGTATCCGTTACCCGATCCTGGTTGCTGCCGTGACCGCAATGTCCTCCCAGGCGGAGTCCCAGCAATCTATGAATACCTCCCAGCTGGACGAGATCACCGTCACAGCAGCGCGCGCAGAGAGATCTATCTCTGATATTCCACAGTCCGTTCAGATCGTGGGTCAGCAGCAGATCGAGGATCAGTTGAAGCAGAGCGGCAGCGCCTCGGCCGCGCTCGCGAAACTCCTTCCTGGTTTCTCTTCCTCCACTCAAACCATCTCGGGCGCATCTGAAACCTATCGCGGCCGCGACCTTCTCGTGCTGCTTGACGGCGTACCGCTCAATACCCCGCTGCGGGATGTGTCCCGTATTCTTGCCTTGATCGACCTGAACTCGGTCGAGCGGATCGAGATGGTTGCGGGCGCCTCAAGTCTCTATGGAGCGGGCGCCACAGGCGGCACCGTCAACTTCATCACCAAGAAAGCCCAGGCCGGCCCGCCCCGGGTCACGGTGAACACGGCGCTGCGCGTCTTCACCGCCAACGTCGGCAGTTCGCTGGCTCCGGAAATGTCCGTAACGGTCAGTGGCAAGAACACCGATGGAATCGATTATGTGTTCGTCGGCACTGGCCGCGGCGCGCAGAAGACCTATGATGGTTATGGTCGCGAACTCCCCTCGGACGGCATGCTTGGCCAGGGCGGCGGTGACCGCTTTATCAGCGGCAACTTTCTCGCCAAGATCGGCAAGGATTTCGACAACGGGAAGCGGTTTGAGGTCTCGGCGACCTCGATCTATCTCGACCAGCGTCCGCAATATCTGACCGACTACTCGGGCGCCTACGCACGGCCGGATTTCACCAAACCTTATACGGGTGAGAGCGTGCTCGAGGATACGCGCTCGTTCTCGGCGCGCTACAACGATGCCAATTTTGCGCTGGGCAATGTCAACGTCGTCGGCTTCTATAATAACATCAAGAAGCGCTTCAATTATTCGGCGTTCTCCTTCCCTTATAACAATCCCGTTTACTATTCCGGCAATCCGGCGAGCCCGACCAGTCCGTTCAACCAGACCACGCTGTTCTCGGATCGCGGTGGTGTGAACCTGTCGATCGATACGCCGCTCGACCGGATCTGGAGCGGCGCGAAGCTCACATGGGGCAGTGACGTTATATATGAGACGACGACGCAGGAATTGACGAACGGTCGGGACGTTTTCACGCCTCTTACGCAGACGACAACTGCTGGATTTGCTCTGTTGCAGGTGCCGGTTACCGACAGGCTGACCGTGCGCGGCGGCGTGCGCTACGAGCATTTCGATCTGAAGGTCGATAACTTCGTCCGGCCGGCGGCCTATGCGGCGCTATCGCCGGTTTTTGCGTTCGTGCTGCCGCCGCTGAATGTCATCGGCGGGCAATATGAATATGCATCGCCGACGTATAATGCCGGCGCGACATTCAAGCTCAACGATCGTTCCGAGATCTTCGGCGGGTTCTCGCAGGGCTTCGCATTACCAGATGTCGGTGCATATACGCGGCGTGCGGGTCTGAGCACAGCGTATGCCTGTCCGATCGTGAACCCGAACTGTACTCCGCCAGGAGGGAAGACGATCAGCTATGCGTCGATTGCGCCTGAAGCGCAGGTCGTCAACAATTATGAGCTGGGTATCCGAGGCGGGGATGAGCGGTTCAAGGGCAGCCTGACCGGATTTGTGAGCACCTCTGAGCAGGGGGTCACCTTCGATCCGCTGACAAACAAGATCTCTCAGCAGAAGGAGATGATCTACGGTGTCGAGTTTATCGGCGAGTTGGCTGTCACTAACCAGCTGTCGTTAGGTACGGTCCTTGGATATCGCGAAGGCCGCTATGACAGCGACAAAAATGGATCGCTGGACAGCTGGCTTCCCAACAACCGCATAGCAACGCCGTTCCGGGGCACGATCTTCACCGACTATCGCTTCGACAACGGCATCAAGGTCAGGCTGGAGGGCGAGGGGTATACCGGACGTCATGCGCCCATCAATACGGCCGGAACGGTTTATGACATCGGCGGCGGCATGACGATGAACGCAGCGATCAGCGGTCCCTGGCAGGGCGGAGAGCTCTACGCCGCCGTCAACAACCTGTTCGACACTCCGCTTGTCAATCCAACGGCAACGTCGGTACGCAATCTGAATGTTTACTCATGGGGCCGGACCGCTACGGTTGGCTACCGGAGAACTTTCTGAGGTCATGGATCGACATGGTTAGCCTCGAAGTCGGACAGTTGCTTTTGACGTTGCGCTTTCTGCCTCCCTACACGGATGCTGATGAGCATGACTATCTCGCAGCGCTCGCCGGCATAGGGAGCCGCGAGCCCCCATTCATGCTGCTCACGCTGTTTGGTGGCGGTGGCAGGCTCTCGGTCGCGGGAGAACGGGCGCAAGCGCTCTGGTTCAAAGCGACGCGAAGCCGCCTCTCCGAGCGCTGCCTTGCCATCGCGATCGTGAGGCCGGATGCGACCAGAAAAATGGAAGAAACGTTTCAGAAGCTCTGGTCGATGCCGACCAGGGTCTTTCAGGATGAGCGCGCCGCCCGCGATTTTCTGTCCAGCTATGCTCCGGCTGCGTGATGTCGGCCATTCCCGCCACCGTTGCGACTGCGCCCCACGGCCGAAAGCGGCTCTTTACTGTCCTTGCCGGTTTGTATCTTGCGCAGGCTATTCCTTCCTACCTGTTCGCCGCGGCATTGCCGCCGATTATGCGCGAAGCCGGCGTATCGCGAACCGCGATTGCCTATCTCAGCCTCTGGTTTTTGCCGCTGCTGCTGAAGTTCTTCTGGGCGCCCTATGTCGATCGCGTTCGGCCATTCGCGCGAGCCCACCGTGCCGGGTGGGTGATTGTCACGCAGGCGGGCGTCATCATCAGCATTCTGTGTCTGATTCCGTTCGGGCCGACCAATGTCTGGGCCATTATAGGCGTGGGCATGCTCGGTTCGCTGCTGATCTCGACGCAGGACATCGCAACGGACGGCTACGCCGCAAAACAGCTTGCACCGGAGGATCGCGCGATCGGCAATGCCATCCAGGGCGGCTCCGTCGCGTTCGGCGTCGTGATTGGCGGAACACTGGGACTCATTCTCTATTCCCACATCGGCTGGACCGGAATGCTTCTGACCATCGCAGCATTTTGCTTCATTCCGCTCATCGCAGCATTTGCGATGCGGGAGCATGACCCCGCTCCTGCGGGACGGTCGGTCGATCGCCCGTCATTGAGAGCCTTCTTTCGCCGGCGAGAGGTCCGCAACGTATTATGGGTGGCTCTGATCTACCGGATGAGCGAAGGCCTGGTGAAGGCCATGGAGGGCTCCTACCTTGTCGATGCTGGCGTGCCGCTTACGCAAATCGGATACCTGTCCGGAATTGCCGCGACCACGGCGGGTCTGGCCGGCGCCGCAATCGCAGCTATTCTATTGCAGCGATTTGGCACCGGCTGGACGCTGGGACTTCTAGGTTTCCTTAGAACGATTTGTTTTGCGCTGTTTGCCGCGCACGCCTTGGGCTTCATCACCGGGATCGTACCGATTTTCGGAGCTGCGGGTTTCCAGACGCTGATCCGCTACATGGAAATCGTTGCGCTCTATAGTTTGTTTATGGCAACGGCGTCGAAAGAGCAGCCGGGCACCGATTTTACGATTCTCGCCTGCGCCCAGCTTATCGTTTACTTTGCCGGGTCGATGGTCTCAGGAAAGATTGCGGATACTCTCGGATACGGGACGTTGTTCGGTTTGGCCACGCTGCTTTCGTTTGTCGCCGTCGTGGCAACGATCAAGATATTGAATCGGAAGAAGCTGGAAGTTCGTCCCAATCAATAAGGATCTCACGTTTGTCTCAATGGCCGCGGATTTGCGGCTCAGAGTATTGTCGGCCTAGTTTACCTTGATAACAGTGCTTTTGCCGCCGTGGCGGTTGGTCGCGAAGTTTTGACCGACTGGTCGTGCGAGTGCGGTGAGATTCCGGGCCCTTGGCGTGCTGGCCGATTCCCGGGCCACGCATCGGTATCTCCCTACATTTTTGTCACCAAATGGGGATTGCCGCGTCACCTCCCAATAATCCACGCTTGCTCGGTCGAATTTCATCATCAGCGATGATGGAATTCGAGCCCTCGAAATCCACGGCGTCCATGACGGGCCGGGATCCGGCTTGCCTTGTGAACGTCAAAGCACAGGGAACAAACATCATGCTTATCAATGGAACGCCAGGCGACGATGTATTACCTGGCACAGCAATGGACGATGAGATCAACGGTCTGGCTGGCAATGACACGATAACGGCTCTGGCTGGAAACGACCTCGTCAATGGCGGCGCAGGCGATGACTCAATCGATGGCGGTACCGGCAACGACACGTTGAACGGCAATGCCGGCATCGACACGATTTTGGGCGGCGACGGCGACGATATCGTCAACGGCGGCGCGGGCGACGATAATCTGTCCGGCAATGCTGGAAATGACACGGTGCATGGCAACGCCGGCAATGACACGATTGATGGCGGCGTGGGCGATGATCAATTGTCCGGCGACCAAGGTGATGACAGCATTCACGGCGGCGACGGTGCTGATACAGTGAATGGCGGGGCCGGTATCGATACTCTCTGGGGCGACGCCGGAAACGACACCCTGAGCGGTGGTGCCGATAACGACACCCTGAATGGTGGCGATGGTGACGATACGCTTGGCGGCGGCCTCGGCGACGATACGCTGAACGGCGACGCGGGCAACGACACCTTGAACGGCAATCAGGGTAACGACACGCTCAATGGTGGTGTCGGCGACGATATCATGAATGGCGGTGCCGGTAACGATACGATGGCCGGCGGCGACGGCGTCGATACAATGCACGGCGATGCCGGAGCCGACGTCATGGATGGCGGTGCTGGCAACGACGCGATGTTTGGTGATGGCGGCGACGACACCATGACCGGAGGCGCCGGTGTGGACACGCTGTCCGGTGGTGACGGTGACGACGATCTCAACGGTGGCGACGGCAATGACACCGTCAATGGCGATGCCGGAGACGACACCCTTGCTGGCGGAAACGGCGTGGATACGCTGAACGGCGGTGATGGAGACGACTCGCTAGCGGGAGGTGCCGGCAACGACACCTTGAATGGCGAGGCCGGCGACGACGAACTGAACGGCGGCAATGGCGCAGACACCCTCAATGGCGGCGTTGGCGACGACGTACAGACGGGCGGAGCTGGAACCGATATTCACAATTTCGGTGACGGAACTGCCACCAACTTTGGTAACGACGAAGTCACGGATCTGAGCTTTGGCGATGGCGATGTGGTGAACGTCGATGCAGATCCGATGTTCGATCCCACCACTGTTATCGTCGATGACGACGGCACCAACACTGTGCTCGATTTCGGGTTCGGTACCATCCAGCTCGACGGCGTGACGGGCGGCGGAACTCCATTCGAGTCGATACAGGATATCAATGACGCGGCTGGATACGACGCAGTCGTGATTGCATAACATCATTTCAGTGGGGCGGCTCAGAGCCGCCCCACTGGTTTTCGCACTACTCAGTCAATGATTGTGCCAGCCAGTGATGTATTCGCGTATCCGTCGTGAAATCCCAGCGTCCAGCAAGAGATCGCTGCTTGGGTTGATTCCGGGACGATCCGCATTTGTGTGGGTTGTGGCTTTCAGCGTGTCGATCAATCTACTTCTGCTCGCTATCCCATTCTATTCCATCGAGGTGTTCGACCGGGTCATCAGTAGCGGAAGCGTTGAAACTCTCGTTGGTCTTACCATTATCGCGGCAAGTGCCCTGGTCTTCAGCGCGATGTTCGAGACGCTTCGCGGTCGGCTGCTTAGCCGCTTCGCGGTCGGATTTGAGCGCTACGTCGCACCAATTGTTCTTGAAAGCACCATTGCAAATACGGCCAGGCGCGGCGACGGCAGGACGCACGACCTTGTCAAGGTCCGCGAGTTGAGAAATTTTCTGTCGAGCGGAACCGTTGCAACGCTGATCGATGCTCCGTTCCTCCCGATGTTCATTCTCATTCTCTTTTTCCTGCACCCGTGGTACGGCGTCATCGCCCTGATCGGGACGGGGATCCTGCTGGTGATGGGCATCGCCAGTCGCTGGATTGCACGCACCGAAATTTCGCAGGCATCAGAATCTGCGTTGCGCACGCAGGCCGTGCTGGATGGCATCGTCCGTCATTCCAGCCTCGTGCGGGCGATGGGCTGGACCCGCGGCGCCACCCGCGAGTTCATGCGGCTGAATGACGAAGCCCTGTCGCCGGTGGTCCGAGCAAGCGAGCGGGTTGCCGCAATTGCATCTGCCGCGCGTATGACAAGAACAATTCTGCAGATCGCGGCCATCGGCACAGGCGCGTGGCTTGTGCTTCAAAATGAAGTATTGGCCGGCAGCCTGATTGCGAGCGCGATTCTGATCGCCCGCACCCTGCAACCGATGGAGGGCCTGATCTCGGCGTGGCGCGCACTCACATCAGCGCACGAAGCCTGGATACAGGTGTGCGCGGCTGCGGCACCGGTTCTTGAGCGAAAGAGGCGGACGTTGCTTCCGCCCCCCTTGGGACACCTAGATGTTTTTCATGTGGCGTATCGCACGCCGACGGCGAAGCGGCCTATCCTCGCTGACATCACATTTCGTTGCCGGCCTTCCGAAATCGTTGTCGTGATCGGCCCGACGGGTGCGGGAAAATCCACGCTGCTACGCATGATCGCCGCACTCGAATCCCCGAGTAGCGGCGCGATTCGGCTTGATCGTGCGGCCCTCGACAATTGGGACTCCAACCAGCTCGGGCAGTTCGTCGGCTACCTTCCACAAGACGTGGAGCTTCTGGGCGGCACGGTCGCCGAAGCGATTGCCGGATTTAGCGAGGATGCGCGCGACGAGGACATCGTTGCCGCTGCAATGCTCGCGCAGGCACACGACATGATCTTGTCATTGCCGCGCGGCTACCAGACCGAGATAGGCCGCGACGGCAACGGGCTTTCAGGTGGTCAGCGCCAGCGCATCGGTCTGGCCCGCGCGTTTTTCGGCGATCGCAAGTTGATCCTGCTGGACGAGCCCAACTCCAACCTCGATCCTGAGGGTGAAGAGGCGCTGTGTTCCGCTGTCCTGCAGGCCAAGGAGCGTGGGGCAGCGCTTGTCATCGTGACGCACCGGCCCCGTCTTCTGACCATCGCGGATGCCGTACTCCTTTTGAGGGATGGGACCCAGCTTGCGTTCGGGCCTCCCTCCGGCGTGCTCCCGATGCGTGTGCCGGGAGCAACGCCGATGAGTCCACGCGCGCTCTCGCGTGAAGCGGAACCTGCGAAATCGCCGGTGAAGGGAGCTGTTCGATGATGCAAGGTCGTCACAGCGGTGCAGTCGCCATTCTGCCGTCTGCCGCAAGCGGCTATCAATCAGTGGTAGGCCCGGAAAGACCGCGATCCGATATGAGGCGGATCATCACATGGGGATGTGTATTGCTCGTCCTCCAGTTCTGCGGCTTTGGGGTGTGGGCCACTACGGTTCCGCTTCGCAGTGCCGTCATCGCGCCTGGTGTCATCAAGGTTCACTCGAAACGCAAGGCCGTGCAGCACCTCGAAGGTGGAATTCTGAAATCGATTCTCGTCAGGGAGAACGATCACGTCAATGCGGGCCAACTCATCGCGCGGCTCGATACGACCCAGATTGAGGCAAGCATTGGTTCGCTTGAGACGAGACTATTTTCGAATCTGGCGATGGAAGCGCGACTCGCCGCGGAACAAATCCGAGCCAAGTCAATTTCCTTCCCCGACGAACTGCAAATGAATGCGACGCGTCCTGTGGCGCGTATCGCCATCGAGAGTCAGGAAGCTGAATTTGTTGCCCGATTGGCTGCACTCGATGGTGAGCGAAAACTGATAGATCAACAGATGCTCCAATTGACAGACAGCATCCGGGGTTTGGAGAGCAGCACCAAAGGTGTCGAGCAGCAACTTGCGTTTCTTCTTGAGGAGATAGCGGATACGAATTTCCTGCTGGAGAAAGGCCTTGCCCGGAAGCCGCGCGTGCTGGCGTTGAAGCGGGCGGAGGCCGAGGCCAGCGCGCAGATTACGCGCAACGCAGCTTCGATCGCGGAAAGCCGGGGCAAGATCGCAGAGCTCGAGGATAGGCGACGTCAGTTGGGTTTTAATCAAAACCAGGACATTGCAAAACAGCGCCATGCCCTGAGCGAAGAAATCGGCGACCTCAGACATCGAATTGCCGCGTTGCGCAGTCAGCTTGCACGGTCTGAACTGCGCGCCCCCGAAAGCGGAAAGATCGTCGGCCTCAATAGTAGGGATCTTAGTGCAGTGCTTGCGCCCCGGGAAACTCTTCTGGAAATCGTTCCCATGGAAGACCGGCTTGTCATAGAAGCGACATTGAAGCCAACAGACCGTGAAGAGGTTTATCCCGGACAATCCGCGCGGGTGCGCGTTCACGCGCTCAACACCCGTCGCAGACCATTGCTCGATGGAAAGATCGTGACAGTGGCGGCCGATGCTTTGGTCGATCCAAAGAGCGGTGTCGCGTCATACATGACGGAAGTTGAACTGGAACACAAAACAGAGACCGCTCCCTATCTGTCATCGTTGTTGCCCGGCATGCCCGTCGAGATATTCGTCGAGACGGGAGAGAGAACCTTTGCGGAGTATTTACTGCAGCCGATGAAACTGCGGATACATCGCGCGTTCAGGGAGAGTTAACGGCCGGCATGAAGCTGGCCGCGATCATTGCCGAGGGAGACGCAGGTGTACGAGAACAGCAAAGCACTGCCCTCCCGAGGGAGCCCTTTTGACGGCGCCGAACGCGCGCAGTCCCTCCACAATGTGGGACGTCTCTCGATACAGTTGCCGCCGTGGCCCAATCGGGAGAAGGCTGCGCGTCGCGCGGTCATGGAGCAGTTCGGACGTGCCGTCACCGAGTTGCTTGAGTGCAGCAATTGCTATGTCGCCACCATATCTCGTGCCGACGCGGAACTGGAGGAGGCCCGGATCGGGCGAGCAACGATCGATCCCTCATGCGCAATGACAGTCGCGCGAATGGCGCGGAAGGGAGCGGATACGGATTGTACCGTTATCGAACCTGTCAATGCGCGCACCACCTTCGTGAGAAAACTGATTGGATCGGAGCCGGGAGCCACGAGTCATTCGGTCATAGGGCGGTTTGCCTCCGGCGACGGAGTGACTGTCGTGTTTGTGGCGGGATGGCGACCAGCGTCGCTTCTTCCGGCAGAGATTCCCTGTTTGGCGCGGGCAGTTCGCATGATGTGGGAAACTGCCTGTGCTCTTGCCTCGCCGCCACCTCGGCGCACCGATCTTCAAACATGGCTGGAAGAATTGATCTATCCCGCCATCGTTGTGGATGAGTATCTGCGCGTGCATGAACTGAATCGGAGCGGACGAACCCTGCTGACGGAAGGCAAGCTTCTCATTGTAGAGCGCGGCGCGCTCGCAGGTTTGACAGCCTCGGTGACTGAAAATCTGAAGGAGGCGCTGCGGGAGACGTTGATGTCCCATGACGGTCAGGGATGGCTGAACACAACGGTGCCTCTCTCCACCGACCGTCAGCAGTTTGCCTTCGCCAGGATCGGCGCAGTGCCCGCGCATTGTGACGCGGGGAAAGTCCTGGTGATCGTGCCGCAATTCGACGAAGTATCGGGAGCTGAGCGGATCGCATCCGCGTTCAGCCTGAACTGGGCGGAGGAGAGAATTATCGCGCGCATTCTTCAAGGACAGTGCCCGCGCATGATCGGAGCGGATCTTCGTCTGACGGAAGCGACAGTAAGGACCTACACCAAGCGGATCATGCTGAAGTTGGGGATCAACCGGCGTTCCGAGTTTTTTCTGCTCTATCATCTCACATTGTCACCATTCGGCGCAGGCCGGCGCGAAAAGGCCGTGGGCCGAGGCGTGTCGGGTCCTCGGCTGGGCGAGAGAACTCATTAGGACCGTACGAGAATGACTGTCGGACGGCGCTAGGCACGCGATCAAGCTGATGAGCAAGCTCTTCTTATATTCATGGAGCTTCGCAACGGGGCTGGTCTTCCGCGCGATCTGCGTTGTTGCCAGCTCGATACTTGTGGCTAACTCGATCGCCGTTGCGGAGAACCTTCAGTTGAAAATGCCTGTGGCCTGCGATCTGGGCCGCACCTGCCATATCCAGAACTACGTCGATGTAGATTCCTCATCGGCGGCGAAGGATTACAAATGCGGGACGCTGACGTATGACGGTCACAACGGTACGGATTTTCGCCTGCGCTCGCTGGACGCGCAACGGGCTGGTGTGAATGTACTAGCCTCCGCAAATGGCCGCGTTCTCCGCATCCGCGACGGCATCCCGGATGGTTCTTTTCTCAAATCGGCGCGTGACGCGGTCCGCGACATCGAATGCGGCAATGGCGTCGTCATAGAGCATCCAGATCATTGGGAAACGCAATACTGCCACATGGCCAACGGCAGCCTGCAGGTAGAGCCCGGCGATCTCGTGCAGGCCGGGCAGCCGCTCGGGCAAGTGGGCCTTTCGGGATTGACCGAATATCCGCATCTCCATTTCACCGTCAGACATCGGGGCAGGATTGCCGATCCCTTCGCATACGACGCGCCGTCAGGCGCTTGTGATGGCGGCGAGTTTCTCTGGGACTCTTCACTTCGCGAGCAACTGTCGTATCAAAAGCGAACGATCTTGAACGCCGGCTTCACGAACGGTCCGGTCACAATGGATCTGATCGAGGGTGGCACCGCGGAAAGAGAATTGCCCACGATCGAAGCGCCAGCGATAGTTGCCTTTATCCGTACGATAGGTCTCAAGGCAGGCGACACACAATGGCTCGCGGTTACAAATCCTGCTGGGCACGTCATCGCTGAAAATGACGCAGTTCCGCTCGACAAGAACAAGGCGCAGGTCATGCTGTTTGCCGGCAGAAAGCGTCCTGCGAACGGCTGGGATCAAGGCACCTACAAAGCGTCGTACGTCGTTAAGCGCGATGGCGAGATCGTTTTGAAGAAAGATTTTGAACTCACGCTCTAGCTGCTTAACGCATGGTCGTATCGAGCTTTTGAAGAAGCGAGAGCTCAACCATGTCGAGGAGCGCTTCGGCAAGCACCCAAGATACCGGTTACGCCGCGGTGACTGTTGTGACCGGGTAGACGCCCGGGTGCTGGCGCATGATTGCCACCTTCCTACGCTTCAAACGCGCATCCCAAGGCATCGGATGAACAAGCCAGAAATCATCCTTGCCTGCGCTCATTGAGACGACAGCCTCCCGAATAGGTGCAAAATTCCGTCGAATCGATCGGTCCGGGCCAACCGGGCGGGCAAGGGCGTCACTTGAAGTCGGGGATATCGTGGGGTTGGGCGACGGATCGGCACGGGGGTTGCTGGCGGTCTTTTTCGGCTGTGCCTGCCTATGCGTATCGATCCTCCCGTCGGCGGCCGCCTGTGACGGCGTCGTCAACTGCTCGGGGAATATCTCGGGCGGCGTCAGCTATGACGGTAACTCGGTCACGACCCTCAACGTCAATTCCCTGACTGTGAACGTCACGCCGTCCAGCGGCGTGTCCGGATTGAGTCTTACGGCCCGTGCCGATGATGGAGACAACGGCCGCGATGGCGGCGCTGGAATCGGCACCGAGCCTGGCGACAACGGAAACGGTGCCAACAATCTCAATCTCACCTATTCGCAGCCTGGTTCAAATCCTTCGGCAGGAAACTCGGGGGCGATCGTTACGACAAATGCGTCCGGTATCGTTGTCACCTCGCGTGGCGGTAACGGCGGCAGTGGCGGCGATGCCTATGTCGCGGGCAACGGACGCGGTGGTGGCGATGGTGGTGCCGGCGGCACGGTAACGGTTTCGGCGACTGGTGCCATCTCGACATCCGGCAACGGTGCGGCAGGCATCGTCGCGGCCAGCGTCGGCGGTGATGGTGGTAACGGCGGCGATTCAGCTGGCATCGGAGGCGACGGGGGCAACGGCGGCGAGGGCGGTCACGCCAGCGCGGTGTCTGTCACCCTCAATGGTACCGTCCGGACCAATGGCTCCGATGCCAACGGTATTAGCGCGGTGAGCCGCGGCGGCGCCGGCGGCTCCGCAGGTGATTGCTCCGGAATTTTTTGCGGATCGAGCAGCGGCGGCGGCGCGGCTTACGGTTCGACGGTGAACGTTACGACCACATCGACATCGGCCATCGAAACGTTCGGCGCCTATTCCAACGGCATCTATGCGGCCAGCATCGGCGGATTCGCCGGCAGTGGCGGAAGTTCCTACGGCATCGTCGCGTTCGGCAGCAGCGGCGCGAGCGCTGGTGATGGCGGCACCGTCACAGTTACAAATGCCGGTTCCATTACGACGCACGCGGCGAACTCTTACGGCATTTTTGCCCAGAGCATTGGCGGCGGCGGCGGCGGAGGCGGCAGTTCCGGCGGTCTCGTCTCGCTCGGCGGGAGCGGGTCGAGCGGCGGAAACGGCGGCAACGTCACAGTCACCAACAGCGGTGCGATTTCCACCGGTGCAGCCAATTCGATTGCGATCTTTGCCCAGAGCGTCGGCGGCAGCGGTGGCGACGGCGGGAATTCCGGCGGCCTCGTCTCGTTGGGCGGAAATGGGTCGTCGACCACGCCCGGTGGCACCGTTATCGTGAGCAACACCGGCACACTGACGACTCAAGGCGCGGATTCGCAGGGCATTCTCGCGCAGAGCATTGGCGGTGGCGGCGGCAATGGCGGCACATCCGGCGGCACATTCTCGTTCGGCGGCAGCGGCGGTGGCGGCGGAACCGGTGGCAACGTCACCGTCAGCAATGGCGGCTCGATCACAACGCAGGGCGTCAATTCGATCGGTATCCAGGCGCAGAGCGTCGGCGGCGGCGGCGGCAATGGCGGGAATTCCGTCGCATTCACGACAAGCGCTCTCAGCCTGGCAATGGGTGGCAGTGGTGGGGCGGGCGGCGCCGGCGGTGTCGTGGTGGTGCAGGGCACGAGTGGCAGCCCGGCCTACAACATCAATACGTCCGGCAACAGCGCCGTGGGAATTCTTGCGCAGAGCGTTGGCGGCGGCGGCGGCAATGGCGGATTTGCCGTCAGCGCTTCCGGCCCGACGGATTTTTCAGCCGCTGTTTCAGTCGGCGGAACCGGTGGCAGTGGCGGTGCTGGATCGTCCGTTACGGTGACGACCTCCGCAACCATCTCCACGGGCGGCAGGCAGGCGAGCGGCATTTCTGCGCAAAGCATTGGCGGCGGTGGCGGTAACGGCGGGTTTGCCGTAGCGGCCGGATTGTCAGGCGTCAGCGTCACAATAGGTCTCGGCGGCAAAGGCGGCAGCGGTGGCGCTGCCGGTAACGTGACGGTCAGCAATACCGGCGCGTTGACCACCTCAGGCCGGGATTCGAATGGCATCATCGCGCAGAGCATCGGCGGTGGCGGCGGCGATGGCGGATTCTCGGTCGCAGCCAGCGGCGGCGCTATTTCCGCGGCGATAGGGCTTGGTGGAAGCGGTGGTGGCGGCGGAACAGCTGGTACTGTGTCGGTCACCAGCAACGGCGCCATCACGACTTACGGCTCGCAATCACGTGGCATCGTGGCGCAGAGCATCGGTGGCGGCGGCGGCAATGGCGGCTTCTCGGTATCCGGCGCTTTCAGTTTTGCACCGCCCGGAGTTCCGGGAGCAGCATCGGTGGGGATCAGCCTCGGCGGCAGCGGCGGCGGCGGACAGACCGCTGCTGCGGTTACGGTCACCAGTACGGGCAACATCTCCACTGGTGGAGCGAACGCTCAGGCCATCGTGGCGCAGAGCATCGGTGGTGGTGGCGGCAATGGTGGTTTCAGTGTTGCCGGAGCATTCTCGGCGGGTTCTGGCGTGACGGGCGCAGCTGCCGTCAGCGTCGGCGGCAGCGGTTCGGGCGGCGGCAATGCCGCCAACGTCACCGTTTCAAGCACCGGCAACCTGACGACCAGCGGCGCCGGTTCGACGGCGATCCTTGCCCAGAGCATCGGCGGCGGTGGCGGCAATGGCGGATTCAGCATTTCGGCGGCTGGCGCGCAAACAGGAGCGGTGGGCGTCAGCGTCGGCGGAGCGGGAGGCCTTGGCGGCACCGCAGGATCGGTCACCGTCACCAATACCGGAACGGTTTCTACTGACGGCGATCGTGCGCGCGGCATTCAGGCCCAAAGCATCGGCGGTGGCGGCGGCGACGGTGGCTTCAGCGTTTCCGGTACGTTGACGACCGGACCGGGCGCCGGAAGCGTGAGTGTCGGCGGCAGCGGAAGTGGCGGCCAGGATGCGAGCAGCGTCGTGGTCAATAGCAATGTCGGATCGACGCTTGGTTCGACCTTGACGATGCGAACGGCCGGCGACGACGCCTCTGCGATCTATGCGCAAAGCGTCGGCGGCGGTGGCGGCAGCGGCGGCTTCAGCGGCGCGCTCTCGGCTGGCACCGCCGGAACATTTGTCAATGTCGGCGTTAGCGTCGGCGGCTCTGCTGGCACTGCCGGACAAGCCGGCACAGTGAGCGTTACGAGCGTCGATAACATCTTCACCGACGGCAAGGGATCGAATGCGATTCTGGCTCAAAGCATCGGCGGCGGCGGTGGCGATGGCGGTCAGAGCATGTCGCTCGCTTTCAATTCCGCGGCAATGTCAGGCGCACTGACGGCGTCCGTCGGAGGAAAGGGCGGCGGTGGCGGCAACGGCAGCACTGTGATTGTCAACAGCACCGGCAGGCTCACGACAATTGGCGATGCATCGGCGGCGGTCTTCGCACAGAGTGTCGGCGGCGGCGGCGGTACGGGCGGCTTCTCCGGCGCTGTATCGCTGACGGCTGCACCAGATTGCGGATGCAACACCAATCTCAGTCTTGCGCTCAGCATCGGCGGCTCGGGCGGGGCAGGTGGCGATGGCGGCATCGTGAATGTGACCCGCAACGGCAACATCGGCACGTCAGGCGCGGGATCGTTCGGAATTCTCGCGCAAAGTATCGGTGGTGGCGGTGGCAGCGGCGGCTTTTCGTTTGCCGGCGGTTTTGCGCAGCGCAATTCCTACAACGTGAACTTTGCGCTCGGTGGCTCGGGCAGCTTGGGCGGAACGGGTGGGGCTGTAACTGTTACGAACACTGGACAGATTTCCACCAGCGGAGCGGACGCGACCGCCATCCTCGCCCAGAGCATCGGTGGCGGCGGCGGTAATGGTGGATTTTCTGTCGCGAGCGCAATCGGCGTTGGCGGGACGGCCACCAGCGTCAACATGGGCATCTCGATCGGTGGTTCGGGCGGAACGGGCGGCTCGGGTGGAACGGTCATCGTGACGAACAACGGCCTGCTCAGCACGCACGGTGACGGCGCCTACGGCATTCAGGCGCAAAGCATCGGCGGTGGTGGCGGCAATGGCGGCGGATCAATTAGCGCTGTTGTTGGGTTCGCTGCAGGCAGTCCGGGCAACACCGTCAATGCGTCTGTCGCCGTTGGTGGCAACGGCGGCTCCGGCAACATCGGCGGCAATGTTGTGATCGACCAGACAGGTGGAATTTCGACCACCGGCGACGGCGCTCACGGCATCCTCGGGCAAAGCATTGGCGGGGGCGGTGGTGTCGGCGGAAGAGCCAATTCGCTGGCGTTCGCGCTCGGCGCGGCCTGCGGATTGCCGATCTGTCCGTCGCCTGGCGGCGGGACGAATATCAATATCGCGATTGCGGTTGGCGGCAACGGCGGAACAGGCAACGACGCGGGCACAGTGAATGTGAACAATCACAGTGCCATCACGACCACTGGCGACGACTCCGTCGGCATTCTGGCGCAAAGCATCGGCGGCGGTGGCGGTGAGGGCGGCAACGGGTCGGTCGGGCTCGGCGGCGGATTGACACCTCTTCCCGTTGATCCCAGCACGATCCTTATTCCAATCAGCAACGCAACGCCGCTCAGTCCGAAGATTGCGATCGGTGGCACGGGTGCCAACTCCGGAGCTGGCAACACTGTCACCGTCACCAACTCGGGTGCGATTACGACCAGCGGCATCAATTCCGATGCGATCATGGCACAGAGTATCGGCGGCGGTGGTGGCAGCGGCGGCAACGCATCGCCCGGAATCGTCGGCCTGCTGGGCATTGGCGGTGCGGGCGGTTCCAGCGGAAGCGGCGGCACCGTCACAGTCACGGTCGCTAGCGGCGGCAATATCGTGACCAACGGCCGCAATTCGCGCGGTGTTTATGCATCGAGCATTGGCGGCGGCGGTGGGAGCGGAGGCGGCGACCTGTTGGGTATCATCACGATCGGCGGTGACGGTGGCGGCAGCGGTGATGGCGGCACGGTCGGCGTAACCAACAACGCCTCCATCACGACGCATGGCGCGCAGTCGCACGCCATCATGGCGGAAAGCATCGGCGGCGGCGGCGGCTCGGCCAGAGCCACATCCGGCGTGCTCGCAATCGGTGGCTCCGGTGGAACGTCTGGTTCTGGAGGAACCGTCACAGTTTCAAATACCGGCGCCGTCGTCACAGGCGGTACAGGTGCGAACGGTATCATGGCCATGAGCGTCGGCGGTGGTGGCGGCAGCGGAGCAGCGGCCAACGGGTTGCTCGCATTCGGCGGTTCGGGAGGATCGAGCGGTAACGGCGGCACGGTGTCCATCACCAACGCTGCGACTGGATCGATCACGACGTCAGGCGATATGGCTTACGGCATCTATGCGCAGAGCATCGGCGGCGGTGGTGGCGG
>JAUSAX010000123.1 GCA_030652315.1 Afipia sp. | reverse complement strand
GAACAAACGTCTTCAGCGTCACAGGGGTGGCGATTTTGCCGGCGCGGATCAGACTGGCGGAGGTCTCGAAGATCAGCGAGTGGATCGGCTCGAAGAAGTGCTTCGGCTCGAGGAAATCCGAGACGCGGTAAAATGCATCGTTGTTGACGAGGATGGCGCCGAGAAGTCCCTGTTCGGCCTCGATATTATGAGGCGCAACCCGGTAAGCCGACGTGCCGGCTTCCGGCGCGAGCTTGATAATGTTCGAATCGGTAATCGCCATGAGTATTGAATGTTCTTCTAATCGGACCAAAGCAGGGCAAGGCAGGAGACTGACCCAACTCATAGGCCTGTCCGTTCGTCGCTCAAAATGATTCAAGCGAGCTATCCCCCACCAACACACCACAGTGGAGAAGATGGCGGAAACGCTTGATTTGCGCCGCGCGATCGTTTCGCGCTCGTCATTCAGCGAAACTTCCGGGCGACTGTTTCAAACTTTCTTCAAACGATTGCCTGAAGCCGCTGACATACAAGGCAGATGATCAGCCGCATGGCTCTGACGTCAGGGAGTTCCACCGAAAGAGATTCGCAAAAAAACGCCGCCTCCAGTTGGGAAGCGGCGGTGTCATGAAGAAATGGAGGAAAGGGACAGGATTCGAACCTTCGACACGGTTTCCCGTGTGCCGCGTTAGCGGTGCCTTAAGCCACTCAGCCACCTTTCCAAGACTTCAAAACTTGGAGGCCCAGCCTGGATTTGAACCAGGATATGAAGCGTTTGCCGCGCTCCCGCGTAGACTTTCCGCCACCGGGCCATGCATCGAGCGTGCACCAACAGTTGGACTCGCGCAATTACAGATCGAGTCGTTGGTTAATGTGTGTCAGCGAAAGGGCGACATATCAGATTGAGCTGCCTGCGGATTCACCATAGGTTTCGGCGGCGCGCGGCGATCCTGACTACGGGCTGGGATCTAAGGAGCTTCTTTTCCCCTGAAACGAGAGGTTCAAGATGGTTACGAGCGTGAAGCAGTTGATGGCTGAAGCCAACGCAGCAGTTCCGAAGATCACTCCGGCCGAGACGCGCGAGATGATTGCAAAAGGCAATACGCTGGTGATCGACGTGCGCGATGCGCACGAGGTGGAGAAGAGCGGCAAGATTGCCGGGGCGGTCAATGTCTCGCGCGGCATGCTGGAGTTCCGCGCCGATCCGGAATCGCCTTATCACGACAAGAATTTCGCCAAGGACAAAACTGTCATTGTCTATTGCGCGTCCGGTGGCCGATCCGCGCTGAGCGGCAAGGTGCTCAAGGACTTGGGTTACGGCGAAGTCTTCAACGCTGGCGCCTTCAAGGACTGGGCGGAAAGCGGCGGGGCGGTTGAAGCCTGATCCCGGCACAGCGTCCATATCGACGTATCGGTTTATTCGCCCGCCAGCCGCAGTACAGGACGCTTCGCCGCCTCGATCTCGCGCAGCCGCTGTTCCTCGCGGGTGATGTAGTCGCGCGTGATCGGAACCACACCCTGCCGTTTGCTGAGCTGGATCTGGAACACCATCATGCTCTGCTTGCGGAACGACATCTCGGACGATGCGAGATAGAATTCCCACATCCGCACAAAGCGTTCGTCGTACAGCTTCGCAGCTTCCTCGCGGCGGGCGAGGAAGCGGTCGCGCCAGGCCTTCAGCGTTTCGGCGTAGTGCAGCCGGAGGATTTCGATGTCAGCGACCAGCAACCCCGAACGCTCGATTGCAGGCAGTACTTCCGACAGCGCCGGAATGTAGCCGCCGGGGAAGATGTACTTTGCGATCCACGGGTTGGTGATGCCGGGGCCTTCCGCACGCCCGATCGCATGCAGCACCATCACGCCGTCGTCGGCGAGAAGTTCCGCGCAGCGGTTGAGGTAGGTGTCGTAGTAATCGAGCCCGACATGCTCGAACATGCCCACGGAGACGATGCGGTCGAATGGACCGGGTGTCTTGCGATAATCCTGCAGACGGAATTCGGCGCGGCCGGTCAGGTTCAATTCGCCGGCGCGCGCGTTCGACACGCCGAGCTGTTCTTCGGACAGGGTGACGCCGGTCACTTTCGCGCCGGTCATCCCCGCGAGGTAAAGACCGAGCCCGCCCCAGCCGGACCCGATGTCGAGCACGCGGTGGTCCGGCTTGACCAGCAGTTTGGCAGCGAGGTGGCGCTTCTTGGCGAGTTGCGCGTCGTCGAGCATCGACTCCGGCGTCTCGAAGTAGGCGCAACTGTATTGCATGTCGGCGTCGAGGAAGAGGCGATACAGCCGGCCATCGAGGTCGTAATGGCTGGCGACGTTGCGCTTCGAGCGCTCGGGCGGGTTGAACTGCTGCCAGTGCCGGATCAGGTAGCGAAGCCACCACCGTACCCTTGACCAGCGCGGCACCATGTCGGGCTGGTCCATTGCTACGGCCAGAAGATCGGCGATCGAGCCGTTCTCAACGACGAGGTCACCGTCCGTATAGATTTCCCCGATGGCCAGTTCCGGATCGAGCAGCAGATGCCGTTCGGCCTCAGGTGTCATAAATTTGACCGAGACTGGCTGGCCCGTTCCGTCGCCGCAGGTGAAGGTGGTGCCGCTTGACGTCGTAAACGTCACCGAGCCCCGGCGGATGAACTGGCTCAGGAAAAACCGCAGCAGGCGATCCATCGAACGCATGTCTAACGATCCAAATGTGGCCTCACCCGATAGATGTTGGTAATTTTTGTTCCGGTTTCAATCGCAATTTGACGTAGGCCGGGCCCGTGTAAGGCTGATCTGCGTTTTTGTCCGATGAGTCGAGGGCCGCAAGGCCGTAAGGGATGGTTTCGGTGGCTGAAAACCGGTTCACGCAGTTGCGAAATCTCGGTGCTTCCATTCGCGGCATAATCCGCTAAAGGTGACCGCGAGGCTGAGGGCAGGGTGGACCGCCATCTGTCCTTGCTGGCTGTAGATCTGGAGACCTTGGATGTTGAGCCGAGCGCTCATTTTGGCGACGGTGGCGTTCGCGTTGGGCTGTTTCGGGGCGACCCCGGCGGACGCGCAGAATCTTGAAGCCGGTAAGCCTCCATCCCAGATTTTCTCCAGCACCTGCTCGCTCTGCCACAAAAGCGCGCGCGGATTGCTGAAGAGCGTCGCGCCCGGATCGCTGCCAAGCTTCCTGCGCCAGCACTACACCACCAGTTCAGACATGGCCGGGGCGATGAGCGCCTATGTGCTCTCCAATGGCGCTGCCAATGCAGCACCCGGCGGCGGAAATCTGACCAGACAGGGTCAGGAGGCGAAAGGCGGCCGACCGGCGCAGGAGCCGGGTCCCGAGCAGGCAGCGAAGGGCCGCAAGCCGCCGGCACAGGAAGCCGCACGACCGGACGCCGACGGATTGCAGAACGGTGCGCCTGACTCTCAAACGACGACCGCCCGCCAGAAGGCTGCGGCCGAGCGAAGGGCGGCGAGGCAGGCCGCACGGGAGGCTGCCAAGGCCGGGAAAGACCCTGCGCCGCCGAAGATCGAAGACCGGCACGGGGTGTCGAAGGACGAGCCCGCTGCGGATGCCGCCAAGCAGGACGCAGGCAAGACCGAACCTGCCAAGGACTCCGACAAGAGCGAGTCCGCGAAGGCCGAGGGAACGCGTCCGGACCCGGTGCCTGCTGTGACACCAGCGCCGAAGGAAGGTGCGAAACCGGCCGAAGTAGCTGCCGCGCCTCCGAAGGAGGATGTTCCCGCGGGTCCATTGACCATCGACATCGGCCCTGCGCCGCCTCCGCCGGCGCCGGTGGTTCCGGTCGGACCGCCACCAGTTCCCGCTGGTAACCCTGAACCGCCGATCTCCCGCTAAATCCCGATCTGGGTAGCGCATGCGGATCTGTCCGCCGATGGCTCTTGTTTCGACCAGAGTAAAACTCTAGAGTGGAACTCTAGTCTTCACGAGGGGCGGTCATGGCGAGTGCGCGTGACGATCTGCTGACAGCGGCTTTGGCCATGTTCGATCAGGATGGCTTCGAGGGCGCCACAGTCGCCGCGATCCGAGAGCGGGCCGGAGCATCCAACGGCAGCTTCTTCCACTTCTTCGGCTCCAAGCGCGAGTTGGCCGGCACGCTGTTTCTCGAAGTGCTGCGGCGCTACCACATCGCCATGCTCGATGTGATCGATCCGCCGCCCGGGGCGGAGGAGGGCATCGCGCGTTTGATCCGTACGCACCTCGCATGGGTCATCGACAACCGCCGCGAAGCCAATTTCCTGTTCGAGATATCGCGCAGCGAGTGGGCGCAGGATGTGCGAGACGCACGCATGGCGCGGAATGCGACGGTCGCGGAGGGCGTCGACGCCTGGCGCGCGCCGCTGGTCGCGAGCGGTGAACTGCGGCCCATGCAGGCCTCTCTGTTCTTCAGCCAGATCATCGGCCCGGCGCAATTCGTTTGCCGCGCATGGCTATCGGGCCGCGATCCATCCGATCCGCGCGACCACGCCGATGAGCTGATTGCGTGTGCGGTTCGCGCGTTGACGGCAAAAGGAGAGCGATAATGCTTCAGGCAGATACGGAGTTCACACCGATCGCGGCGCACATTCGCGCTAACGTGATGCGCCAGGGATTCATGACTCATGTCGGCGCCGAGGTAAGTGATCTCACGCGCGGCGGCTGCGAACTCTCGGTGGATCGAAGGCCGGAGCTTCTGCAGCAGAACGGCTTCTTCCACGGCGGGGTGACGGCGTTCCTGATCGACAACGCGACCACGATTGCAGCCGCGACCGTGAAGGGGTAGGCGGCGCTGACCGCCGAATACAAGCTGAACCTGCTCGCGCCGGCATCGGGCGACCGGCTGATCTGCCGCGCGCGGGTCGTGAAGCCGGGGCGGCAGTTGTCAATCGTCGCGGCCGATGTGTTTTGCGTCATTGACGGCGCGGAGAAGCACACTGCGACTGCGCTGGCATCGATTGCGATGATCGATCAGGCCGTCGCGCCGAAGGTTTAGCCCGGCCTGAACTACAGCAGGGAGTCTGCGATCCTACGATGGGAGTGATCCATCTCAATCGAAAGCGCACTCTCTCCGCTCATTCCCGCGAAAGCGGGAATCCAGCACCTAGAAAATCTGGGTCCCCGCTTTCGCGGGGACGACCGGGGATTTGAGGGGTCGGACAGAAACGAAAAGCCCGATCTCGATGAGACCGGGCTTTTGGGTTTTGTGGTCGGCTTGCGCCGGAACTTACTTCTCTTCGGCAGGCGTTTCGGCCGGCTCGGCAGCGTCGTCGTGCTGCGCTTCCGGATCGAAGAACTCGCCGGCGGCGGCGATAGCTTCGGCAGCCGCGTCGCGATCTTCCTGACGGCTGTTGACGTCTTCGCCGCGGTTGATGCGCTCGGCTTCAGCATCGGAGCGAGCAACCGTCGTCGACACATGGACTTCGACTTCAGGATGCACAGCGATGGTGATCTTGTGTTGGCCGATGGTCTTGATCGGCGCGTCGAGCAGCACCTGCTGACGGTTCAGCGAAACGCCATCGGCTTCGAGTGCCGCCATGATGTCGCGCACCGAGACTGAACCGTAAAGCTGGCCGGTTTCCGATGCCTGACGGATGATGATGACGTTGCGGCCGTCGATCTTCTCGGCAACCTTGGTGGCTTCGCCCTTGGCCTGAATGTTCTTGGCCTCGAGATCGGCCTTCATGCCGTCGTACTTCTCGCGGTTGTCCTTGGTCGCGCGCAGCGCCTTGTTGCGCTTGAGCAGGAAGTTACGGGCGAACCCGTCCTTCACTTTGACCACATCGCCCATTTGGCCGAGCTTGGCCACGCGTTCCAGCAGAATGACTTCCATTTGAGTTCTCCGTTGATGTCTGAGTTGAGTTGATGTTGCGTTCAGGTTGAAGTTCAGGAAGTCGGCAGGGGCGGTGGCCCGCGCCGGTTCCAGTAGGCTTGTCGAATTCCAAGAACGGCATCGGCGAGGCCGAGGCCGATCATTCCAATCAGCGGCCAGCCGATGAACAGCGTCCCGGCGTAGGCGGCGCCGATCACGAAAGCGCGGCCCGAAAACGCCTGCGTCACCGTATGCAGCACTGCAAACCCCGTGATCGCGTAAGCCATCAGCAGCGCCGCGCTGACGATCTGCGCCAGCATCGCCAGCAGTCCGCCGGTAAAGCAGAGCACGACTGCGACCAGCAGCGCGCCCAGCACCATCCTTGGCAGTGTGGTGGTGCGCAGGTCGGGCCACGGGCGCATCAGGCGGCCGGATGTGGTCGTGATCTTGGCGGCGAGCCACAGATTGAGTGTCAGCGTCACCATCGCGATGATCGTCGCGGCACCTGGCGCGACCGCCACCAGCGCGTCGACCACCCGTTCGCTTTCACCCGCAGGCGTGACAGCCCCGCGCCCGATGATGCGCAGCAAGCCGCGGCGCAGCGCGCCGTTGATGGTCTCTGCGTCGCTGCCCAGTGTGAGCAGTGCGCTGACGGTGGTGAGGGTGGCGAACGCGGCGATCCACATCAGGACGCGACCGGTCGGATACCAGTCGAGCGCCGGCGCGAGATTTGCCAGTTGTGGATCGTTTGAGACCGGACGCGCCAGCAGCGTCAGATATCCAAGCCACCATGCGGGCAGGGCGATGCTCAGCGCGAACGCCGCCATATAGGGGAAACCGAAAATGCCGCCGAGACCGAGCGCAGCGACAATCCCGCCGATCAGAGCGGTCGCGGATCCCCAGCCCAGCGCAGCGACCATCAACGGCAGCGGCGCGAGGTAAAACAGCACGATCGAGATCAGCGCGCCGGACACGATCGACGCGAACATCAATGCCGACGCAAGGCCGGCCGCGATTGCTATGAGGATGCTCATCATCATCAGCTGTCCCGCTCCTTTCGAGCGGTTAGAGGCCCCGAAGGCCCCAACCATCCACCGTGGGACGACCCCGCAGTGTTATGAGAAAAAATCGACGCGCGGTGCGTAGGCTGCTTTGTCGTCATTCCGGGGCGCCAGTCGGCGGCGAACCCGGAATCTTTCGCAATTGGCCTTTTCGAGATTCCGGATCAGTCCGCTGCGCGGCCTGTCCGGAATGACGAGAAGGTTTTAGCGGATCACGTAAGGCAGAAGGCCGAGGAACCGCGAGCGCTTGATGGCGCGGGCGAGTTCACGCTGCTTCTTTGCCGACACGGCCGTGATGCGGCTCGGCACGATCTTGCCGCGCTCGGACACGTAACGCATCAGCAGCTTCGAATCCTTGTAGTCGATCTTCGGCGCGTTCGGGCCCGTGAACGGGCACGTTTTGCGGCGGCGGAAGAACGGACGGCGTGCACCTGCTTCAGCCATTGTTCTTACTCCTCTACCGCTGCTGTGGTTGCGTCTTCATCACGCGGACGGCGCGGACCACGGTCACCACGGAAGCCACCGCCTTCGCGGTCGCCGCCACGGAAGCCACCGCCTTCACGATCGCCGCGGAAGCCACCGCCACCGCGCTCGTCGCGGTCACGCTCGGCCTTGCGCATCATGGCGGAGGGACCTTCCTCCAGTTCCTCGACGCGAACGGTGATGTAACGGATGATATCTTCGCTGATGCGTTCCTGCCGCTCGATCTCGGCGACCACCGCTGCGGGGCCGTCGATGTTCAGCAGCATGAAATGCGCCTTGCGGTTCTTGTTCATGCGATAGGTGAGGGAGCGCACGCCCCAGTTCTCGGTCTAGGTGACCTTGCCGCCGAGACCTTCGACGATGCCGGTCATCTGGGTGGTCAGTTCTTCGACCTGCTGGGTGCTCGCATCCTGGCGCGCGAGAAAAACATGCTCGTAAAGAGGCATGGGAGTCCTTTCCAATGTTAGCGCGGTTCCTGGCGGCAAGCCCTTCGAGACCCTTCGGAAAGGACTCGATATTGCTCAGAAGGCGGAAGCACGGGACGACGGACCGACTGGCCCTGCCGCATCAATCAAACTGGAATGTCAGACTGGTGAGACCGTCCGTTCAGCTCCCGGCCGGGATCCACGGATGGCGCGGTTATAAGGATTCTGAGGGTGTTTGCAAGGCGCTGGATGGTCCGGATGGCCGCCAAATCTGCCTTGATCCATTTGTTTGTATGGCATACAATTAGATGGCTTCGAAGGTCCTCGGACGAGTCGGCTGCGAGAGCGCGAGATGAAAGCCATATCTCCCAACGGTGGTATTCTCGACCCGAAACACGCATCCCGTGCGACCCGCACGGCGGGCCGGCAGATGCGGTCGCGGCTGCTCGATGCCGCCAGCGGCCTGTTCAAGGAACGCGGGGTGGCGGGCGTTTCGATCGCGGAAATCGCAAGCGCGGCAGACGCTTTCCCGAGCCAGATCACCTACTATTTCCGTACCAAGGAAGCGCTGTTCGTCGAGGCGGCCTGCCGCGACGTCCTGTATGTCGCCCGCGCCGCGGAGCAGAACGCAGGCAAACAGCTTTCACCGAATGATTACACCCGTTCGCTGGTCGAAAGCGTGATGCGGACGGATGCCGTCGGCTTCTTCGTCGAAGCAATGACGCTGACCCGCCGCCGCCAGGATCTTGCACCGCTGGTGGAGCGCACCGTCGAGCGGCTGCACTCCGAAGGGTTGCGCGCCTATGCCGCCGAGATGATTGCGCGCGGATGGCATTCGCGCCTCGATCCGGAAACCAGCGCGCGGCGCTTCTGGGCAATTACGATCGGTGTGACCATCGAAGGACACGCGATGGGGCGATCCTCCGAGGATCTCGTCGCCGAGATGCTGCGCCTGCTGGGACCCCAGGCCGATGTTCCCGCCGATAGCGCGCGGCTCCGGCTCGTCGGCGCGGCGGATTCCCCCGATGAAACGCCACAAAATAAAAAGGAGAAACGCCAATGAATGCTCCACGCATCCGTGCACGCGACCTGATGACCGAGCAGGAACTGATGGAGGTGCGCACGCGCTCGACGTGGAAGGGTGTCGCGCTGATCGCGCACGCCTGGGCTCTCATTCTTGGGTCGATCGCGATGGTCGCGGTCTGGCCGAATCCATTCACGTTTCTGCTGGCGGTCGGCATCATCGGCTCGCGTCAGCTTGGCCTTGCGATCCTGATGCACGACGGGGCCCATGGCAGTCTCGCGAACGGCGACAAACTGAACATGTTTCTTAGCCAGTGGTTCTGCGCCTATCCGGTTTTCGCGGAGACGCGGGCCTATCGCCGCTATCATCTTCAGCATCACGCCCATACGCAGCAGGACAACGACCCGGACCTGATCCTGTCCGCGCCGTTTCCGATCACGCAGCCCAGCTACCGGCGGAAATTCTGGCGCGATATCACCGGCCAGACCGGCTACCAGCAGCGCAAGGCGCAGTTTCTGAATGCGATAGGCGAGCCCACATGGCCGTTGCGGCAACGCGTTGCGACTTTCTGGGAGAAACTCGGCCCGCAGATCGCGGTCAATGCGATCTTGTTCGCAGGACTCACGCTCGCAGGGATTTGGTGGGCCTATCCGTTGCTCTGGCTGACCCCTCTGATGACTTGGATGATGGTGATCAGCCGCGTCCGCAACATCGCGGAGCACGCCGTCGTGCCGGACAGCAACGATCCGCTACGCAACACGCGCACCACGCGCGCAGGCTTCCTCGAACGGCTGTTCGTCGCGCCGTATTACGTCAACTACCATCTCGAACATCATCTGCTGTTCTATGTGCCTTGCTACAATCTGCGGCGCGTACACGAGATTTTGACGCGCGGTCCGCATGCCGGGCGGATGGAAGTGCAGCCGAGCTACGCCGCGGTGCTGCGGCTCGCGACGTCGCGCCCGAAGGACCAGGACCGGCCGGGTGAGCTTGCCAGCAACGTGCGGCGTGCGCGTGCCGGCGCGGTGGTCGATGGCAACCAAGCGGCATCAGGCTTCTAGCCTCGGGCAGCAGCTTAACGCTGTACCGGCGTCGGATGCGGCCTCGCCAGACCCGTTGTTCCAGGCGGTGCCTTATCCGTGGCGGCGACCACCGTTGGGCTGGTGTCGAACGCGGTCACCAGCGCTGCTCCGAATACCGCAAGGAGAACGGCCGCGAAGATCAAGACGGGTGCCATGGCTAATGTTTGTGGTTTGCGAGGGTCTTCTTCCATGTGCGCACTCCACTGAGCGCCCCAACGGTCAAACGCGCACGCGGGGTAAGAGGTTCCACTAATCGACAGGTCAGTGGCTGATCGGGCTTGCGCAACACCGCCACAACGGGGTGTTACACCCCGAAGACACTCCGCAATCCGTTCGCCGCTCCATCCGGCAGCATCCGGACCAATCGGCCAGCCATCGGAAAACGCGCGAGGATAGCCAGCATCCTGAGAGGGATTTTTTGCCGCATCGAGAGATGGCCGCTCAGATCCCACAGATGAGAGCAAGCGGTCACCACGCGCTCGTGATTATCCAGAGCAATTCCGCTGCGAAGATCCGCCAGGACGCTCCGGACGAACCGGGGGGCAAAAAACTGCCGGGCATAAAAGCGGTGCAGTTCGGGTTCATCCGGGAACGTGGCAACGAGTTTGCTGAAATACTTCATGCGCGATTGCGCCATCAGTTTTCCATATGACGTCGATGCGGTGTGAATGCGCCAGATCGTCAATGGCTGGTCGATATAGACGCTGCGATAGCCGCGGCAGAACATCCGCAGGAAAAGATCGTCGTCTTCATAGCCCATGAATTGTTCGTCGAAGCCTCCCACCGCGTCGAACGCGTCCCTTGATATCAGCGATGCCCCCGGCAGGATGAACATGTCCTGTTGGAGGCAGCACTGCAGGGTCCGCTTGGGATGTTCGTTATTCTGAGTATCGAGAACCGAGTGGCACACCATCCGGCCGTTGCCGTTGATCTCATCGAGATTTGAATAAGTCCAGCCAAGCGGCAACCGTGATTTCCGCATAAACGGTTTCTCAAGCTCTGCCAGATGATCCGCATACCAGATGTCGTCTTGGTCGAGGAAAGCGATCAAGTCCGCCGCTGAATGCCGCACGCCGAAATTCCGCGCCGATCCCTGGCCGCCGTTCTTTTTTGAGAGGAGCCTTATCTTTGGATTGGCTGCGGCCATGCTTGCGACAATGGAGGGGCCGCTATCGGTCGAACCATCGTCAACAACGATAATCTCGTCAGCCTTGCGTTCCTGCGCCAGGACGCTTTCGAGAGCGGTGCGGATATAGCTGGCGCCGTTGTAAAGCGGAATGACGGCTGCGATTTTGTATCCATCGACGGCGGCACCCATGCCTTGGTTCGCGTGTCCCGTCGCGACATTGAGGCCAAGGCCTGTGTCCTCAGTCGAAACGGTTTTCCGCGAACGTTTCTCCGTGTTGTGATATGCCAGCAGGACCTGGCTGTTGAGCCGCTCAAGCATCGCGTCGAGATGCCAAAGCATTGCTGGATCAAGCCAGCCCCCGGCCGCTGCACTCCGGAGTTGGTCGGTGGCGAAGGCGCGTGCCACGCGCCCGGTGAACGTTTCGAAATACGGTTCGAACGCATGTTCCAGGCGGCGCACGAGTTCTGCATTCCTGCACGAGTAGGCGATCAGCAGACCAGGATCAAAGCCTGTGGGGGACAGCCCATGCCATTCCCAGTCCAAAATCGACAGCTTGGGCGCGGTCAGATTGCTCCAGTTCAGATCATTGTGAGACAGCCGCCATTCGCTCTGCGGAAACTCGTGCTGAATCTGATTTGTATCGGAAAGCCATTTTTGCAAAGCTTCGGGCGAAACATGAATTTGCGCCGACGTTTTGTCGGCCAAACCATCGAGCGCTTGTTTCAGATTGCCGATCCAGTCGTCCGTGACGCTGGCGGCAGATGGGCCTGCCCAAGGATTCGCTTCAACGGCGGCGTCAGTGAGCGTGATAAGCCGTGCAGTCCAATGAACGTTTCCGTTGACCCAATCGCTTCGCTCGACAAGAACAGGTTTCGGAATGCCGGTTATCTTATCCGCTGCGATATCGGCCTTGAGCAGCCGGTTGTCGATCGACGTCGTTCCGGCGACTCTGAGCCACAACTGGCGGCCGTCTGCCGTTTCAACACGCCCTCCGGCAGTGCGTCCGGCGTAGCCACCATTGATGTCCGGCGTTACCGGCCGAACATTCAGGCGATCGCATGCCTCATGAAATTTTTCGACGATCCCCCTTGTTTCAAAACCGAGTTCGTTCGGAGCAATAATCACCGGTCGCCAGTTCATCTTTATGCTTTCGGAAAAATAACTTGCAAAATAAGCGCATGGTATCACGGACGTTGGCCGCTGATGCTGAGCATTGTGAGGCAAATCAAAGACATGCGACACACTCTTTCGGGTGAACTGTCGTCGTTTCTGACGACACGGTAAATTCGGGGCAATGAGCCGAATTGGAGCCACCACCTGATGGCTCATTGGCCGATCGGCCCATTAGGGGCGGCAGTTCAGGGCTGCAACTCGCCGGCCCATATCGGCTGCGCCGCGCCGCAGCTTGACACCCGCCGCCCCGGCGGTGTCTTACGGCCTATCTTTTCAGGGGACCTCCATGACAGCAGCATTCACCTTTCCGGGACAAGGATCGCAGACCGTCGGCATGGGCAAAGCGCTCGCCGATGCATTTCCGGCGGCCAGGGCCGTATTCGACGAGGTCGATGCGGCACTCGGGCAGAAGCTCACCGCGATCATCTGGGACGGCCCGGCGGAGACGCTGCAACTGACCGAGAACGCCCAGCCGGCGCTGATGGCGGTGTCGCTGGCGACGCTGCGGGTGCTGGAGACCGAAGCCGGGATCGACATCGCGCGCGATGCGGCCTTCGTCGCCGGCCATTCGCTCGGCGAATACTCCGCGCTGGCTGCTGCCGGCAGTTTCTCGATCAGCGATACCGCGAAGCTGCTGCGCACGCGTGGTCTTGCGATGCAAAAAGCGGTGCCGGTGGGCGTCGGCGCGATGGCGGCGCTGCTGGGACTGGATTACGAAGCCGCGGTGGCGGTGGCGGAAGAAGCAGCGCAGGGCGAGGTCTGTCAGGCCGCCAACGACAATGGCGGCGGGCAGGTGGTCGTCTCCGGCGACAAGGCCGCCGTCGAGCGCGCGCTCGAGATCGCCAAGACCAAGGGCGCCAAGCGCGCGATACTGCTGCCGGTATCCGCGCCGTTCCATTGCCGCCTGATGCAGCCCGCGGCGGACGCGATGGCGCAGGCGCTGGCCGGAGTGACCATCAACAAGCCGAAGGCGCCGCTGGTGTCCAACGTGCTGGCGTCCGCGATTACCGATCCGGACGAGATCCGCAAGCGGCTGGTCGAACAGGTCACCGGGACCGTGCGCTGGCGCGAGAGCGTTACGTACATGGCAAGCAACGGCGTGACGCATTTCCTCGAGATCGGTGCCGGCAAGGTGCTGTCCGGCCTGGTCAAGCGCATTGCCGACGGCGCGGTGGGCGTATCGGTCGGCGGACCGGGCGATATCGAGGCTGCGAAGGCGGCCATCGCGGCGGCGAAATGAGTTTCTGACGCTATTGTCGCGGATGATGATGGAAGGGCGGGTTTTTGCACCTTACAAAACCGGAAATCTCGCATATATTGGTACTGTCGCAAGACGATGGCGCTGAATCTCAACGCGGACAATAAGTAGACCCGGGGGGCAGTACCCCGGCGCCTCCACCAGAAGCGGTTAGATTGGAAGGTTTGATCGTGAACCGTTTCTGATGGGGGCGAAATAGGTTCGATGCTTGTTATGAAGCCTTGAAGTGTGCCCGGCATGATACCGCCGTTATCGGGTCAAAACCTAAATGCAAACGATAACGTTCGCATGAATGAAGTGCGCCTCGCGGCGTAACCATTCGGGGTAGGTCCACCTAGCAACAGAACGGCCATTGCCGCGTCACCTTCGGGTGGCGCGGCTTTTATTTTGGGCGGGCTTTTTATTTGACGATGGTATCGCCTGCCACAGGACGTAAGCGCCGAGGTGCTTGCAGTCGTCCCAAATCCACGAACAGGAACAAACCCTCTCGGGAGACGTTTTCCACTCAACGAGCAAAGGAGCGTCTAAAGCCGCGAGTGCTGGCTACTCGATCCGATGCGCAAAGGAGGACGCGATGACTGAAAAGTTCGATCCGGCGCCATTCGATCGCCACGCCGCCGATCCGCGAGACGCCCTGAAGGCCGATGCGGAAACTCATGCAAGGCTTGAAGCGGGGTTGATTGATACGTTCCCGGCTTCAGACCCCGTCAGCGAAGTGCAGCCTGCGCCTTCCATTCACGACAGCAACGGAAATACATCGCTTTGGGATAAGGTCGCCAATTGGTTTCGATAGCCTCCGATGGGCGCCCATTTTGAACTATTCATCGCGCCGCCTGACCGGGCGCGGTTTCTGTTTGCAATCCGGTAGTCGGGGACGTGCCAGACGGATTGTAAGGAACCTGAATACATCACCGTCGTTACCTGAGGGCACGCATTTCGTTGCGGGCCGGAGATTTGCGAATGGACAGGAATTTTGACGACACGGTGGGTGGTCGCAGAGCTCAGAGAAAGTTCGTCCTGGGCTGCATCATTGGCATTGCGATCATCGGATGCGCTCTCGCTTATTCGAGCCAGCGAATGGATGTCGGACGGGTATTTCCCATCATCGGCCCCCCTGACAACGCAGGTGCTCCGAAGCCATCCGACATAAAGTAGTCGTTGGGATCGTTGCGCACTTCCAGAGGCGTAGCTGTGAAGCGGGTACCATCATTTGGCAATCAGGTTTGTAACCCCTGATTTGAGCAGCGACAGATCGCTCTCGTCCTTAAGGTCCACGCCGGTCAGCCTGCGCGTGAGCGCTTCGCGCACCAGCCACGCCAGCTTGAACGCGGCGGCGGCGTAGCTCAATCCTTCCGGCCGTACGTTTGAAATGCAGTTGCGTCCGGCATCGTTGCGCTCGCGGAACGGTGCGTGGGTGATGTAGATGCCGAGGCTGTCCGGCGAACTTAAGCCCGGCCGCTCGCCGATCAGCATGATCGACAGCTTCGCCTGCAACAGTTCTGCGATCTCGTCGGCCAGTGCGACACGCGCCTGCGTGGCGATGACGACCGGTGCCTGCTTTAGTTCGTCCGCAAGCAGCGACTTCAGCGCGGCGAGCAGCGGCGCGGCGTGACGGTCCACCGCCAGCGACGACAGCCCGTCGCCGATCACGATGCAGATGTCGCTGCGCTGGATGGGTGCTGCACGTAGCTTGGTGATCTCGTCCGGATCGATCACGCGACCCAGATCCGGCCGCCGGAGATAGGTGGTGCGGTCGGACGCGCGACTATGGACATGCGCGACGGTCCAGCCCTGTGCTTGCAACGCAATTTCCAGCTTCGGCACATCCAGCGCGGCATGAATCGCATCGCGCGCCATCGCATGCGCCCAGCCGAAACGTAATACTTCGTCGGTCGGCATGCCCGCACCGACGCGGCCGAGCGCCAGCCGCGCCGGCGTGACGCTGCGCCACTCGCTCCAGGGACTTTCTGTGACGTTGCTCTTGGTGTCTTTCTTGTCCGTCATGCGACCAGCGACTTGAGATTGCCCATGCCGCCGAGCAGCGCGTTGGGCGAGGGCGGGCGCAGCCGTCCCTCGGCGTCGGTGATCTGCATGCGTTGCAGCCATGCCTCGAATTCCGGCGCGCGTTTCAACCCCATGGTTTCGCGCAGGAACAGCGCATCGTGGAACGACGTGCTCTGGTAGTTGAGCATGACGTCGTCCGCGCCCGGAACGCCCATGATGAAGCTGATGCCTGCGGCCCCGAGCAGCACCAGCAGCGTATCCATGTCGTCCTGATCGGCTTCGGCGTGATTGGTGTAGCAAATATCGCAGCCGAGCGGCAGGCCGAGCAGCTTGCCGCAGAAATGATCCTCAAGACCGGCGCGGATGATCTGCTTGCCGTCGTAGAGATATTCGGGGCCGATGAAGCCAACCACGGTGTTGATCAGCAGCGGCTTGTAGCGCCGCGCCAGTGCGTAGGCGCGCGCCTCGCAGGTCTGCTGGTCGACCCCAAAGTTCGCATCCGCCGACAAGGCGCTGCCTTGGCCAGTCTCGAAGTACATCACGTTGTCGCCGATGGTGCCGCGCTTCAGCGACAGGGCAGCGTCCCGCGCCTCGTCCAGAAGGCCTGGCGTCACACCGAAAGAGAGGTTGGTCTTCTCGGTGCCGCCGATCGACTGGAACACGAGATCCACCGGTGCGCCGGCCTCCGCAAGTCGGATCGTGTTGGTGACATGGGTGAGTACGCAGCTCTGCGTGGGGATTTCGAAGCGCTGGATCACCTCGTCCAGCATGTGCAGCAGATCGCCGAGCACCGGCATGCTGTCGGAGGCCGGATTGAGCCCGATGACTGCATCGCCTGAGCCCATCAGCAGGCCGTCTAGCGTCGATGCCGCCACGCCGCGCAAGTCGTCTGTGGGGTGGTTCGGCTGGAGCCGCACCGACAGGTGACCTTCGAGCCCGATGGTGTCGCGGAAGCGGGTGATGACGCGGCACTTGCGCGCCACCGCGATCAGATCCTGATTGCGCATGATCTTTGAGGTGGCCGCGACCATTTCCGGCGTGAGGCCCGGCGCCAGAGCTGCGAGCGCCTCGGTCGTCGCCTGTTCGGACAGCAGCCAGTTGCGGAAATCGCCAACAGTCATGTGCGACACCGGCGCGAACGCGGTCGCGTCGTGGCTGTCGATGATCAGCCGCGTGATGTTGTCGTCCTCATAGGGGATCAGGGCCTCTGTGAGGAACTGCTTGAGCGGCACCTCAGCCAGCACATGACGGGCCGCCATCCGTTCCTGCGCCGTGGCCGCGCCGATGCCCGCGAGATGATCTCCCGAGCGCGCGGGGCTGGCATAGGCCATCACCTGCTTGAGGTCGTCGAACGCGAAGAGCTGTGACGCGATGGCGGTGCGATAGCGCATCGGTGTCTCTCTCCGCTGCTTCCTCTAGGGCGTGACGGACAGGATACCATCAAACCCGGTCGTGGCGTAGGAGCCGCCGGTCGCCCTGAAAACAGGCAAGGACAGTGCCGCGGGACCGCGCGGCCGGCCCGGCCGGGGCGGTTTTTGTGGCAAGAGACTGGGCAGAGGTCATTGACGAACGGCGTTTTCTTGCGGCAAACGAAGCGCAATCTTTGACCCATACCCGGGACTTCTCCCAAGGGGGCGATATGTTCGATTTGACAGGCAGGACGGCGCTCGTGACCGGAGCGACGGGCGGCATCGGCGGCGCGATCGCGCGGGCGTTGCATGCACAGGGCGCCACGGTTGCGATCTCGGGCACCCGGCGCGAGGCGCTCGAGGCACTCGCCGGTGAACTGAAAGAGCGCGTGCATGTGCTGCCGTGCAATCTCTCCGACATGGCCGAGGTCGAAGCACTGGTTCCCGCCGCTGAAAAGGCGATGGGGCAGCTCGATATTCTCGTGGCTAACGCGGGCATCACGCGGGACAACCTCTTTGTCCAGTTGCGCGACGAGGACTTCGACGACGTCATCCGGGTGAATCTCACCGCGACGTTCCGGCTGACGCGCGCCGCGACCAAGCTGATGATGCGCAAGCGGTTCGGGCGAATCATTGCGATCACCTCGGTGGTCGGCGTGACCGGCAATGCGGGGCAGGGCAATTACGCGGCATCGAAGGCCGGCCTGATAGGCATGATGAAATCGGTGGGGGCGGAATATGCGCGCCGCAATGTGACAGCCAACTGCATTGCGCCCGGCTTCATCGCGACGCCGATGACTGACGTTTTGAATGAAAAGCAACGCGAAGGGGTGCTGGCCAAGGTGCCTGCCGGGCGGCTCGGAACGCCGGAAGATATCGCTGCGGCGGCGGTCTATCTCGCGTCCAACGAGGCGGCCTACGTGACCGGCCAGACCATCCACGTTAACGGCGGTATGGCCATGATTTAAGGCCCGTTTCGCAGGGATTTTGTCAAGCGGGACAGGCCGGTGGACGGGGGCCGGGGCCATGTGGTCAACTCCGGGGAAGTATGGTAACCGAACGGCAATCGGTTGGGGAAAACGCCATTGCAGGATCGCCAAACCCCGTATATTGCCGTTCCGGCGCCAGCCGCCGTTTTCGGTGACTTCGTCGCTATGGCGAAGGTACAGGGACGCGTGGTACGGACGGCACGAATTCGCAATTTTTCGCACCGCGAGGGGCTCGTATCGGTTTGCGGTCGAGTTTAATGGAACAAGCACGAGGTTAAACGATGAGTGAGATTGGCGAGCGGGTTAAGAAGATTGTGGTCGAGCACCTTGGTGTCGAGCCCGAGAAGGTTGTGGATGCTGCCAGCTTCATCGACGATCTCGGCGCAGACAGCCTCGACACCGTCGAACTCGTGATGGCGTTCGAAGAGGAATTCGGCTGCGAAATCCCGGACGATGCCGCGGAAACCATTCTCACCGTGGGCGACGCCACCAAGTTTCTTGAGAAAAACGCAAAGAGCTGACGCCACCGCGCAGCCATGACGACGAGCGGCGGGTTGTAATCGAGCGACCCGCCGTCTTGCTGTCATAGCTGTGTTTGTTGGCGTTCGCCGATCGTACCGGAGAAGAACGTATGCGGAGGGTTGTCGTCACGGGTCTGGGCATGGTTTCGCCGCTCGCGAATGGTGTCGAGCAGACCTGGAAACGCATCCTCAATGGCGACAGCGGCGCAAAGCGCATCGACCATTTCGACGTCTCCGACCTGACCTGCCAGATCGCCTGCGTTGTTCCGCGCGGCGACGGCACCAACGGCACCTTCAATCCCGACGACTGGATGGAGCCGAAGGAGCAGCGCAAGGTCGACGATTTCATCATTTTCGCGATGGCGGCCGCGAGCCAGGCGCTCGACGACGCCAACTGGCATCCGACCACCGAGGAAGACCGCTGCGCCACCGGCACCATGATCGGTTCCGGCATCGGCGGCATTGAAGGCATCGGCGAAGCCGCGGTGATCCTGAAGGAGCGTGGACCGCGCAAGCTGTCGCCGTTCTTCATTCCCGGCCGTCTGATCAATCTCGCGTCGGGTTACGTTTCGATCAAGCACGGCCTTAAAGGTCCGAACCATGCGGTTGTCACCGCTTGCTCGACCGGCGCACACGCCATCGGCGACGCCAGCCGTCTGATCGCCTTCGGCGATGCCGACGTGATGGTTGCGGGCGGCGCCGAGTCCGCCGTCAACCGCCTCGCCATGGCCGGCTTCTGCGCGCTGCGCGCGATGGCCACCAAATACAACGATAACCCGACCATCGCCTCGCGTCCCTATGACAAGGATCGCGACGGCTTCGTGATGGGCGAGGGCGCAGGCGTCGTGGTGCTCGAGGAATACGAGCACGCGAAAAAGCGCGGCGCGAAAATTTATGCCGAGGTCGTGGGCTATGGCCTGTCCGGCGATGCTTATCACATTACCGCTCCCGCCGAAGACGGCGACGGCGCGTACCGCTGCATGAGCGCTGCGATGAAGCGTGCTGGCGTGACATCGTCCGACATCGACTACATCAACGCGCACGGCACCTCGACACCGCTCGGCGACGAGATCGAGCTTGGCGCGGCGCAGCGGCTGCTCGGCAATGCGGCGTCGAAGGTTTCGATGTCGTCGACCAAGTCGTCCACCGGCCATCTGCTCGGTGCGGCGGGCGCGATCGAGGCGATTTTCTGCGTTCTGGCGATTCGGGACAATGTCGCGCCGCCGACGATCAATCTCGACAATCCTTCCGTCGAGACGGCGATCGATCTCGTCCCGAACAAGGCAAGGCCACGCGAGATCAACGTGGCCCTGTCGAACTCATTCGGATTCGGCGGCACCAACGCGTCGCTGGTCGTCCGGCGTCTGGCGAACTAAGCGTTTCGTTTCGAACAAGAGCTATTCAAGATTTAACGGACGGGGAAAAAAGGCAAAACTGTCTTCACGGTTTTGCCCTATTCGGACATAATTTCTCTCACCGGCGGGCGTATAGCGCTGGAACGACAACACTAATCGTCGTTCAGAATTCAGGTTGCTTCGATGAGCCAGAGACCACCTATCTCGCCCCGCAGTCCGCGCGCGGCGCTTGAGCCGGAACAGGTTCCGCAGCCGCCAAAGCATTCGCAGCGCGCCCGAAGCACGCTCGTTGTGGTGGGGAACGCGATCTTTACATTCCTGATCGTCGCGATGCTGCTGGCTGGCGGCGTCTTTTTCTATGGCAAGAAGACGATCGAGGCCAAAGGCCCGCTTGCCGAAGACAAGGTCGTCAACATTCCGCCGCGCGCGGGCATGACCGATATCGGTGACATCCTTCAGCGCAACGGCGTGATCTCGGCCGACCGCTGGACATTCATCGGCAGCGTGCTGGCGCTCAATGCGCGGTCGGGTCTGAAGTCCGGCGAGTATCTGTTCCAGAAAAACGCCAGCCTGCGCGACGTCATCGGCACCATCGTCGAAGGCAAGGTGGTGCAGCATTCCATCACCATTCCGGAAGGCCTGACTTCGGAGCAGATCGTCGCCCGGCTTCAGGAGAACGATATTTTCGCGGGCTCGCTGAAAGAGCAGCCGCGCGAAGGCACGCTGTTGCCCGACACCTACAACTTCCCGCGCGGCACGCCGCGCGATCAGGTGATCCACCGCATGCAGCAGGCGCAGAAGAAGGTGCTTGCCGAAGTCTGGGCGCGCCGCAATCCCGACATTCTTGTCCGATCGCCGGAACAGCTCGTCACGCTGGCGTCCATCGTCGAGAAGGAAACCGGCCGGGCCGACGAGCGCAGCCGCGTCGCCGCCGTCTTCACCAACCGTTTGCGCCAGCGCATCAAGCTGCAGTCCGATCCGACCATTATTTACGGCCTCGTCGGCGGCAAGGGCACGCTCGGCCGGCCGATCAAGCGCAGCGAGATTCAGCAGCCATCGCCGTACAACACCTACGTAATCGACGGACTTCCGCCGGGACCGATCGCCAATCCTGGCCGCGCGTCGCTTGAAGCCACCGCTAATCCGGCACGGACCCGTGATCTGTTCTTCGTCGCCGACGGCACCGGCGGCCATTCGTTCACCGAAACCTACGACCAGCACCAGAAGGGCGTTGCGAAGCTGCGCGCGATGGAGCGCCAGCAGCAGAACGACACCGTGGATGCCGACGATCAGCCGCCGGTCGCGGCTGTGCCGGCGCCCGCAACAGGCACGCCTGCGGCGCCCGCCAAGCCCAGCGCGCCCCCGAAGGCCGCTCCGAAGGCGGCGGCTCCGAAGGCTTCGGCGCCCGCCAGCATCATCGCCAACGAACCGGTGGCGGATGCGGCCTCGCGCAAACGCACCGCAAAGCGCGCCCCGGCCGCGGCACCCGCCGAGCCGGAGCCCGAAGAAGAGAAGACGCAGTAGCGCGGCCTCTCTCTTGCTTGCCTTGACGATTTCAGGGACAAGCTCAGTCCTGACATGAGCCGGTTGACCGGCTCGCATCCACGTTGTTCTGAACACCAGTGACGGAGACACTTTCGCGATGGCGCTGTCGAGCATGACCGGCTTTGCGCGAAGCCACGGCACCAGCGGACCCTATGCGTTCGAATGGGAATTGAAATCGGTCAACGCCAAGGGCTTTGATTTCCGGCTGCGGGTGCCCGCAGGGTGGGATGATGTCGAGACCGCGGCCCGCAAGCGCGCCACCGAACTGCTGTCGCGCGGCACCGTCTACGCCAACCTCACAGTGAAACGTACGGGTGCGGCTTCGGTCGTGCGCATCAACGAGGATGTCCTGTCCTCGATTTTGAAAGTCGCGGGCGAGATTTCCGCGCGCACCGATGCGGTTGCGCCGAGTGTCGATGGATTGCTCGGGATCAAGGGCGTCCTCGAAGTCGTCGAACCGGAGAGCGACGAGGCTGAAATGCAGACCGCACGCGCCGCCGTCTCGGCGTCGTTCGAGCAGGCGCTGCAAAGCCTGATCGACATGCGCAAGCGCGAAGGCATATCCCTCGGCCAGATCCTGACCCAGCGCATGGACGAGATCGAACGTCTCGCGCAGCGGGCGGAAGCGGCGCCCGGCCGGAAGCCCGAGGCGATCCGTGCGCGGCTCGCCGAGCAAATCGCGGTATTGCTGGAGACATCGGATCGTTTCGACGCCGACCGGCTCAGCCAGGAAGCGCTGATGATCGCGGCCAAGGCGGACATCCGCGAAGAACTCGACCGCATCGCCTCGCATATCGCGCAGACCCGCGAGTTGCTCGGCAAGGGCGGGCCGGTGGGGCGACGGCTGGATTTTCTGGCGCAGGAATTCAACCGCGAGGTCAACACCACCTGCTCGAAGTCGAACGATATCGAACTGACCAACACCGGGCTTGAGATGAAGAGCGTTGTCGAGCAGTTTCGCGAGCAGGTCCAGAATCTGGAATAGCAAGGATTTGGGTAATGGCGGCGGGGGGCACCTTGAGAGATGGTGAGCGGCGCGGGCTGATGTTCGTGCTGTCGTCGCCATCGGGCGCGGGCAAATCCACCCTGGCGCGCATGCTGATCGAGAAGATTCACGATCTGCGGATGTCGGTATCGGTGACGACGCGCGCGAAGCGTCCGGGCGAAGTTGACGGCGAGCATTATTATTTCATCGACAAGCCGAAGTTCGATGCCATGGTGAAGGGCAACGAATTGCTCGAGCATGCGCCGGTGTTCGACAATTTTTACGGCACGCCGCGCAAGCCGGTCGAGGATGCACTGACCTCAGGTCAGGATGTGCTGTTCGACATTGATTGGCAGGGCACGCAGCAACTGCGCGAGAAGGCCCGCGTCGATGTCGTCAGCGTTTTCATTCTGCCGCCTTCGGCAGCGGATCTAGAGAAGCGGCTGCACACCCGCGCGCAGGACTCCGATGAGGTCATTCGCGGCCGCATGAGCCGCGCCAGCCACGAACTCAGCCATTGGGCGGAATACGACTACGTCGTCACCAACAGCGATCTCGACGAGGCGTATTCGCAGGTCGTGACCATTCTCAAAGCTGAGAGGCTCAAGCGCGAGCGCCAGACCGGCCTGTCGGCCTTCGTCCGCGAATTGCAGAAGCAGTTGGAGAAGTGACGCGCTGAGAGAGAGCCGTCATTGCGAGGAGCGCTTGCGACGAAGCAATCCAGCCTTCGGATAGCTGCTCTGGATTGCTTTGCTTCGCTCGCAATGACGATCAAACGTCCGGCGCTTACGCCGCCGAACGCTTCGAGGCGCGCGACAGCAATTGCTCGATCTCATCGGCAGTATCGTCCAGCATGCGCGGCTCTTCCAGCACGCGGGGCACTGGCAGAGCGTGCGCGTGGCTGAGCGGTATCACGAGCGGCGGATTGTCCTGCAGAATTGTCTCGTGGGGCACATTCAAGTCCCAGATCGGACGGCGCTGACCGTAGGTGCGGTCGTCTTCGCGCGGCTTCGGCCGGAAGTACTTGAACAGCAACGGGCCGAGGATCGCGGCGAGCGCCAGCACGCAGACGAGAATGCTCAACAGAATTCTCAGAGACATGCTCTCGGTTTCCGCAGCGGCCGTGGACTGCTGTGGTTGCGGTGACGCTGCGCCTGTCGTCATCGCAGGCGCGGGCGACGGGGCCGGCGTGGCAGCGGCGGTGGCGAGACGCTCCGCCGTGAGAGCGGGAGCCGGTTGCGCGGGTTGCGGCATGGCGGCGGGCTGATCGCTGGCAGAAGCGGCTGCGGCTGGGTCGGGCCAGCGCGTGGCGACGTTCCAGCCTTGCTTGTTTGCGTCAGGAGCAGGAGCGGGCTGCATCGCAGCCGCTTGATTATCATTGCGGACATCGGCGTTGGCGGAAGGGCCCGGCATCGGCGGCCACGTTGTTTCAGCAAGCGACGGATCTTCATCCGGCGCTCCTGCGGTCAGTTCCGCCCGCGCGTTCGCAATGGATTTCTGGATGGGCTTTTTCGCGGCTTCCTGTTTCGGTGCAGGCGCGATCTGTGTCGGAGGAGGCGCATCCTGTTCGGCGGTGTCTGAAGACGCTGGCGCAGTCGCTGCTGCCTTTTTCGTCTTCGCGCCCGCCTCTCCGAGATACCAGCACTTGCGCTTGGTGCCTTTCTCGACGCGGTAGTACCAGTGTGCTCCCGCCGGTGTCGTGGCCTTTGGCGCGGCGTGGCACTCGTCGGCGGCACTGGCGGCGCTTCCGGATGCCGCGCCGGCGGCGGTTCCCGCTGCCGCACTGGCTGGATTTCCCGATGCCGATGTGATGCTGATGATTGAAACGCAGCCGGTGATGGCGGCAAAGGCAATTGCGGCCGTGCGGTTTGACATTCTGTCCCCCTTACGCAACACGAACTCATTCTCGCGTTAGCTTCTCGGTGACAAGTTGGGTCGGAATAGGCCGCAAATCCGGACAGGCTAAGGCTTAATTCGGGCGCGCGGGCAGGGGGCCATTTGCTCAATTCTGGCTGGCATTCGGGAACCTGCATGGCGTAACGAGAGCATGCGCTGCGCCCGTTGCGCCGAACAGTTCGAACAGTTGAGGACTTGATCGTTGATCCCATGGACCCTGCTGGATACCGCGCAAATTCCCGGCGGCGGCGAACTTCGCCTGATGCGCCGCGGCACTGAATTCTCCATCAAGCTCGGCCAGAACGAACTGATGAACAGCCGCCTCAGCGGCTCGGAGCAGGCGCTGGCCACGCTCGCGTGCAGACGCATCCAGACACGCGAACGGCCACGCATGTTGATCGGTGGCCTCGGCATGGGATTTACGCTGCGTGCAGCGCTTGCCGTGCTTGGCTCCAAGGCCGAGATCGTTGTCGCCGAACTGGTGCCGTCCGTCGTGGCGTGGGCGCGTGGCGAGATGGCGGAGATGTTCGGCGGCAGTCTGACGGATCCGCGCGTCACGATCCGTGAAGAGGATGTCAGCCAGATCATCCGGTCCGCACGTGCGGCTTACGACACTATCCTGCTCGACGTCGATAACGGCCCTGAGGGTCTGACGCGCGAGTCCAACGATGCTCTGTATGATCTGAAAGGACTGACTGCGGCGCGCGTGGCGCTGCGGCCCGGCGGTGTTCTGGCCGTGTGGTCGTCAGGACCCGATCCGCGCTTCACCCAGCGGCTGCGCAAGGCAGGCTTCGATGTGAATGAGGTCCCGGTCCGCGCCAATGGACCACGCGGCGGCGCGCGCCACGTGATCTGGACTGCGGTTCGGGCCGATTAGGCCGGTGCTGGACGTCAGTTCTTCAGCATGATGCGGCCGACGACCTTGCCGGCACGCAACTGGTCGATCCACTTCTGTGCATCGGCCATCGGTTCTTCCTGCATCGGCGTCGGCTTGATCTTGCCGGCGCGCGCCAGCGCCATCAGCTCATGAGCTTCGGCAAGCGTGCCGACCATGAAGCCTTCGATGGTCATGCGCTTGTAGATCCATTGCACCATCGGCAGGCTGAAGTTGCCGCCCATCAGGCCCGACACCACGACCTTGCCGCCGCGCGCCAACACGGCTGTCGCAAACGCCATGGACTTCTCGTTGCCTGCGAAATCGACCACTTCATCGAAGCCGCCGTCCGTCTCCTTCAGGATACGCTTGACGATGTCGGCCTCGGACGGATCGTAGGCCACCGACGCTCCGTTCTTGAGCGCAGTATCCCGCGCGGCGGAGTTAAGGTCAGCCACGGAGATCGGCTGCTTGAACATCGCACCGGCAAACGAAAGACCCATCATGCCGACGCCGCCAAGGCCGATCAGCAGCAGGTTGCGCTGGCGCGGGCGATCGACGAGGCGCTTAAGCGCGCCGTAGGCTGTGACGCCAGAGCACATCAGGGTCGCGGCGACGTTGACCGGCAGCGGATCGTATTCGAGCAGATACTTCGCATCCGGCACCAGAACATGGGTGGCAAAGCCGCCGTCGATCGAGACGCCGAGGAAGCGCTGCTTGGCGCACAGGTTCTCGTCGCCGTTCTGGCAGTCGCGGCACTGGCCGCAGCCAATCCACGGGAAGACGGCGCGCTTCGCGCCGATCAGCGCCTTGTCCACATCGGGACCGACTTCATCGACAACGCCCGCGATCTCATGTCCGAGCGTGAATGGCAGAACCATGCCGCGTGTGGTGTCGAGTTTCTTGCCGCCGCCCAGATCCGCATAGCCGTCCTGAATGTGCAGGTCCGAATGGCACAGTCCGCAGCGCTCGATGCGCACCAGAACTTCCCGGCCTTGCGGCTTCGGGGTCTCCACGATGGTTTCGCAGAGCGGAGCATCGAACTTCACAAGAGATTGGCGGCGCATCTGAGCCATTGGGCTTTCTCCGTTACGGTGTTTTTGATTTTGCGGCTGTTATATCGGTCAATTCGCGCGCCATGGCAACAAAGCCGGACACCGGAATGGTCTCGGCCCGGCGGGTCGGTTCGACGCCTGCCGCGGCGGCAAGTGCAGCCGGATCGACGCCGAGCGACTTGAGGCTCTGCCGCAGCATCTTTCTGCGCTGGCCGAATGCCGCGGCAGCCACGCGCTCCAACATGCGGCGGTCGCAGGGCGCGGGCGCGGCGCGCGGGATCAGCCGCACCACGGACGACGTGACCTTGGGCGGCGGCACGAAGGCGCCGGGCGCGATGTCGAACAGGATCTTGGTTTCGGCGCGCCAGTTCGCCAGCACGCCAAGCCGTCCATAGGCCTCGTCGTTCTCGCGGGCGACGATGCGCTCTGCGACTTCGCGCTGAAACATCAGCACCATCATGTCGTACCACGGCGGCCACGGCTCGGCGCACAGCCAGTCGATCAGCAAAGGCGTGGCGATATTGTAGGGCAGGTTGGCGACGATCTTGGCCCGCTCTCCCGCCAGCAGCGGGCGCGGGTCGAAGGTCAGCGCGTCGGCCAGAACGATCTCGAGCCGGCCGGGATAATGCGCGGCGATCTGCTGCAGAGGTCCGAGCGCGCGCTCGTCGCGCTCCACCGCGATCACGCGCTTGACGCCCTGTGCCAGCAGCGCGCGCGTCAGTCCGCCGGGACCGGGGCCGATCTCGACGATGGTGGCGTCTTCAAGCGGAGCGGCGGCGCGCGCGATGCGTGATGTCAGGTTGAGATCGAGCAGGAAATTCTGGCCGAGCGATTTGCGCGCGGACAGTTCAAAGCGGCGGATCACGTCGCTGAGCGGCGGCAGGTCGTCGATGGTGGTCATGTCCTTGATGCCGCCGCCATTTGTGCGGCAAGGCGAAGCGCCGCGATCAGGCTGGACGGATTGGCGCGGCCGGTACCTGCGATATCGAACGCGGTGCCGTGATCCGGCGAGGTGCGGATGAACGGTAATCCCAGCGTGACGTTGACGCCGTCATCGAATGCGATGGTCTTGATCGGGATCAATGCCTGATCGTGGTACATGCAGATCGCGCAGTCGTAGGTTTTTCGCGCGGCTTCGTGAAACATCGTGTCGGCGGGAAGCGGGCCGCGCACGTCGATGCCGTCAGCCTGAAGCGTCGCAACCGCAGGCGCGATGATCGATTGATCCTCGGTGCCGAGGGTGCCGTCTTCGCCAGCATGCGGGTTGAGCCCGGATATCGCAAGGCGCGGGCGGGCAATGCCAAGCCGCGCTTTCAGGTCCGCCGCGACGATGCGTCCGGTCCGGACAATCAGATCGCTGGTGAGTTGTGTGATGGCGTCGCGCAGCGGCAGATGGATCGTCACCGGCACGACGGCAAGCCCGGGTGACCACAGCATCATTACTGGATGCGGCACCGTGCCGTTCACGGCCGCGGAAAGCTGCGCGAGAAATTCGGTATGGCCCGGATGGGAAAAGCCCGCGCGATAGAGCACGCTCTTGGCGATCGGATTGGTGACCACCGCGCTGGCGCGTCCGGAAATCACATCCGCGACGGCGTGGCGGATCGATGCGATGGCCGCCGGTGCGCTGCTGTCGTCGGGATGGCCGGGTCGCGCTGTCGCCGCGATGCCTGTTTTGACGATCGGAAGCGCATCGGCGAAGAGTTCGGCGGCATCCTCGACGCTCGCATCGGCGGCTGCGATAGTTGCGCCCAGCACGCGGGCGCGCTCCGTGATGAACGCGCTGTCGCCGATCAGGTAGAACGCGGGAAGGTCGAGTTCGCGGCGCTTCAGCCATGCCGCGATCGCGATGTCAGGACCGATGCCTGCGGGCTCGCCGAGCGTCAGCGCCAACGCTTTGCTCGTGGCGGCTTTAATCATGGCAACGCTGTCGCGGTTGAGCTCATTTATTTGCGCATCTCGATCATCGCGCCCTTGCGGACTTCCTGAAGATACGACTTGGATTTGGCTTCGTACTTCTGGTTGTAAATTTTCTCGCGCGCCGCGCGCTTGGCCGGCGTGTCCGCCTTGGTCGGCTTGCGGCTGCACAGCGCCACCATTTCGACGCCTTGCTTGGTGACTTCCGGCGGCGTCAGTTTGCCGACAGGTGTTTTGTCGAGCAGTTCACGCAAGGCCGGCGGCAGATCCGCCGAGGTCTTGGTCAATTGATCGCGGATCGCGGCATCGCGCATCGAACGGAACAGCGACTGCGCTTCATCGCAACTCTGAATCCGGCTGCGAAGCAATTCCGCTTCCTTGCGGCGTGCTTCGATGGCACTCGACGGCGAGCCGCGCGGCACGATCAGGACGATCGGGCGAACGAGATACTCGAAGCTCTCGCCTTCCTTGGTGTCGGACGGTTCGATTCCGGCGAGGTCCTTCTCCGGCACCAGCAGGTTCGACTGGAAGCGCCCGCGTACCAGGTTGCCCCATGTCATGTCGGCCCTGATGCGGTTCTTGAGCGTCTCGGGACGAATACCGTGGCCCTCAAGCGTTTTCGACAGCTGCTCGGGGTTCATGCGCATGCGCGACGCCATGTTGCCGTACGCGCCGTCGATGTCCGACGATGACATGTCGAGGCCGTATCGCTTGGCTTCCTTGACCTTGAGCTTGTCGTTGATCAATTCTTCGAGCGCTTCCTGCCGCGAGACCGCTTTCTGCGTCGTAAGCTTAGTGAGCTTGATGCGCTGGTCGATATCGAAATTGGTAATGGCCTCGCCATTCACCATCGCCGCGACGGATTGCGCCATGACAGTCGAGCCGAAACCCGACACGGCGAGCAGGGCGGCCGCGAGTGAAGCTGTTCGTGCGTAGCGAAGAAGAAAAGTCGCGATCATATTCAAACCCGTCATCAAACCGGTCTCGGCGGAGGCTGGAGATTCCAGCGCGTATTCAGCAGTATCAACCCCGAGTTTGCGGCGTTAATACGCGCATCCGATGAACTCCCGGCGGTTCCCGTGACTATACGGCGCGCGCCCTGAAATCTGCAATCGAGCTGGCTGCACCATCCCGCTACCGGAATATTACTGAGCAGCGCTAAACGAAGTGCCGCCGATGGTGCGCAGCCCGATCTGCAGCATGATGCGGTGATCGGTGACGGGAGTCGTGTAGCTCTTCGAGGTATACGCGTAGTCCGTGATGTAGTTGGCCGCGATGATGAAGCAGTCGTCTACGTAGCCCGCGCCCACGATGTACTGATTGACCGTCTGGTTCGCGATGTCGTAGCGCAGCGCGCCTGACAGCATCCAGTTGGTGGCCACCTTGATAGAGCCGGTTGCCACGATGCCTTCGCGGCGCGTGAGGAAGCCGAGTTCAGGTTGCGCGTCGTAGTTGCCGTACAGCAGGCTCACCCCGAAGCGGTCGAAATTAGCCCGGCCTTCGAGTTCGAAGCGTCGCACAGTTCCCGTTGCTTCGTCGAGCCGGGTGCGGGCAATCATGCTGTAGATCTTGTTGGGCTGATAGGCGATGCGCGCAACATAGTCGGAGGCTGATTTGTCCAAACCGCTGCCGAGGCTGGTATTGGTCAGATCCTGCACGGCGAAGGAGTTCAGGCCGAACAACTGGTAGGACTGTCCGAACAGGACGTTGACAAAGCCGCCGCGGTCGAACTGCGTTGTCGCCTGGACGCCGACATTGGCGCGGCCGCCGCCTTCGACGCGATCGTAGCCCGAGAATTTGTCGACGCTGAACAGGTTGCTGTCGTCAAATGTAAAGCTCTGCGCGTCTTCGTTGGGAAGGCGGCCGGCGCTCGGTTCATTCGGCCGAATGATCAACTGGCCGATCGGTTCGATGGTCGTGGTTCCCCACGGCTGCACGTTGATGAAGGGGTAGCGATACTCGACGCCGACCGTCGGCATCAAACGCGCGGTCTGCGTTGACCCGACCGGCAGGTAATTTGAAACGCCGGGCTGGTTGTCGATGTTGGCGCTGATCAGGTCGGCGCGCAGCGATGCGAAGGGCGTGAAAATCTGGCCGATGGAGTCGGTAAAGGACCGCCGCCACGAAGCCTCAGCGGTCAGCCGGGTGTAATCGCCTGGAATGCCGCGCAGGAGGCACTGAGCTGGTGTTCTAGCTCTAGGATCGGCAGATGTCGGCAGGCAGAAGCCGCTGACAAGCGCTGTCGGGTTGATCGCATCGAACGAGGCGGTTTGCCGGCTCAGGCTGGTGAAGTTTGCCTTGTAGCTGAATTCACCGCCGAGCACGTTGCGGTTGAGCACGTTCGAATAATCGATCACCGGGTGAATGATCGGAATCTGGCTTTGATCGTCGGCGGCAGAATAGCCGAGGAAGTGCATCACACGCGCGTCGAAATAGCTGCGGTTACCGACGCCGGTGAGATAGATCTGCGACAGGCCCGTGTCCGGGGTCAGCAGGAACGCGTTGAGCGCATTTTTGTAAGGACCCAGATTGTAGTCGAAGAAGAACGACTTGTCCGAGACCGCGACCGCGTCCCAGCCCCAGACCCATTTGTCGTTCAACGCGAACTGGCCCTTGGTGTCGATGCCGCCGCGGAATTCGCGTTGGCCGGGCTCGGCGTTGAACTGGTTCGGATCGTTCTGGCGGATGCCGTAGGCGCGGATTTCGTAAGCGCCGTTGATGAGGCGCTGACGGAATTCGCCCTGCATCAGCAGGCCCTGCTTGGTGGTGTAGCGGGGCGTCACGGTCGCGTCGTAGTCCGGCGCCAGCGCGAAATAATAGGGAACCTCGATGCCGACACCGTAACGGGTGTTGGACATGTAGTTCGGGATCAGGAAGCCGCTCTTGCGCTTGACCGTCGGATCGGGCGTCGAGAAGAACGGCAGATATGCGATCGGCTGGCCAAAGAACTCGAGGCGCGCGTCCTCGAAGTACAGCATCTTCTCGGTCTGGTTGTGGATGATGCGCGCACCCTTGACCTGCCACAGCGGCGGCTTCTTCGGGTTGTCCTTACAGGCGGCGCAGGCGGTGTAGACGCCGTTCTGGAAAATCGTGACCTCGCCGCCGGTGCGGTCCGCGCGCGTCGCCGCCATGCGGGTCTGATCGGCGGTGTCGAGCCGCAGCGAATCGACGAAGCCGTCACGGTAGTCGTCCGACAGGTCGAGCATATTGGCGTAGGTGATCTTGCCGTCAGGGTCGGTCAGTCGGACGTTGCCTTCGGCATGCAGGCGCTTGGTCTTCTGGTCATAGATGACCTTGTCGGCCTCGAGCGTCGATCCGTTGTAGTAGATCTGGACGCTGCCGACCGCCGCGACACGCGAATTGTTGTAGTCGTAATTGACCTCGGCGGCCTGCACGAGCATCTGCCCGTCATTGGCCTGCTGGGTCGGCTTCTGCTTGGGCGGCTTGGGCGGCAGGGGATTGTATCGGAAGGATTGCTGGGCCGACGCGGGTGTCACACCCGCGTTGCCGAAGCCGGCCGCCAGGCCAAGCCCCAGAATTGCAGACATGACCAAGCTTTGACGGCGCAAGCGAATGCGCCGCCTGAACGCAGGCGTCCGTCCTTGGAGGGCGGCGACAACGGCCACTACCCGTCCTCCTGGTACAGCAAAGCCAAAAATCCCGAGAGGCCGCCCACGCAAACGGGCAACCACGCGGCAGCGAGCGGATGCATCAACTCGGCCTTGCTTAAATCTTCAGTTACTTTCGAGAGGACATAGAGCAGAAACCCTGCTGCAACGCCACTTAAAACCATCTTTTGCACGCCGCCGAAGCGGAAGAACCGCAGGCTTACAGCGGCTGCGAGCATCACCATTGCAGCCAATAAAAATGGGCGCGCGATGAGCTTCTGGTACTGCAGGCGGTAACCGGCTGTGGCCTGGCCGGAGTTCTCGGACGACTTGATGTAGTCCGGGAGTTGCCAAAATGACACGGTTTCGGGGGTGGAAAAGCTGTTCCGGACCTGGGCCGGGGTAAGGCTCGTGACCAGTGTAAAGGTATCTTGCTCCTCTGGCGGACTATCCAGCTTGTACCTGCGTACCTGTCTGAACACCCACTGGCCGGGTTCAAGGGTGGCTTCCTTCGCCTCGATTCGCTCCCTGAAAATGCCGGACGTGTCGTATCTGAATACCGTGATGCCGGTCAGGAGCGCGCCTTGTCCCTGGCTCCGGGCGGCGTTGATGATGCTCTGTCCTTCGCTGGTCGACTGATTGAGCCAGAAGCCTGCGCCGTCCTGGTTCGCTGGCGCACCATCGGTGAAGATCTTGGTCTCCATGCTCTTGGCGCGTTCGAGCATCTCCGCCGACATCGGATTGTAGAGCACGGTTGCCAGGATACCGAGGATGAGCGCGCTGAGCAGAGCAGGGGTTATGAACTGCCAGGCCGAGATGCCGGAGGCGCGCGCCACCACAAGTTCGAGCCGCCGCGACAAGGCGAGGAATGACACCATTGCGCCGATCAGAATGCAGAACGGCATCAGCTTTTCGAGCGACAGCGGCACGCGAAACAGCGCGGTCTGAGCGACAAAGAGACCCGACACATTCGGCAGGCTTCCGGCGCGGCGCATCAGTTCGATGTAATCGACGGTAATGACCAGCACGAAGATCGCGCCGAAGGTCGCGACCGATGCGATCACGAAACGGGCGGCGAAATAGCGTGCGAGAATTGTCGTTACCATGCGCGCTTCCGCCTCACGCCAACGCCCACCGCCGGACGAGCCGTGCGGTCGCGATAGTCCGGGCGGACGACGGCATGGCCGTCTGGTCAACAGTGGTATCGATCGAGCCCATCGGGCAGTTCTATCCCCAACTCCAGCCGGATTTCGTGAACGCGCCCAAACCTCTTGCGAGATTCCCCCAGGGCACGGAATCGAGCTTTCCGGCACATTCTTATTTCATAGCATCCCTTTGATTGGTCAACAAAATGGCCGACCTGAGGCTGGGTGCCAACTGTGGTTAATAAAACATCATCGTTGCTTTGGGGCCACGCCGGGGGCAAGCGCCGGCTGCCGTAGGCAGGCTTGATTGCGGCGCGCTTGGCAGCGCACGCCGGAAAGCGTCATAGTGCGTCGTCTCATGTCCCGAATCTGAGCGTCCGCCGGATTCTGGTCCCCTTTGCTGCGCAAGCCGCGACTATCTGGAGGATTTGCTTATGACCGACGCCGTGAAGGTCGGCTTCGTACCGTTTTCCGCTGCCCCACGCGGCGTTCTGGTGGTGTTCTGTGACGAAACGCTCAAGTTCGGGCCCGCGACGATCAAGGCGCTGGGGACGGCAGCAAATGCGGTCAAGCGCGCGGCAGCC
>JAUSAX010000116.1 GCA_030652315.1 Afipia sp. | reverse complement strand
CCGCCGAGACTGAAGCGACTGGTGCCATCCGGCATCAGGCCCTTGCCCTGGGTAGAACGAATCGCCTGGCACAGGTTGGTCTTTTGCGAGAGGCAGTATTCGCACTGGCGGCATTCCGGCGTATACAGCGGAATGACGTGGTCGCCTTTCTTGACGCTGGTGACGCCGCGGCCCACGTCAACCACCACGCCTGCGCCCTCGTGGCCGAGAATGGCGGGAAACAGCCCTTCGGGGTCCGCGCCGGACAGGGTGAATTCATCGGTGTGACATATGCCGGTCGCCTTGATCTCGATCAGCACTTCGCCCTCGCGGGGGCCTTCGAGCTGAACGGTGGTGATCTCGAGCGGTTTACCGGCTGCGATGGCGACGGCGGCGCGAACATCCATGAACTGAACCCTTGTGCTTTGCATGATGCCGGTCTGCGTTTTTTGAACGCATGGCCTAGTGTCCTGAATCCGAAGTTCGCTTCATTTAGCGGCGCGCTCCAGGGCGAACTTCGGATTCAAAAGGACACTAGAAGTTATGATTCTAGTGTGGTTTTGGTTTGCAAGTCCGCAAAAACGCACTGTAGACACAATGCGGACTTGCAAACCACCACACTAGCGTATTTGACGATTGCCCGACACCATAGGATCGGGCAAGCAGTTGCGCAAATGAGCCCGTCGCCGTCCGAGTCAAGATTCGAAACGATCGCCGCGCGGGCTGCTCCGGCGGTTTTCGTTGTGCTGTGGAGCACCGGATTTGTCGGCACCAAGTATGTGCTGGCCGGAGCCGAGCCGCTGACCTACCTCGCGGTGCGCATGGCCCTTGCGGCGCTGCTGATGGGCGTCATCGCCGCCATTTTCCGGCCGAAATGGCCGAAGGGCGCTGATGTGATTCACAGCGCGGTCGCCGGACTTCTCGTCCACGGTTTTTATCTCGGCGGAACCTCGGTTGCGATCTACCATTCGGTGCCGGCCGGATTGTCCGCGCTGATCCCGGGCCTGCAGCCGATTCTGACATCGACACTGGCGAACCGCTGGCTTGGCGAGCGCGTGACGCCGCTGCAATGGACGGGACTGTTGATGGGCCTCGCAGGAACGCTGATCGTTCTGCACGGGCGTTCATTGTCAGGGGACGCGGGCTGGGGCTGGCTTGCGACCTGCGTCGCATTGATCAGCATCACGCTCGGCACGCTCTATCAGAAGCGTTACTGCAGCCACATCGACTGGCGCGCCGGAAATTTCATTCAGTTTGTGTCGGCGGGCTTGTTGTGTGCTCTCGGCGCATGGCTGTTCGAGACGCGCGTGATCACCTGGAATCATGAGTTCGTATTCGGCCTCGCGTGGCTGGTCATCGTGCTGTCGATCGGATCGATTGGATTGCTGTACTGGCTGATCCGCCATTCGGCCGCAACGCAGTTCGCGAGCCTGTTCTACCTCGTGCCCGGCGTCACCGCGATCATGGCCTATGTGTTGTTCGACGAGCGGCTGGACATGCTCTCGATCGCCGGCATGGTGATCTGCGCGGCGGCGGTGCTGCTCGTGAACAGGACCACGACTGCCGCGCGCAAGGCTTAAGGTGAACGTGTTTTGGCGTAAGCCGCGAGCGCGCGGGCGCGTGCGGCCTTGTGATCGACGATCGGTTCCGGATAGATCTTTCCAAGCGTGACGCCGGCGGCCGCAAGCTCCACCGGTGTGGCGTCCCACGGTTGATGGATCAGCCTGGCCGGGAGGCGCGCCAGTTCCGGCACCCACTTCGACACATACGCGCCGTCGGGATCAAACTTCTCGCCTTGCAGGATCGGATTGAAAACGCGGAAATACGGAGCCGCATCGGCGCCGGAGCCCGCGACCCATTGCCAGCTTGCCGGATTGCTGCCCGGGTCGGCGTCGACCAGCGTATCCCAGAACCACTTTTCACCGTGGCGCCAGTCGATCAGCAGGTGCTTAACGAGAAACGACGCCACCACCATCCGCACGCGGTTGTGCATGATGCCGGTGTGCCAGAGTTCGCGCATGCCGGCATCGACGATGGGATACCCAGTTTGGCCGCGCTGCCACGCGCGCAGCGCTTTCGCATCGCTGCGCCACGGAAATGCATCGAATGATGTCTGAAGATTTTTCTCCGCCAGTTGCGGAAGATCGAACAGCAGGTGCCGCGAGAACTCGCGCCAGCCGAGCTCGCTCAGGAACTTTCCGGCACCGGAGCCGATTGCGGGTTTTCTTGCCGCGGCGAAATTGGCCGCATGCCAGACCTGACGCGGACTGATTTCACCGAACCGCAGATGTGGCGATAGCCGTGAGGTGCCGTCGCGGTCGGGACGGTCGCGCAATGACGCATAGCCCGCAATGTCATTGTCGAGAAAATCCCTGAGCCGTTCCTGCGCTGCGGCTTCGCCCGGCGTCCACGTCTCACGGAGCCCTGCGGCCCAATCGGGGCGCGTCGGCTCAAGGTTCCACGACGCGAGATCGTCGCTGGCAACCTTTGGTCCGGCTGTCAGCGTCTTCGGCGCGGGCAGGGGTTGCGGCGGATCGCCCAGACTGAGAACCCGTTTCCAGAATGGGGTGAACACGCGCAGGCCACGGCCTTCCTTGTTGCGGAGGCTTGTCGGCTTCACCAGCAGGTCGCTCGGAAAGCCGCGCGCCGCAACGCCGATCTTGTCGAGCGCCGCGCTGACGTCGCGCTCGACGGCGGCATGGCTCGGGATATCGCTCTCGATCCAATGGACCGCAGATGCCTGAACCTCCTGCGCGAGGTCCGAGATGACTTTCGCGGCAGCGCCCCGGCGGAGCACGAGTGTCTGTCCGCGTGCGGTGAGGCTCGCTTGCAGGCTTCGCAGCGACTGCGCAAGCCACCAGCGTGACGCGCTGCCGATGGGACGTCCGCGCGGCGGGTGTAGGGAACTGCTCTCTTCGTCCAGCACATAGAGGCAGATCAACGGTGCGCCGCTCGCTGCGGCGGCGTGCAGGGCTGGATGGTCGGAGAGCCGCAAATCGTCACGGAACCAGACGATGGAAGGGGGAGCTGAAGAACCTGTCATTACGCCGGTTATCCTGACCCATAGCGGTGGTGCCGGAAAGCCCGTTAATCGGGCGGTAAATATATACTGTCAAAGTTTGTCGATTTTGAACGGAATGCATTTTCGGAGACGACACGATGACACTCGGGTTGGCGAAGAATTCCTTCAGTTTTCTGAAATTCAAACTCGGAACCAAGGCAACGATCTGTGCGGCGGCGCTGATCGCGGCAACCACCTCGATGGTGGTCGGGGCGGCCTACTGGTCGCTGAGCAAGGAGTTCGAAGCCCGGGGCAAATCCGAAATCGAAACCAGCCTCCGCACGCTGGCTCTGGCCTTCGCCGAGACCTACGGCGACGCCAAGGTCACCATCAAGGACGGGATCGTCGCCCGGGCCGAAATCCCCGCGATGCCCGAGTTCAAGGATCACAAGACGGTCGATCGTGCGACCTCCTATGTTGGAGGGAACGCAACCCTTTTCGTTTATGACGATGCGAGCAAGCAGTTCATCCGTCGGACCACCAACGTCAAGAAAGAGAACGGCGACCGCGCCGTTGGTACGCAACTGGCGGCGGATCATCCGGGGCAGCCGGTCATTCGAAGCGGTCAGGCCTACAAGGGGCCGGCCACGCTGTTCGGCAGAAGTTTCATGACTGCCTATCAACCCGTGTTCGACGCCGCCGGGAAGATCGTCGGCATTCTCTATGTCGGGCTTCCGACCGAGCCGCTCGATGCCATGCTCCGGAACGCCATGATGATGATGACCATCGCTGCGGTGATCGGGGCTTTGCTCGTCCTCGCACTGACGATGTTGATCGTGCGCAGCGTGACGCGTCCGCTCCGGTCCGTCACGGATACGCTGACGTCGCTCGCGGAAGGTCAGCCCAATGTCACGATCGAGCACGTCGATCGCTACGACGAGATCGGCTCCATTGCCCGGACCATCGGTGTGTTCAAGGCGAACTCGCTTGAACGCCGCCGGCTCGAAGCCGAACGAAAGACCGCCGAAGCGGAGGCCGCGCAGCGCCGAAAGGCGGAATTGCAAAGCTTCGTGGATGAATTCCAGTCCAACGTCGGCGGAATCATCGACAAGGTTCTGCATTCGTCCGGCGAATTCGAAAGTGCGGCACAAAAACTGACTGAAACAGCGCGCAGCACCGCGCATCTTTCCAAGGCGTCTGCCGACGCGTCGATGCAGGCATCGGAGCATGTGCGCAACGCAGCGGCGGCATCGGAGGAACTGACCAGTTCAATCGCCGAGATCAGCCGCCGGGTTCAGGAGTCGAACGGGGTGGCCGCCAACGCCGTGAAGCAGGCCGCTGCGACCGATGAGCGGATGGCCGAACTGTCGCGCGCTGGCGATCGCATCGGCGATGTCGTGAAACTCATCACATCGATTGCCGAACAGACCAACCTCCTTGCGCTCAATGCGACCATTGAAGCGGCGCGGGCAGGCGAGGCCGGACGCGGTTTCGCGGTGGTGGCCCAGGAAGTCAAAATTCTGGCCGGACAGACCGCGAAAGCCACCGACGAGATCAGCAGCCATATCGTCAACATGCAGTCCGCGACGCAGGAGTCGGTCTCCGCGATCAAGGCGATCGGCCAAACCATCGAACACATCAACAAGATCGCCACATCGATTGCGGCTGCGGTGGATCAGCAGGGGGCCGCGACGCAGGAAATCGCCAAAAGCGTTCAGGCTGCCGCGAGCGTCACGACCGAGGTTGCCGCCAATGTCGGGGAAGTCGCCCATGGCGCGAACCGGACCGGCGAGACGTCGGACGATATCTTGAAGTCGGCGCAGGCGCTGAGCGGCGAGAGCCTGCACCTCCAGGCGGAGGTCGGGCGCTTCCTTGATGGTGTCAGGGCGGCATGAGGTTGTTCGTCTGATTTTTGTCGCGAGTGCAACCGGATCGGGCAGTCATCCGTAGTTCCTGCTACAGGTCATTGCCGTCCGGGAGGATCACTTGAAGCGGAACGCCGTTCTCTACCTCGCCACATTGCTGGTGATGGTCCCGATCGATTTCCTGTTTCTGGGACTTGTCGCCAAAAGCTTTTTCACGTCGCAGGTCGGCGACATGCTGGGCACGGTCCGGCTTGCGCCGGCGATCCTGTTCTATCTGCTGTATGCCGTCGGTATTCTGATCTTCGTCAGCGCCGCGCCTGACGCGAACTGGCGGTCCACGCTGCTCTATGGCGCGCTATTCGGATTTTTCTGCTACGCGACATTCGAATTGACGTCGCTGGCGCTGTTGAAGCATTGGACCTGGCCGGTGGTGCTAGTGGACGTCGCGTGGGGCTCGTTCGTGACGGCGGTGTCGTCCACGCTCGGGCTGTTGATCGCGAACTGGCTGACGCCGCGCATGTGACGGCGAGACTGCAATAAAAGAAACCTCAATGAAAAAGGGACGCGACGCGTCCCTTCTTCTGAGAGTCCGACTGAAATGCAGCCAATGAAATCAGGGTCGTCAGCCAAACTCGTCATGCCCGGCCTTGTGCCGGGCATCCACGCCTTGGCTTTAGCATCGCAAGAAAGACGTGGATGGCCGGGACAAGCCCGGCCATGACGAAAAATGTGTCGTTTCAAACTGTTGCAGAACGCCTGTAAAAGCTGGCTGCATTTTCAGTCAGACTCTCAGGCGGTTATGGGCCGTGGTTATTTCGGCTGCGGAACGATCCGGATGTAGGGTTTCGGCGACTTCCAGCCGCCCGGATAGATCGTCTTGGCCTCGTCGTCGGTGACCGAACCGGCGATGATGACATCTTCGCCCTGTTTCCAGTCGGCCGGGGTGGCGACGCGATGCTTGGCCGTCAGTTGCAACGAGTCGATCACGCGAAGGATCTCGTCGAAGTTGCGCCCGGTGGTCATCGGATAGACCAGTACCAGCTTCACCTTCTTGTCCGGGCCGATGACGAACACCGTGCGCACCGTGGCATTATCGGCAGCGGTGCGGCTGTTGGCGTCACCCGACGTGCTCGCCGGCAGCATGTTGTAGAGCTTTGCAACGGCGAGATCGGTGTCGCCGATCATCGGATAGTTCGGCGCAAATCCCTGCGTCTCCTTGATGTCGGCGCCCCACCTCGTGTGGTTGTCGATCGGATCGACGCTCAGGCCCATCAGTTTAACACCGCGCTTGTCGAATTCCGGCTTCAGCCGTGCCAGCGTCCCGAGTTCGGTGGTGCAAACGGGGGTGAAGTCCTTGGGATGAGAGAACAGCAGGGCCCAGCTGTCGCCGATCCAGTCGTGAAACTTGATGCGTCCCTCGGTGGTGTCAGCCGCGAAGTCGGGCGCCACCGCGCCAATCTGAATTGTCATGTTTTTGGCCTCACGTACTTGGAGTTGCGATGAAAATCTCGCGGTCGTGATATAGCGACGCAGATCCCAAAACGAAACCGTGTGGCGAAAAGGACAATATCCTTCTCGCGCGCCGCCATGCTTCAGAAAATCTCTGCTGTCCCGCGGCGGATTAATGGATGTTCATAATCGTCCGCTGCGCGCTCACTTTTCCGCTATGCCTCGAATTTGACTTTGATGCGCCGCAACGCCGCCGGGTCCGATGGCCATCTCTGAACCTGGCGGGCGGTCAGTGCGACCAATCCGCAACCATAAGAGAAAAGAAGCGTGCTCCGAATCGCTTCATTAACGCTTCGTTTACATCCGCATGAAAATGCTGCGGGACACAAAAAGAGAAAAGTAACATGACGTCCGCCTCGCTCATCTCGAACGCACCGCTTTCCGAACTGATCCGGAAAATCGAAACCGGCTCCATTGCCGACCGCGACGTGTCCGCTTACGCGCTTGCTTTCGTGCGCGATGGCGTGATCACGGGCGAGGGGCCCACGACCACCGGCCGCGTTCACTTCTCGCGGGCGCTGGATGCGGATGACGCGGCCTGGTGCGCGCGAATTCTGACCGCCGCGGCGAACACCAACCAGCCTGTCAGCCGCGCCGAAGCCGAAACACTTTTCGAGATCAACAAGGCCGCGACCGAGCGCAGCGACGACGGCCGGTTCGACGATCTTTTCGCCAAGGCGATCGTGCATCACGCAGCCGCAGCTTCCGGCCTGCCGGTTCCGCCGCGCTCCGTTGCGCTGTCACCCGACACCTCGATCGAGAGCTGGGCGCCCACGACGGCCGTCGGTGTGAACATCGAGGTGCTGGAATGGATCGCGAGTCAGATGCGCGGCACGCGCCGTAACAACCGCGCGCTTGCGGCGCTCGTCGCTACCCTGATCGGCGCGGCGACCCTGCCGCTTGCGCACACGCTGCCGAACTTCCTCGACCTCGGAATGTAAGGCACGCTCTTACGTAAAAGCGGCAGGCGCTACCTTGCGCCTGCTGTCTTGACTGTCTCCGGAAGGCCGACCGTCCGCCCCGGAAATCCCGCCGCATCGAAATAGCGCTGGTCCAGCACGCGCTGGAATTGCAGCACCGTGCGCAAGCCATTGGCGGCGCGTGGGCCTGCGAGTGTCCCGGTGAGCCCCTTGGGCGTCACGCCGTTGGGCATGGCCTCCGTCATCACCCGGCCAACCAGCGCGCCTTTCGGTTTGCGGTTCAGACCGAGAAGCCTTGCGGCGGTAACGCCGACATCGGCGTTGCTGACCGGAAGCGTGTCGGTGTAGCCGCTTTTGAAATCGGGCCCGATAGCCGCCATGAAGTTCATGGTGTCGCCTCGGCTGAAGCTGCCGTGCATGCCCTGGCCCTGCCGCAGCACCGTATCGGCGACCGAGACCGTACACATTGTCGGCTCGTCACAGCCGGAGGCGTAGGAACGAAAACTGACGACAATCGACGGATGCGGCGTCACGGCCTTGCCGCGCAGGTTGAATACAGACAGCGGCAATGTTCCGGGAAACCGCCCCAGATCGTTCTCCACGAAAATGCCGCTGACGTAATCCTGTGCGAGAAGCGCCTTGACGATGTGCCCGGCGAGCTTGCGATCCTTCTTGCGCCCCTTCCTGGGCAGATAGATCAAATCCGAACCGCCGTTGGTCGCCACCACAACGTCGGGCTTTTCAGGACTTGCTCCAAGCAGGCCGCTGCCGAATCTCGGGTGTGCGCTGTCGGGAACGCGCGCATTCTTGTTGTTCGGATCGAACAGCGGAATCTTGAGCGCCTTTGCAAGATCGATGGCGAGAAATCCCAAAGGCAGAAAACCCTTCGGGGTGTCGTCATAGGTGATCTTCGTTGATGGGCTGGTCCTGCTTTCCTTCGAGATGGTCGAGAAGCCGTGATCGGAAGCGACGATGATGTTCGTCGTGTCCGACAGGCTGAGCTCGTCGAGTGCGTTGCGGATCTGCGCGAGGTTGTTGTCGGCGTTCCTGATCCCAGCAAGCGAAGTGGGACCATTGATGCCGGGGGTGATCGTGTTCAGGCTGTCACCGTGGTTGTGCTGCGCGCCGTCCGGATCGCGTGACCAGAACACCAGCACGAACGGTTGGTTGCGCGCCTTGAACATCGGCAGAATGATTTTCGTGGCGACGTCGGCGAAATAGGCTTGCTGCGCGATGTTGGCGACAAGCGTCCCCGGCGTCTTGAAGTCTCCGGCCCTTCGGCTTTCACCGCGCGACGGGGTCACCAGCGGCAGGTTGGCTTTCGTCAGCGCGTCCTTCATCTCCTGTGAGAGCGGAACGCCGTTTTTCTCGCCGGTGGAGTCGTCGATCACAATCGAATGCAGCCCCGGCCGGTCGGCACGGTCGGTGTGATCGAATATCAGGGTGGGGCCGACCTTGCCGAGTGCGGCGGTGCTGTATCCCTTCTCGCGGGCGAGCTTGAGGATCGTCTCTTCGTTGAGAAAGTCGCCGCCGAAATGCTCGTCGAGTTCGCCCAGCACCGCATTGTTCTGGAGGAACGGCACGACCGTTCCGTTGGCGTGCGCTACCGGGTAGCCGGTATAGATCGTGTTGCTGAAATCGCCGGTGTCGCCGAGATAGTGTCCGGTGGCCATGGCCGACGCATTGGCGGTGGTAAAGGTCGGGAAAAGCGAGTGCGGATTGGCGAAATTGACGCCTTTGTCGCGCAATGCTGCCATGGCCGGCGCGGTTTCCGGTTTCACCGCCAGCGCGCGCATGCCGTCCGGTACGAAGAGAATGAGGTTGCGAGGGCGGTCATTCTGGGCGAAAGCCGCCATGCTCGACAGGGCGAGGGCGCAGGTCGCTGTCAATAGCATTGTGCAGCGCATGGGTTTCCCCTGTCAGGGCCAGTTTTCAGTTGAGGCGACAAGCCGAAGGCCAGTAGAGATGTAGTTTCCCTGTGCAACGGAATTGTTACAATCCCCGGCACATGCCAAACAGGTGCCCTGGCCGGGGTCGGTCCTGCCCTCAAGACAAGAAGATCAAGTCAAACCCATGTTCAAAAAGATACTGATCGCCAATCGCGGCGAAATCGCTTGCCGGGTCATCAAGACCGCGCGCCGGATGGGCATCAAGACTGTCGCTGTCTATTCGGACGCTGACCGCGACGCGCTCCATGTCGAGATGGCCGACGAAGCCGTCTTCATCGGGCCGCCGCAGGCCGCCGAGAGCTATCTCGTCATGGAGAAGATCGTCGAGGCCTGTCGCCAGACCGGGGCAGAGGCGGTGCATCCGGGTTACGGGTTCCTGTCCGAGCGCGAGGCGTTCCCGCGCGCGCTGGAAGCGGCGGGTATCGTGTTCATCGGTCCCAATCCCGGCGCGATCGCAGCGATGGGCGACAAGATCGAGTCGAAGAAGGCGGCGGCCAAGGCCAAGGTTTCGACCGTGCCGGGCCATCTCGGCGTGATCGAGGACGAGGTGCATGCCGTCAAGATCGCCGACGAGATCGGTTATCCCGTCATGATCAAGGCGTCGGCCGGCGGCGGCGGCAAGGGTATGCGCATCGCGCATTCGAAATCCGAAGTCGCGGAAGGCTTCAACCTCGCCAAGGCGGAAGCGAAAGCGTCGTTCGGCGACGACCGCGTCTTCATCGAGAAGTTCATCGTCGATCCTCGCCACATCGAAATTCAGCTTCTCGGCGACAAGCACGGCAACGTGATTTATCTCGGCGAGCGTGAATGCTCGATCCAGCGCCGCAACCAGAAGGTGATCGAGGAGGCGCCGTCGCCGCTGCTCGATGAAGCCACCCGCCGCAAGATGGGCGAACAGGCCGTCGCGCTGGCCAAGGCCGTGAACTACGATTCCGCAGGCACGGTGGAATTCGTCGCGGGGCAGGACAAGAGCTTCTACTTCCTCGAAATGAATACGCGACTCCAGGTCGAGCATCCGGTGACCGAGCTCATCACGGGCATCGATCTGGTCGAGCAGATGATCCGCGTCGCGGCCGGCGAGAAGCTCGCGCTCGCGCAGAAGGACGTCACGCTCACCGGCTGGGCGGTCGAGTCCCGTGTTTACGCGGAAGATCCGTTCCGGAATTTCCTGCCGTCCATCGGGCGTCTCGTGAAGTACCGTCCGCCCGCGGAAAGCAAGGTGGGCGATATCACCGTGCGCAATGACACCGGCGTGCAGGAAGGCGGCGAGATTTCGATCTATTACGATCCGATGATTGCCAAGCTCGTGACCCACGCGTCATCGCGCGCCGCGGCCATCGAGGCGCAATCGCAGGCGCTGGATTCGTTTTATATCGACGGCATTCGCCACAACATTCCGTTCCTGTCGGCGCTGATGAATCATCCGCGCTGGCGCGAAGGCAATCTGTCGACCGGCTTCATCGCCGAGGAATTTCCCAAGGGCTTCGGGCCGCGCACGCCGGAAGGCGAGACCGCGCATCGTATCGCCGCGGTCGGTGCGGCCGTCGATCACATTCTGGGCGAGCGCAAGCGGCAGATTTCAGGCCAGTTGAATGGCCGCGCCGTGTCGCGTGAACGCCGCCGTTCGGTCTGGCTCGACCGCAACGAGGTTCAGCTTGAGGTCGCGCGCGACGGCGAAGGGATCGTTGTTCGCCTGATCGCTGCCGATGGCAACCTCGGTCAGCCCGTGACGCTGCTCTCGCACTGGAAGCCCGGCGATCCGGTCTGGCAGGGGACGATCACCGGTCATCCAGTCGCCGTGCAGGTGCGGCCGATGCAGAACGGCTTCCGGCTCGCCTATCAGGGCTATGAACTCCCGGTGCAGGTGTTCACGGAAATCGAAGCCACCGCCGCGCGCCTGATGCCGGTGACGTCGGCCGCCGACACCGGCAAGAAGGTGCTGTGCCCGATGCCGGGCCTCGTGATTTCGATCGCGGTGACCGAAGGTCAGGACGTCAAGGCGGGCGAGACCCTTGCGGTGATCGAGGCGATGAAGATGCAGAACGTGCTGCGCGCCGAACGCGACGGTATCGTGAAGAAAATCGCCGCCACGCCGGGTGCGACATTGGCAGTCGATGCGCTGATCCTCGAATTTGCGTGAGGGCGTGATGGTCCCGCAGGAAAAGCGCGAAGCATTCCGTGCCATCCTGTCGGGCAAGGACGTTATCAGGCCGGGATCGGTTTACGATCCGATCTCGGCGCGCATTGCTGAAGACCTCGGGTTCGAACTCGGGCTGCTTGGCGGCTCTGCCGCGTCGCTGACGATTCTCGGCGACCCGGACCTGTTGCTGATCACGCTGTCCGAACTTGCCGAGCAGGTGCGGCGCATTTGCCGCGCCGGAAAAATTCCGGTGCTGGTCGATGCCGATCACGGCTACGGCAACGCGCTCAACGTCCGTCGCACGGTGCAGGAACTTGAGGCCGCTGGCGCCGCCGGTCTCACCATCGAGGATACGCTGCTGCCGCAGGCCTACGGACAGGCCAAGCCGCAGGTGATTTCCATCGACGAGGGCGTCGGCAAGATGAAGGCGGCGCTCGACGGCCGCTCGGACCTGTCGCTGGTCATCGTCGGCCGCACGGGCGCGGCGTCCATCGCAAATATCGATGACACTGTTGCGCGCGCCAAGGCCTACGAAGCAGTGGGCGTCGATGCGCTGTTCTTCACCGGTCTGAAAACCCGTGCCGAACTTCAGGCCATCACCGCCGTGACCAAACTTCCGATCATCATGGGCAGTGCCGACGGCGAACTGGCCGATACGGCCTTTCTCGCCAGTCAGCGCGTGCGCGTCGCCAATCAGGGACATGCACCGATCGCAGTTGCGACGCAGGCGGTCTACGATACGCTGAAGGCGCTGCGCGACGGCACGTCGCCGAAAGACCTGAAGGGGCTGCCGTCCGCCGAGTTGACCAATCGCGTGATGCGCAGTGCCGACGTGAAGGTACGTAACGAGGATTTCCTCGGACTCAAGAAGTAGAACCACGAGGCTGGTGCGATGAGCGACGTCATCCGCCACATCATCGTTCGCGGCAAGGTGCAGGGCGTTGGATACCGCGCCTGGATCGAGGACGAGGCCTTGGCGCGGGGACTTGCCGGATGGGCGCGGAACCGCAGGGACGGCACGGTGGAAGCGGTGCTGTCCGGTTCGGAATCCGATGTGGCTGCGCTGATCGAAAAATGCCGGCATGGCCCCGGTATGGCGCGCGTGACAGCCATCGACAATGAACCCGCCGGTGAGGACATGCTGAACCTGCGCACTTCGGGCGAGCGGTTTTCGGTGCTGCCGACGGTGTGATCGTCGGCGCAACTATCTTGCGCCGGCTTCCTTGCGGAATGTCGCAGCCAGAATACGCAGCGCCGCCCGCTTCGACGCGTCGCTGACCCGAGAGTAGAGCATCACCTTCGATCCGCTGAGTCGCGGCAACCCGAACGCCGGTCCGACATCGATCATACCCGGAGGTGCGATCCGTTTCGCGAGCGGCGCGACCGCCAGTCCTGCGGCGGCTGCGGCGACCACAGCGCTTACGCCGCCGCCGATGAAAGCTTCAGTCCATTTGACGTTAGCCTTGTCGAGCGCGCGGGCCGCGGTAGCGCGAACGCCGCAGGGCGCGGCGAGCGTTGCGACGCGCAGCACGTCGCCCCTGGTCCAGCGGAGTCCCGGCGAGGCGAACCAGCCGAAGTCGTCGGTGCAGAGTGTTTCTCCGCCGCGCCGGCTGCCTTCCTGACGCACCACGACGGCATCGAGTTCGCCGCCATCGAAAGCATCCAGCAGCGTACGTGAGAAATCGATCGTCACTGCGAGTGTGAGCGACGAGGATGCGCCGCGCAGCCTTTCGAGAATGGGTACCAGTTCGGGGCCTGCGGCGTGATCGCTGATGCCCAGCGAAAGTTGCTGGCTCACCGGAATGGACCCTGACAGCGCGCGGTCATGGGCGGCGATCAGTGCGCGCGCATTGTCCTGAAAGGCGGCTCCGTCGGCGGTCAGCCGCACCGCGCGGGGAGAGCGCTCGACCAGCCGCTTCCCGAGCGTCGCCTCGAGGCGTTGCAGTTTCATGCTGACGGCGGCCTGCGTCGTGCCGAGGACTTCGGCGGTGCGGGTGAAGCTTTGCAACTCGGCCACCAGCAGGAACGCCTGCACGGTCGGAATATCCAGAGAAGTCATTTCATCATCACATGTCGTTATGATTGATATATGTAATCATAAGATACCAATATGAAGCGACGAGGTCTAGCTTCTCTCCATGCGCTGCCCGCGCAAATTTCAGGAGAAAGTCCATGCCCCTCATTACCGTCCAGTACACCTCACACCGTAACGCTCCGTCACTGAAGGCCGATATCGCATCCGCCATCAGCAAGCTGTCGGCCGACATCCTGCACAAGGACCCCAAGGTCACCGCGGTGATCGTGCAGTCCGTCGATGCCGCCGACTGGTTCGCCGGCGGGCAATCGCTGGCTGAACAGAAGCTGGCCAGCGTCTGGGTCGATATTCACATCTCCGACGGGACCAACAGCAAGGACGAGAAGGCTGATTTCATCGCCGCGACGTTCAAGCGGATGGACGAATTGCTCGGGCCGCTTCACAACGAAAGCTACATCTACGTCCATGATGCGCGTGCGGACGCTTATGGCTTCGGCGGCCTGACGCAGGAACGCCGCTATATCGCCGGCAAGCTCGCGGGCGCACCGCGCAGCGCCGCGGCCTGAGGGCCTGACTCGAAAAGCGGCCAATGAAATGAAACAGCGCACATCACTCCGTCATGGCCTGATTTATTCCGGCCATCTACGTCTTAGCGATGTTGCAGGAAGGCGTGGATGGCCGGGTGAAGCCCGGCCATGACGAAAAAGACTCACATTCAAGCACGTTTGCTTCAGAGGCTTCGATCGATGCCGATGTGCGGAGCAGCTTTCAGAATGCTGTTCCGCTGAACCAGAGCCAGATCATAGTCAGGCTTGAGCGCGATGGCGGAATCGAAGCTTGCGAGCGCTTCCTCATGCCGTCCAAGCTGCTGCAGAGCGAGGCCCCGGTTGTAGTGAAGCATGGCAACGTTCGGCTGCAGGCCGATCGCCCGCCCGAGTTGCTGCTCGGCGGCTTCGAATCTGTTTTGCTGGAGTAAAGCCACGCCGAGGAGATACATCGCATCGGTGTGCTTCGGCTCTGCTTCCAATATCGCCCTGTATGCTTTCTCTGCTTCCGCGATCTGCCCGCGTTGATGGAATCCCTTGGCAACGGAGAGATCTGGCGGTGCCACGCGGCGCCGGTTGGCATCCAGTTTTTTCAATAGCCGCGACGCATCGGCATGATCCGGTTCGATATCCAGAATCTGGCGGCAGGCTTGCGCGGCGTCGTCAGGGTGTCCGTCCTGCCGCATGCGCAGTGCGCGCTCGAAAACCACCGGCACGCTCAGAGGCTCAAGCGCGCCGTGCCGATTGCGCCGGTCACGCGTGCTTACGCGCAGACATTCGACCCGGCGTTCGATGCCGCCGAAATCGTACTTGTAGGGGAAATCCCCGGTCTGGAGATCGTAGACGGCGAAGCCGTTCTGAATGCCCCAGCGAACGCAGTGCAGATGAAGCACGAAGCCGGGCGGGGGACGCTTGACGTTGAGATCCCTTCCGTTCAGCAGGCTAAGCAGCGAACGGTTCTTCCAGTCGATGAGGCTGGCCTGAATGCCGATCCGGTTTTCTCCCTGCCACAGGATCGGCAGAAAGAGCGCATTATCCGCGAAACAGCACCGCAGCATGTTGCGGAAATTGTTCATCATGCCGTAGGGCAGTTTTGGATTGTATCGTGCGGCCAGCTTGGCCGCCCATTGCAACTCCCAGAATTTCAGAAGCGCCTCGATGTCGTCTTCAATCGTCTCCGCTGTGGGAGTAGTGATCCGGTATTCGCCGTCTTCCGCCTGCCGTAGCGCGGCGCGCGCGTTTCTTCGCGCCTTTGCGTCGAGCCGCTCATAGAGGAAGGCATCCCAGTCGCTGGGCAAATTCACGTAAACGTAGATATCGTGATCGATGCCGTCGCCGTCATCCGGGCGCTGGATTTTTTCGGTGACGTAATCAGGCGACGGGAATTCATTCAGGAAGAGAGCTAGCCGTTCCGGCGATGCAAAGATGTTCTCCAGATGGAGTTTTGCCCAGTTCAGCCGTCGGGTGTGGTCCGCGAATGCGAGAATGACGTCGTGCTGGTGTTGGGGATCGCAAATGAAGCCGGTATAGCCTGCGAAATATCCGCCGCCGGTGCGCAGCTCATTGTGGAATTTGCCGTCGCGGCTCTGTTCAGTCCGCAATTGCAGCGGGAAGAAACCGACATAGTCGGTTGCGTTGGCGTCCGCTTTCGCAGCCAGCACGATCCACTGGCAACCGAGTTTTTCGAACCACCCCGCGATCCATGTCCAGGACATGTAGAACTGCGCTTCGGGGTCCGCTTGATACACAGCCTCCCAATTGCTCCGGACGCGGAGCAACATGTCCCGGCTGTTGATCACATCCACATGCATGGCGTTGACCTTTGCTCCTGGGAGCGTCGGCGCGCGAATGAGCGGTGTCTGCAGATGAAAGCTGTTCTTGCTGTGGTCCCTTGCGCAACGGCGTAATCGTTCCCCGATTACGCCATGGAAGGGCGGCCGTTGGCAAGGTTGTCCCGACTGCCCTCAGGCGCCAAAGACGTCCTCGAAGGCCTGCCTCAGCGCCACGTCCACATCGGCCATCGTGACCGGCAGCCCGAGATCGACAAGGCTGGTGACGCCATAGCGCGGGTCTCCGACCCCGCACGGCACGATCCCCGAGAAGTGCGTGAGATCAGGCTCGACGTTGATCGAGATGCCGTGCAGCGAGACCCAGCGCTTCAGGCGGACCCCGATCGCGGCGATCTTGTCCTCATAGGAGGGGCCCTTGTCGGGCCGCGCAACCCAGACGCCGACGCGGTCCTCGCGCCGCTCGCCGCGCACGTTGAAGGCGGCGAGGGTGCGAATCGTGAACTGCTCGAGGCTGGCGACATAGGCGCGGACGTCCGGACGGCGGCGCTTAAGGTCGAGCATCAGGTAGACCACCCGCTGGCCGGGGCCATGATAGGTGAACTGTCCGCCGCGCCCGGTTGAGAACACCGGAAAGCGGGCGTCGATCAGGTCAGCGGGCTTTGCGCTGGTTCCGGACGTGTAGAGCGGGGGGTGCTCCAGCAGCCAGACCAGCTCGGGAGCGTGGCCGGCGGCGATGTCCGCAGCCCGCGTTTCCATGACGTCGATGGCGTCCTGATAGGCCACCGGCGAATCGGTCACCCGCCATTCCGCAGGCGGGCCGGATCGGGCGAAAAACGATGCTAAAGCAGGGTCTTCGCGGTGCGCCTGGAGCACGTTAACCATTGGGTAACCATAACCGTGGTGATCTGCAGCTATCGTTCATTTGTGGATGCGGAAGTCAAAGTGCCAACCCTCGATAACGTCTCTGTCGACCTGATGGTGGTTCTCGGAACTACCTCGATGCCTGTCCATCAGGTGATGCGGCTGAGCCGCGGCGCCATCATCGAACTGGATGCGACCGAGCAGGACGAGGTCAAGGTGCTCGCCAACAACCTGCCGATTGCGAGCGGCGTCGTGGTCGTCAACCGCAACCGCATCGCGGTCGAAGTCAAGCAAATGTTGCCCCGGACGCCCGATCACAGATAGTCCGGAAAAGCCTTGCCGAAGCATCGGTCTAGGCCTTGTCCCTCCAATCCTGATTTGTTACACGGGCGCCGGTTGATCCCGCGCCGGGTGCGAATCCGGGGCTGATCTTTTAGCGCTCGTGGCGGAATTGGTAGACGCGCTGCCTTGAGGTGGCAGTCCGTAACAGGGTGGGGGTTCGAGTCCCTCCGAGCGCACCACACACCTCAGAAAATTGGCCTTGAAACCATTCGGGTTTTGGCTCTAGCGCCTGCAGCTTGTGCGTAGGTGCGGGAATAGATGTTTCCGTTTCGGTCCTCGACAGCATTTTCATGGCATCTGCTGCCAGCGCATGTCGATTTGCTGATCGCGTATAGAGCGCCGCCATCTGGACCCGCCCTGCCGAAGATTGCCTCCAACTCGGCTACAGTTGCCCGTGGTTCGCAGCGTCACGTCTGTCGGGATCGAACCTGGCGTTCTTTTTCCCAATGCGCATTGCGGGCGCGAGTCGCCCTAAATCCAAACCGCGCTTGAAATCTGGGGGTTACGCGCTTGAAACGCTCGCTTTCGCGGACGTGATGCCTTTGCGCTCGCCCGATCAGGTTCCATAGTGTCCGCGAATGATTTGGCAACCAGAGGGGTCATCAATGACAGCGCGTAAATGTTTCATCGTGGTCGCGGGCTTGATGGCGGCGAGCGTCGCTCATGCCGAAGACATTCCATCCAACGCAGAACTGTTCCGCATGCTGAAAGCGCAGCAGCAGACCATTTCCGAGCTGCGCACCGAATTGAAGCAGGCAAAACAGGAGCGACGCGCCGCATCAACGAGAGAGGCCCGCGAGGTCGCAACAGTGGCCGCGCAAGCCGGGCGCGACGCTGCGAAGGAAGCGGTGGCGACAACCGCGCCCGCGCAGGCTTATGCGATGTACGCAAAGGCGCCCGCAGCGTCGCTGGCGGCGAGCCGCGGCGCCTATATCGGCGTTTTCGGCGGCGGAGGCAGTCGCAGCAGCAGCAGCGTCAGCCAGTTCGGCACCGCCTTTTTCCCCGAGATCGCCGGGGGCCCACTGGCCGTCAACGCCACGGGGCGGACCGACAGCGGCAGCGTCGGGTTCGGCGGTGCGCATCTCGGTTATGAATGGTCGTATGGCACGCATTTGCTGCCCGCCCTCGAGATCGAAGGTTTCTATCTGGCAGGCAACCAGCAGCGTGCGACGCTGGTGAACCCCACGGATCGGCTTGCTGAACAATCGTTCGACAATACTTTCCCGACGCGCACCACCGTTGTTCTGGCGAATATGGTCGTCGGCTTTCGCACTCCTTATCAAGGCATCACGCCCTATATTGGCGGCGGCATCGGGGCCGCCAACGTCTCCATCAAGGGCGCCACGTCCACCCAGGTCGCCCCGCTGGAAGCCGGCATCAATCACTTCAACTCGAACTCCGACTCCTCCGTCTGGACCTTTGCTGCACAGGCAAAGGCCGGTGCGCGCCTCGCCCTCGGCGACAGCGGCGCCTATCTGTTCGGAGAGTACCGCTATCTGTATGTCGGCGACGTGAATCACATGTTCGGCTCCACCGCGTATCCCGTCCATGCGCCGACCAGCCCGTGGACGACCAGCTTCGGCGGCACGTCCCACCATCTGGCCGCCGGCGGCATCGGATTTAACTTCTAGATTATCTGACGGCATATGTGGCAGCCGCAGCAGCCGTGACCCGCCCTGCTGAAGATTGCCTCCAGCTCGGCCACAGTGGTTCGCAGCGTTCGTCGCGGCGGCCTTACACCTGCTGCCATCGGTCAGTATTGATGGCGTTAAGAAGTGATGGGCTGTTCGGGGTTGCGGACCGCAATCTTTGTGGCCGCTTTCGTTACATCGACTTCAGCGCGGCTTCGCGTTGTGCGCTCAAGAAGGTGAGGGCGTGCCTGAAAATACGATAGTCGTTTCAAAGGAGCTTTTTCGCCCGCACCTTTGTGCAAGTAGTTGAAATGGCGAATAGACTTTACATCCTCCGAGCGCACCACACCTCACAATCATCCTTGAAATTGTTCAGCTTTCGGCTCTGAGGCCCGCAGGTTTTGCCTGGGTGCGGGGGATGTTTCCGTTTCGGTCCTTGTATAGCGTGCCGCCATCTGTCCCAGCCGAAGATGGCCTCCGGGCTCGGTGTGTTCGCAGAGTTCGAGTCTCAGTATTGAGAACCTCGATCGGCAAGCGGAGATAACTCAAGGGAACTCAGGCGCGTCCTAATAAACGATGTCCGTACGACGCCGGACTTCGGTTCACGCGGCCGGTTGTCACCGAAAGCTCACTCATCATGTCGTCCCTTTTCAATAGGACAGCGACAGGGTGAAGCGCCTAAGACCGCCTAGAACTTTGCCTTGATTGCAGCTGACATCGGCTTCACCGATGAATCGAGTCCGAGTGGGAGCGAAACGGTGAAGAAGCCCGCTGTGCCCTCCATGCGATTCTGCACATCGAATTCACGATAGACCTTGATACGCGTCGAGATCGGCAGCTTCCCGACTTCAAAAGTGTAGCCGATCGTTCCGCCGAGTGCGATGACGCGCCCTTCGAAGGCTCCAAGTCTTGCGCCGCTGCCGCTGTCGCCGGTGAACTGCTGGTAGTAATAACCGACGAGACCAATGGTGAATTCCTTGGTGATATACTTCGAGGCGGCCCATTCGAGATGAAACTCGTTTCCGGTTTTGTAGTCCGTCGCAGGGTTCGCTTGATTGAACGTGACACCCATCGCCATGGACAAGTCGACGCCGATCGCAGGATCAAGCCATGTCAGTGCGCCGAAAACGTCCAGCGCCCGCCGGTTCAGAGATGCATTGGACAATTGGCCCAGGGTGTAACTTCCGGAAGGGATGACTCCGCTCAAGCCGAGCTGCCAGTGGAAATTTCCAGAATGCCATCCGACAAAAGAGCTCACGAGAAAATCGCTGAGATTCAGCTGGGCATCGGTGACGTTCGCGCCGATCGGCCCCAGGCGCGGTGAATTCACCAGCAGCCCGGCGTTCACGCGGGGTTCGCCAAACGTTGGTACGGTGGCGGAGAAGGCCAAGTCGCCGCCGAATATCTTCGCCGGCGTTACCCAGATCGTGGTCGGGAGATTCATCCAGGTCGTGGCGCTGACATTCGCGACCAGCAAGCCTCCAAACGGGAGCGTCCGCCCGCCACTGATCTTGCCGTCATAAAAATACGTGTCGTCCTGGAAGTAGACGCCGGGTGGCGGAGTGAAGCCAGCCATCGGACCGCGTGCACCGAGCAGATAGACGCCGACCGCGCCTTCCGCGGCATCCGCTGACTCGCCCGCAACTCCGAGGAGCAGCGTTGCCGCCACGCCGAACATCAAACGAAAACCGTTTCGCATCGGTGCCTCCGCCCAAGGAATCGACGTGCGACCGCCAGCTTGGTCATATTCAGTTTAGGCGAAATTCTTGCGCGACAACAACCTCAAAAAAGTAACGCGTAAACCACGTGCTATTTTTTAGAACAATTGCGAGCCATGACGAATGTTCTTTTAATCCAATTTTTGTGACAAGGAAAATTGGCACAAACTGCACATCCAAATTTAGATCATGCGCATATTGTGTTCGTCGCGGGTCATCACGTAAGCTGCGCCATTGATCGGCGAGACCATAGGTTTTTTTGCGGTGTCGTAACGGCGGCCGCCTGGGCCGGTGCGCCGCCAGCCCTTGGCTATTGCTCGTACTACACGGACCCAAGCCAGAGACAGGGGTTCTGGGACGTTTGCCAATAGTTGGACGTCGGTGGGAATGCCATGACAACATTGTCGTCCGATATCGTACGAAGTGATCAGCAGTTGGAGGATCACGTCACGGGCGACGTGGTCTGGATTCCCGGCGGCACATTCCGCATGGGATCGGACAAGCATTATCCAGAGGAAGCGCCGGCTCATCGCGTTACGGTCGATGGCTTCTGGATGGACCGGACGCCGGTCACGAACCGGCAGTTCAAGGAATTCGTCAAAGCAACAGGGCATGTGACCCTCGCCGAAATTCCACCTGATCCCAAAGACTATCCCGGCGCGCTGCCGCATATGCTTTATGCCGGGTCGCTGGTGTTCACGCCGCCGCGTCAACCAGTCGATCTGCGCAACTGGGCCGAGTGGTGGTCCTTCATGAAAGGCGCCGACTGGCGCCATCCCTACGGTCCCAAGACCAACATCAACGTGCACGACAATCACCCTGTCGTGCACGTTTCGTATTCGGACGCGCTCGCTTACGCGAAATGGGCGGGCAAGGATTTGCCGACCGAAGCCGAATGGGAGTTCGCGGCGCGCGGCGGCCTTGATGGCGCCGAGTTCGCGTGGGGTGACGAGTTCACGCCGGGTGGACAGCATTTGGCCAATACCTGGCAGGGCGAATTCCCGCGGCAAAACCTCAGTCAGGATGGTTTTGAGCGCACCTCGCCGGTGACGGCGTTCCCGCCGAACGGCTACGGCATTCACGATATGATCGGCAATGTGTGGGAATGGACCAGCGACTGGTACACCACCAAGCACGAGGCTGATGCGCCGAAGGCATGCTGCATTCCTGAAAATCCGCGCGGCGGCCGGGAAGACCAAAGTTACGATTCCTGCCAGCCCAACATCAGAATTCCCCGCAAGGTGCTCAAAGGCGGCTCGCACCTTTGCGCGCCGAATTATTGCCGACGTTATCGGCCAGCAGCGCGACACGCCGAGCCGATCGACACGTCCACCAGTCACGTCGGATTCCGCTGTGTGACAAGGAAACTCGCTACGCAATGACCTTCAACTTCTTTGTGAAGAACGGAGAGTACAATGACGAGCAGTGCGAAAGATCGAGACCAACTCGAAGCTCCATCGAACAAGACTGAAGACCACGCCCTCAGCCGCCGGAATATTCTGCTTGGCTCGTCGGCGTTGGTGGCAATGGCGGCAATGACCACGGCCGCGGAGGCGCAGACCCAGAAAGCTGCGCCAGCGACTGCACCGGCTGCCCCGTCGGGTCGCAAGCCGAACATTCTATTGATCATGGCCGACGACATCGGCTGGTTCGACGTTGGTGCCTACAATCGCGGAATCATGGGTGGTCCGACACCGAACATCGACCGGATCGCGGCCGAGGGCTCGCTGCATACCGACCACTACGGTCAGGCGAGTTGCACAGCCGGGCGCGCAGCGTTCATCACCGGGCAGATCCCGATGCGCACTGGCTTAACAACTGTCGGCATGCCCGGCGCGAAGCAAGGACTTCAGGCCGAGGATCCCACCATCGCCGACCTGCTCAAGCCGCTCGGATACGTCACCTGCCAGACCGGCAAGAACCACCTCGGCGACCGCAATGAGCACTTGCCGACCGTGCACGGCTTCGACGAATTCTACGGCAACCTCTATCACCTCAACGCCGAGGAGGAACCCGAACAGGACGACTACCCGAAGGGTAATGAGAAGTTCAAGGAAATCTTCGGGCCGCGCGGCGTTCTGGAATGCAAGGCAACCGACAAGGACGATCCGACCGAGGACAAACGCTTTGGCCGGGTGGGCAAGCAGACCATCAAGGATACCGGCCCCCTCACCCGAAAGCGCATGACGACAGTGGAAGATGACCTGTTGGGGCGATCGGTGGACTTCATGGACCGCGCCAGCAAGAGCGGCAAGCCATTCTTGCTCTGGCACAACACCACCCGCATGCACGTCTGGACGCACCTGTCCGAGCGGTGGGCCGGTAAAACCGGTCTCGGCCTTTACAGCGACGGGATTCAGGAACTCGACTACGTTGTTGGTGGGCTCCTGAAAAAGCTGGATGACCTCGGTATTGCCGATAACACCCTGGTCATCTTCACCACCGACAACGGTGCTGAGAAGTTCACCTGGCCGGACGGCGGCACTTCGCCGTTCCGCGGTGAAAAAGGCCTTGGCTGGGAAGGCGCATTCCGAGTCCCATTCTTAATTCGATATCCTGGCAAGATTCCGGCTGGTCGGGTGGTGAATGAAATCACCTCGCATGAAGATGTGCTGCCGACCGTACTCGCCGCGGCCGGCGTCCCGGACATCGTTGAGAAATGCAAGGCTGGGTACACGGCCGGCGAAAAGAACTTCAAGGTTCACCTCGACGGCTTCAACCAGTTGCCGTTTCTCACCGGCGGGGTGAAGGAATCGGCGCGCCATGAATTCCTCTACTACGGCGAGACTAGCCTGTACGCCATCCGCTACAAAAATTGGAAGGTACACTTCGAACTCAAGGAAGACTGGTTTCGGGGGCAGGCCATCAAACCGACGGTCCCGCAGCCGGTCAACCTGCGGGCGGACCCTTTCGAGCAGCACATGCAGGCGCCGGCCTATCCGAACTATGCGGTCGATAAGTTATGGACGGTTCTGCCCATCGCCACGCTTGTCGAGCAGCATCTGGCCACATTCAAAGACTTCCCTCAGCGCCAGACTCCGATCGACGTTGACGTCGTGGCGATGGCTCAACGTGTAATGCAGTCCGCGGCAAGGATTCGAGGCGGCAACTAGACCGAGACACGAAAGACGCAAATGAACCGCGCATCGGGAGGCATCCCGCGATGCCTCTCGGTTGGTGGATTGATGAAGGACATTCGGCGCGCGCCGTAGATCGGTTGATTGCGTGCCGAGTCATCTGACGTGTCGGCTGCCAGTAAAAACCCCTGCTGACGCTCTTTGCGGTTGGCCAATAAAGGAGTCGTGATGAACCTTGCAACTCGACAGGTCAGCCGTCGCGCGACGCTCGTCGCGTTCCTTGTTGTCGCCTCATGGGGACTTGCCAGTCATCGTGCCCTCGGCCAATCCGACCCGCTGCCCTCCTGGAACGACGGCGCGGTCAAAAAGTCCATCACCGATTTTGTTGCAAAGGTGATCACGCAGGGTGGCGCGGATTTCGTGCCTCCCGCCGAGCGCATCGCCGTGTTCGACAATGACGGCACGCTGTGGTGCGAACAGCCGATCTATTTCCAGGCGGCCTTTGCGCTCGACCGCGTTAAGGCGATGGCGGCGCAGCATCCCGAATGGAAGCAGCAGCAGCCGTTCAAGGCTTTCCTCTCCGGAGACAAGAAGGCGCTGGCGGAGCAGGGCGAGAAAGGCCTGCTGACCCTGGTGGCCGCCGCCCATAGTGGCATGACCACGGATGAATTCGCGAAGTCCGTCGCCGACTGGCTCGCGACCGCAAAACATCCACGTTTCAACCGGCCGTATAACGAGCTGATCTATCAGCCGATGGTCGAATTGCTGGCTTATCTTCGCGCCAATGGCTTCAAGACATTCATCGTGTCCGGCGGCGGCGTCGAGTTCATGCGGGTATGGGCCGAAAAGGCCTACGGAATTCCGCCCGAGCAGGTGGTCGGCTCAACCGGCGTCACGAAATATCAGCTCGACGCTGCGGGCAGGCCATCGCTGCTAAAGACGGCAAAGGTGCAGTTCATCGACGACGGGCCGGGTAAACCTGTCGGCATCAACATGATGATCGGTCGACGACCGATCTTCGCGTTCGGAAACTCTGACGGCGATCATCAGATGCTGCAATGGACCATGGCGGGAAGCGGAGCTCGCTTTGCCGGCATCGTGCATCATACCGATGCCGCGCGCGAATACGCCTACGACCGCCCGTCGAAGATCGGACAACTCGACAAGGCATGGGAAGAAGCGAAGGCGAAGGGCTGGACCGTCGTCGACATGAAACGGGACTGGAAGAAGGTGTTCGCGTTCGAGCCGTGAACAGTATTCAGAGATGCGGATAGGAGTACGCCATGAACAAATTTGTTTGGGCAGCGTTCACTCTGCTTTTCGCGACGGCAACGACGGCGCACGCGCAGCCGTAGCCCGCCCGCATCGCGGATCAGGACATCAGCGATGCGTATATCTGCCTGCTGGGCCGCCTGCTGGTAACGCGTCAGCAGCAACTCGATTTCCAGGAAGGATTCAAATGGAACGAGCTCGTGCATCGCAAGCCTGGCGCCGTGGACTGGGCCTAACCCAAATCTCGATGACCACCCGAACACCGGTCTTGAGAATCGCCGAAATCACTATTCAGCAGATTTTTTGAGATCCTCGAGATCGGGGTCTCCATCGGGGTCTTGATCGGGATGGTCCCAAGGTTCATCGAGAATCTCTTCGGGCTCGTCACCCGCTTCACTCTTTGCCGGCTTCTTCGGATCAATCATCTGAGTACCTGCCGTTAGCTTTGGTTAGACCAGCACGAGCCGCGCAACTTTTCGCAGATCTTCCTCTGCTTTCCGCGCGACACGATAATCTCCAAGAAATTCGATGTTCGAATACGCACCTTGCTTCGCGAGCAGGTGATAGACGCTGCCGATATGCCTGAGCCAGAATTTCGGGGGCCCTGGCGGCAAGCGCCGAGCCTCCATGATCGTTTTCTTGGCGTGCGCCATGAGGTAGTCGGTTGCGTCTGACATGAATAGCGAACGGCTGAACTGCCATCCTGTTCCCTGTCATGTCCGCGAGGAACCTCTGAACCCATTCGGCATTGTCTTTCCAAGGCAGTTCAACTCCATCGTGGCCGATGCCGCGCTGGAAGGAGGATTTTCAGATGGACACCACCACGCTTCTCATCATTGTGCTTCTCTTTCTGCTACTTGGCGGCGGCGGCTGGTATGGCCGTGGACGCTGGTACTAACGCTGGCGGGCGCAGCTAACGCTCCAAAAGATGCGGGGGCCTACCAAGGCCCTTCCGTTCAAAACGATAATTTGTGCGCGCCTTCGCCAACCTATGAGCATGCGGGCGACGTGGCGGAATTGGTAGGCGCTCTGCCTTGAGATGGCAGTCCGTAACGGGTGGGTTTCGACCCTCCGAGCACGCGCACCTCACAATTTTTCTCGGAAGGCGCCGTGTTTTCTGGGCGTCCATTTCTTCGAGCTATATTTCGGTAATTCTAGAAATACGGTTGACTCGCGTGCGCAAAGGTGAAAGTTTGTGACCATGAAACTCGACGATGCATCTGCACACCTCGAAGCCCTGGGCAATCCAACCCGGCTCAAGATTTATCGCGCGCTGGTTCGCGCAGGGGACGCCGGCATGCCGGTTGGCCGCCTGCAGGACAAGTTGAAGATCGCGCCGTCGACCCTGTCGCATCATATCAAGACGCTGGTTGTGGTCGGGCTCGTCAGCCAGGTCCGCGAAGCGACGACACTTGTTTGCCACGCGAACTACACGGTGATGCAAGAACTCGTCGATTTCCTCGTGGCCGAATGCTGCGCGGACGCCGAGTGCACGGATGCAAAGACCGCGGCCTGATTCTTTGCGGCTTCTATTTCGATAATTCTAGTTTGATGGGAGAACATCATGAGTGACGCAAAGACGGTGGCCGTGATCGGGGCAGGGCCCGTTGGCCTTGCCGCAGCCGCGCATGTCCTTGAGCGGGGGATGAGCCCGATTGTCCTGGAGGCCGGTGCCGACATTGGCCATGCGGTGCGTCAGTGGCGGCACGTCCAGCTGTTCTCGCCGTGGGAATACAACGTCGACGGCGCTGCACAGCGCCTGCTTGCCGCGACCGGCTGGAACTCGCCGGCACCCGATCAGTATCCCACCGGTGGCGAACTGCTGGAGTTCTATCTGGAGCCTCTCGCCAACAGGACTGAACTCAAGCCGTATATCCACACATCGAGCCGCGTGACGGACATCAGCCGTATCGGATTCGACAAGCTCAAGACAAAGGGCCGCGAGGCTGCGCCGTTCGAAATCCGCTACCAGAACGGTCAGGGACCGAAGACTGTGCGCGCTGACGCCGTCATCGATGTTTCGGGGACATGGCATGCCCCGAATCCTGCGGGCGCCAACGGGTTGAGCGCCATCGGTGAGCGGGAAAACCAGAACAGGATCGCTTACGGCATGCCCGATGTATGGGGAGCCGATCGTCAGCGTTATGCAGGAAAACGGGTCGCTGTGCTTGGCGCGGGCCATTCCGCCATCGGAACGCTGACCGAACTTGCACGGCTCAAGGCGGAGGCGCCGGGGACGGAAGTGATCTGGCTGCTGCGCGGTGACAATCCGGCAAAAGCCTTCGGCGGCGGTGCGAACGACAAGCTCGCCGCCCGTGGTGAGCTTGGTTCAGCGTTCGGTGCGCTGGTCGAGGCCGGAGAAATCCGGGTCGAGAAGGAATTTCGCGTCACGCATCTGAGCGCGGACAAGGATGGTTTGCGGATCGGCGGCGGCTCTGCCTGCTGCGGCCGCAATGTCATCGCCGACGAGTTGATCGTCGCGACCGGATTTCGTTCAGACCTGAGTTTTGTTCGCGAGTTGAGAATTCAGCTCGACGCCGCGATTGAATGTCCAGTTGCGCTGGCGCCGTTGATTGATCCCAACGAACACAGTTGCGGGACGGTCAGGCCTCACGGCGCGCGCGAATTGGCGCAGGACGAGCCGGGATTTTATTTTGCCGGCATGAAGTCTTATGGCCGGGCGCCGACGTTCCTGATGCTGACGGGGTACGAGCAGGTCCGCTCGATCGCAGCCGCGATTGCCGGTGATCACGAGGCTGCGAACCGGGTTCAACTCGTCCTTCCTGAAACGGGTGTGTGCAGTCGCGCGCCGGCGGCTGGCGCGAGCGAAAGCGGCTGCTGCGGAGGATCCGCACCGGCGAGCGTCGATGCTTGCTGTGCCGAGGATGCTGCGGCAAAGCAGGATGGTAAATCCGGCTGTGGTTGCGGCTAGTATCGACAGGTGCTGGGAGTGAAGAGACTGGAAGGGCGCCCGGTAATTTGGGCGATGTGTCTGGCGCAACTCGGAAGCTTGCTTCCGCACGTTGTCGTGCCGTCCGTGCTCGCGCAGTTTCTCATCCCCGAATGGCGTCTCAGCGGCGCCGAGGCCGGACTTCTGGCAGGCTCCTATGCCGCCGGCTACATGCTTGCCGTGCCGGTCCTTGCCACTTTGACCGATCGCATTGACGCCCGCACGATCCTCATTGCCGGATCGCTGCTCAGCGCGGCCGCGACGATGATGTTCGGGATCTTCGCGCAAGGCCTGTGGTCAGGGGCGGCCATCTGGGGCCTCGCGGGTATCGGCTTTGCCGGAGCCTATATGCCGGGCCTCAAGGCCCTGACCGATCGGCTGGCGCCGGGCGATTCATCGCGTGCCGTGACCTTCTACACGTCGGCTTTCTCGTTCGGCGTCGGACTTTCTTTCCTGGTCTCGCAGCTTGTCGCGGAAAGCTGGGGCTGGCGCAGCGCGTTTGTCATCACCGCAGCCGGGCCGCTGGCGATGATTGTGGTGTGTCTGTTTCTGCGGCCCGTGGCACCGAAGCCGGCCTCGGGGCGGTTGCTCGATTTCGCCCCTGTGATCAGCAACAGACCGGCCATGGGCTATGTACTCGGCTACGGCGCGCATTGTTTCGAACTCTACGGCATTCGCACATGGCTCGTTGCGTTCTGGACGTTTGTCGCCGTGCAGAATGCGGGCTCCGCGATCCTGACGCCGATCGCGGTCAGCGTTGCCTTCTCGATCATAGCGATGCCCGCGAGCATTTTCGGCAATGAGATGGCGCTCAGGTTCGGCCGCCATCGTGCGATCATGGTCATCATGATCGCGTCCGCCGTCGTTGCCCTGGCGATTGGACTGTCGGCCGACAAATCGCCGTGGATTCTGTTGCCGCTCATCGCCCTGTATGCGCTGACGGTTCCGGCTGACTCCGGCGCGTTGACCTCCGGCATGACCATGGCGGCAAATCCAGATTATCGCGGCGCCACCATGGCGATGCATTCAACGGTCGGGTTTGGCCTGTCGGCGCTCGGATCGTGGGGCGTTGGAATGGCGCTCGATCTCGCCGGTGGGCCGACCAGCGCTTCAGCATGGACCGCCGCATTCGTTTTGCTGGCCGCCGGAATCATGCTTGGACCTTTGGCGCTCTCCTGGTCACGGCGGGTGCCGGCGCAATCGGGTTAGCCGCGAGGCTTCCGCCAGCGCTCAGCGAATATGCGGACCGAGCGGCGCATCGCTGCGGCTGCCGGTCTTGATCGGCGCGGTGAGCGGACGGAACGCCCCATCGTTTGCCCGAACAGGGTGGCTGCCCGGAAGACGTGCAAGGCTTCGTTGTCTGCTCGCGGCGGAAATGTCCGTGTGCGGGGCCTTTGCGTAGAGCGGCAGAAGAGGCGACGGCTGCAGCACGACTGCTGACGCCCGCAACGCTGGCTTCTGTTGCATCAGCCAGACCGAACGGATCGATCGTGGAACGTCGTGCGGCGGGGTCTCTCGCGCGCCGAACACGAAGCCGCCCGGCGATTTCGCGGCGACGTTCGGGCCGTGTATCCAGTGAGGGACCCACTGAGCGGGGTCGGTGGGTGTCTTTGGTCGGTCCGGTGTCGCGGGAACGACGTGAACCACGCGATAGCCGCGCTCTTTCAATTGCTGAAGGATCACGGGCAGGGCGGCCTGGGTCCGCGCCTGAATGTCGTGCAGCAGTAAAACGCCTTTGCCTTTTGCCTCCAGCCGCGACAGTGCGAAATGCGCGACCTGTGCCGGCGAAATCTTTCGCCAGTCGTCGGCGGGGAAATCGGCGCTCCAGTTCATGATCCCGCGGTTGCTGAGAGCCGCCTCGACGGCGTCGCTCCGGCGCAGGCCCGGAATGCGGAAGAACGGAGCAAGCTGGGAGGGATCGGCGAGGGCGGCAGCCACGTGGGCGATGCCGTCATCGATTTCTGCGGCCATGCGCTCCGGCGGCAGTTTGCCGAACTGGAAGGGGTGGTTCTCGCTGTGGGTGCCGATGGTGTGCCCCGCATCATGGATGCGGCGCGCGTCCTGCGGAAACACCTTCGCCATGCGCCCGACCAGGAAGAACGTCGCCTTCACGCATTGCGCGGCGAGAATGTCGAGGATGGCATTGGTGTGAGCCGGGAGCGGACCGTCGTCGAAGGTCAGGACCACTTCACGATCCTGAAGCGGCAGCGTCACGCCGTACTGCATGGTGCCGATGCGCGGGTGTTCCTTCGGATCCACGACGATGGTGCGTGATGTGCCGAGTGCGTCTGGATTGCCGGGACAGTCCGCGGCATGGGCCGCCGCGGTCGCGGGCGAAGCTGCAGCCGTGAACAGGCTCAACGCCGTCAGGATCGAAGCGGTGCGGCGTGCAGTGATGGTTCGGCGCATGGAAAACCTGTGAGCATGGCGCGAGGCTGATGGCTTACCGTCAGGCTCTGAACGCCGGATTAATTCGGGACGGGCGGGACGCTATCGGTCGTTCATGGAGCTCTTGATCGCTCTCGGAGCGACCAGATGAACGACCTTGTAGCCATTGCGCCGGAGATACATCAGGAACGCCGGCAGCATCTTCGCCGTCTGCGCCTTGGTGTCATGGAGAAGGATGATGCCTTTGCCCTGGTGCTCAAGGCGTTCGGTCAACAGGTGCAACTGCTGGTCCGGCGTCATCGGGTTCCAGTCGCTGGCCCACAGGTCGGCGCCAAAAACCGCGATTCCGCGTGACTGAAGGCTGTTCAGTAACGCGGGCGTCGAGGCAAAGCCCGGAAAGCGGAAGAATGGCGTGGACGGGATGCGCCTGGCTTCGCCGTGCAGGGCCTTCTCGTCGGCGGCGATCCCGCGGTCGATTTCCTCGAGCGCCTGCGGGTAACCGATCCGGTCGAGCGGCTGGTGCGACCAGGTGTGATGGCCGATGCTGTGGCCGGCCGCCGCGATCCGTTTGACGATGTCCGGATTGGCTTCGGCATTCCTGCCGATCAGAAAAAACGTCGCCTGAACACATTCGCTGGCGAGCGCGGCCAGAACCTTCGTCGTGGTCGGAGGGAAGGGGCCGTCGTCGAAGGTCAGCACGACCTCCTTGTCCGCCAGCGGCAGGGACTGCGGAAAGCTTTTGAGCCCGACGCGGGGAAACGCTTGCGGGTCGATCATCATGACACGCGAGGTGCCGAGAGCATCCTTGTGCGGACAGCTGGCGGCGTTGGCAACCGACACCGACGCGGTGAAGAGGGAGAGCAGCGCCGCTCTAAGTACGATCATGACAAATTCCGGGTGTGGCGGTTCGCAAGTCCGAACTTCGGACACTAGGCGCTGTTCGCGCGCCGCACATTTAGCATTCCGTTCAGCGGTGTCGATTGGGGAATGGCTGAAACGCACACGCAAATCAGCGTCGTCATCGGTTTTGCGATGATGTGCAGTCTTATCGTTGATGCGTGGCGATGTGCTTATCCGATGACGATTCACGTTGCCCGTTTTCCGCATAGGTTCCCTGCGCTGAGCGGGTCACTGGCCACATCTGTGCCTCATTATCGCCACCTGCCGCAAAGAAACACCCTGAGTCGCTTGCCGCTAGACGCCGATGTTTCAGCGGTTCTTACTTTAGTTGCGATCAGGGCGATGTGCCGTGTGTGGCCGGCCCGACGCAAAATCTCCGGAGCTGAAAATTTTGATTAGAGCAGTTACCGCCGTGGCGGCGCTTTGTGCGTTGTCGTCAATCGCCGAAGCGCGCGTCCGCACGCCGGCCGTTTCGCCCGAATGCAACATCACGATGCCATGCATCGGAGTCGACAATCCGGTCCACGCGCGGCAGCGCAGTCAGCGCAAATCAGCACCAGCATATTTCACAGCAGAGTCGGCGACGCCTCGTCTGAGCAGGCGGCAGCAGCGGGCGCTGGAGCGCGCGCAACGCAATGTTGAGCAGGCACCGCGCGTGGCCGTCGAACGCGCCTCACACGCATCCGAAGGATATTCCGCAGGTCTCGTCGGTCCGCTGCAAGCCAAGCTCGCATCGATTCAGGCGGCCTGTCCGGGCACCCAGGCGATCTCGGGCGTGCGTCACACGCGGATCGCGGGGACGCGGCGGATGTCGCTTCATTCTCAGGGCAAGGCCGTGGACGTCCGTGGCCCCTATGGCTGCATCTACGCGCAGCTCAAGGGCTGGAGCGGCGGTTACTCGACCGACGCGGGGCGCGCCAAGCACATCCATATTTCCTACGACGCCGGCGGCGGCCGTGAAATGGGCCTGCGGTTCGCTCACGGTGGCGGACGCCGCTCGTGGCGCGAAGCCAACGCGCGTATGCGATAACCTGACCGGCTCATGCCGTCCGGAAGGATCGACTTTCCGGGCGGGCGAGTGGAGTGGATTTGACATTCGCTGCCCGTCTCACCGCGAATCCGCAAAGCGAATGTCAAATCCAAACTCCACTCAAGACTTACATTTGCTGGTGGTCCTTTGATTCTAACATTCGCAATGATGGCTGCCGAAACGGGATGCGAATGTTAGAATCGGACCACCAGGACCTTCTCTTGTTAACCTGCGATTAACCACGTTGGGCCGACCCTCCTGAACTTCGGAGGGGTGCACATGCAGCGGCTACGGCTGAAGGCGGACGGGCGGATCGTCGAGATGCTGGACGGGCGGGAAACTCCGCTGGTCCCTGACATGCGTGACAGCGCGCCGTCGCCCAGAGCAGCCACCGTGCCGGTGGTGCGCGACCTGCGCCTTCGCGCCAAACTGACGCAAGCTGAATTCGCCGCGCGTCTCGGCGTTCCTCTCGAAACCATTCGTAACTGGGAGCAGGGCAAGCGCTCGCCACGCGGACCGGCGCGCGCGCTGCTGACCGTGATCGCGCATGAGCCCGACATGGTGTTCGCGGCCCTTGCACGCAGGGGATGAGCGCGTGATGCGCTGAGGCATGACATGCAGACGGTTGAGGCGAATGGCGCGGACATTCCGGCGATAGGTCTCGGGACCTGGGAGTTGCGCGGGCGCGCCTGTGCCCGTCTGGTCGAACAGGCACTGCGTCTTGGCTACCGCCATATCGACACCGCGCAGGTTTACGAAAATGAACGCGAAGTCGGCGAGGGTGTGCGCGCCTCCGGCATCAAGCGCTCCGATGTCTTCGTGACCACCAAGGTCTGGACGACGCATTTTGCGCCCAACGATCTGTTGCGATCGACCAAGGAAAGCCTTGCGCGGCTGCGGATGACGGAAGTCGACCTGCTTCTGCTGCACTGGCCCAATCCGCAGGTGCCGCTGGAAGAGACGCTGGGCGCGCTTGTCGAGGCCCGGAAGCTCGGTCTCGCCCGGCACATCGGGGTCTCGAATTTCACGGTCGCGCTGATCGAGGAGGCTGTCGCAAAGGCAGCAGCGCCGCTGGTCTGCAATCAGGTCGAGTATCATCCGTATCTCGAACAGAACAAGGTGCTGGCGGCCTGCCGCGCCAATGGTCTCGCGCTGGTGGCGTACAGTCCGGTGGCGAAAGGCCGCGTCAAGAATGCGGAGGCACTGCACCGGATCGGCGCACGATATGAAAAGACTGCGGCGCAGGTCTGTCTGCGCTGGCTGATACAGCAGGACGTCGTCGCCATTCCACGCACCTCCAAAGTCGAGCGCCTGTCGGAGAATCTCGATGTCTTCGATTTCAATCTGACCGATGATGAAATGGGCGAGATCTTTGCGATGGGGACGCGCGGCGGCCGCATCACCGATTTCGGCTTCGCGCCCAAATGGGATTGAGGATCTCTTGATCTTCGCGTGATGATCGCCCATTCAGGACTTTCATGTTTTTCAGCCTGTCCAAGATACTCGGATTCTTCGTCGTGCCGTCGAACACGGTGGCGATACTCTGCGCGCTCGGTGCGGTGCTGCTCGCGACGCGATTCCGGAAAGCCGGATCGCGCATCCTTGCGCTCGGCGTCGTGCTGCTGCTGGTCTGCGGCTATTCATCGCTCGGCAATCTGCTGCTGTTGCCGCTGACCGAACGCTTCCCGGCGGGGAGCGCGGGAGGGCGGGCGCCGGACGGGATCATCGTTCTTGGCGGCTCGATCGATCCCGAGCGCAGTCAGGCGCGCGGTTCGCTGGAGATGGACGCTGCGGCCGAGCGGATCGTGACGATGCTGCAACTGGCGCGGCGC
>JAUSAX010000113.1 GCA_030652315.1 Afipia sp. | reverse complement strand
AAAATCCTCCGCCGTCGGTGTCAGGACGTCGGCTGAAGCTGAACTACGTCACGCAGACCAAGGCCAGGCCTCCGAGCTTCGTGGTGTTCTGCTCGCGTGCCGATGCTGTGCCGGAATCCTATCTGCGTTATCTGGTCAACAGCCTGCGCAGCACGTTCGATCTGCCGGGGACGCCGATGCGCATTACGCTGCGCGAGAAGGAAAATCCGTTCGCTCATAGAGCGAAGCGGAAGTCCTGAGCCGCCGGACGCTTACCACTTCGCGCGGAATCCGCCCGTGCCGCCGACGCTGTAGTCGTCGGCAAAGCTGGTCTTGACCAGGGCTTCGCCATAGACCGTGTACTTGTCGTTGCCCCAGTTGTAGGTGCCGCCCAAGCCGAAGCCCGCCGCCAGCTTTTCGGTGCCGCTCGCGAAGTTGATGCTGGCCACACCGACACGCGTGCCGCCCATGAACTCGTAGTACACGTTGGTGATGCCGTAGACGTTGGCGCGGGTGAGTTCGCTGCGTGCATCGCGCCAGCTCCGCTGGTGATCGAGCGCCATGCCGAGCCGGCCATTCAAACTGTCGCTACGGCCGAGCGAGATTTTGTTTCCGAAATTATCTCCGAAATCTGCATCGAGCGTTGAATAGACAAGCTGCGCCTGCGGCGTCAGCGCCCACGGTCCGGCAATATCGAAACGCTTGCCGGTCTCCACGCTCATGGCGTAGCCGACGCCACCGATCCCGCTCGCGATGTCGCGACCGACGAGATCAGATTTCAGAGAGCTGTTGAAGAAAGTGGCTTGCGCCTGGCCATCGACGTAGAAGCCGTTCTCGCCATACCAGGTGAGTGTGCCGCCGAAGCCGGTGCCGGTGGTGTTGATGCGGCCGTCGCCGTATTTGGAACGAATGTCGGCGATGGCGGTGCCGAAATGCGCGGTGACGCCGCCGATCAGCGTGCCGTCCTGGTTGGCGTAAAGCTGGCCATCGAGTCCGGTGCGCGCCTTCCATTGTCCGATGTTGGTGCCGCTCAGGGTGGTCGAACTGGTCGGCTTGAAGCTGCCGTAAGAGCCCTCGGTGCGGCCCCAGAATGCATTCGTTTGTGTCGCTGCCCCGGCGGATGATGCAGATACAGTACCGACGGTGTTTGAGTTGCTGTAGCGATTTCCGACACGCTGCTGCAACGTCGGCAAAGCGTTCAGGGCGTGAAGCACCTGCGGCATGGCTTCATAGAGCGGCACGCCGGGCTGATAGATCGGGCCGGACGGAGCGGCGGGTGGGGGATTGATCAGGCTGGAGCGCAGATACCAGTCGCCGTCGGCAGGGGTCGCGATGCCGTTCTGCTGCAGCGTGTAGGCATAGGCACCGCCGATCACGGCCTGTTGGCCATGGAAGACGTAGTCGCCCTGCAGCGCGAATGCGCCGTTGGAAGCGCCGACGACATCGACAACCTTGATGCCTTCCGTTGTCTGCGCGCCACCGCCGCCGATGTTGTTGATCTTCAACGCGGAGGTGCCGGAGGTATCGCCGTTGACGACAAGGCGATCGCTCGGCGACGCATCGCCGCCCATCACTGCGTTGAGACCTACCGTGCCGCCATTGCCGACATAGTTGCCCGCGATCGTCAGCGTCGTGCCTGGAGCACCGCCGAGATTGACGAGGCCCGCATTGTCCAGCGACACGAGGGTCTGGTTGAAGCCCCTGAGGTCGAGCGCGCCGCCGCTGAGAACGGTATGAGCCGACGTCGAACTGAAGGTGTTCCCAGCACCGGCCGCCAGCGTGCCGCCGGAAACGGTGGTGGCTCCGCCATAGGTGTTGGCGCCGCTCAGGGTTTGCGTTCCGCCGGTCACGGTCAGTCCGCCCGTCCCCTGAATAGTGCCGGCGAAGGTCGAGAAGGCGTTGGTCAGCGTCAGGGTTTGCGCGCCGAGATCGACCACGCCATTGCCGGACAGGCTCTTGATCGATGCGCCGGCGGTGGTCGCCGTGATGTCGAACAGGCCGTCATTGTGCAGGCCGCTCGACGACGCGATGCTGCCGCTTCCGGTCAGGGCCAGCGTCCCGGCGTCGACGGTCGTGCTGCCGGTGTACTGGCTGATATTGCTGATCGTCAGCTTGCCCGCCCCGGTTTTGATGATATTGCCAGCCCCCTGGATGATGGAGCTGCTGCTGAAAGTCATCGTGTTCAGAGCATTGACGGTGTCGAAGGTCGCGGTATGACCGGCGAGATCGATGCCGACCCACGCGCCTGCTATCGCGACGCCGGAAGCCCAGTTGAATCCGCCTCCCGCGGCATGGGACGCACGAAAGATCAGGTCGTTGGCGAGGATGGTCCTCTCGAAAAATTTGAGCGTCCTGCTGCTTTCGTTCAGCGCGGCGATGCCGCCGGTGCCATAGAAGCGTATAGCGTGCATCGCCGCGCCCGGGGCGTTATTGATATTGCTGAGCGTCGCAGTCGACCTGAACCAGAACGAGCCTAAGTCCTGGACGTCGGTCCAAGGACCGTTGACGAAAATGGTCGCCGGGCCGCCTGTGATGATCGCGCGATCGTTTTTCCCCGGCACGACGCCGCCGACCCATCCCGTCCCCAGGTCCCAGCTATTATTTGGTGCGTGGGTGATGTCCGCTGCGAAGGCGGGCGCGGCCAGCGACATTATCAAGGCAGCAAGGGAACCCCCTGCAAGCAGGCCACCTTTTCGAATCTTAACAAAGTCTAAACGCAGCGAAGATGCGCATGCGCGCCCACTCGAAACTTCCAATTCCCAGCCCCTTCATTCCAGTCCGCGCCCGCTTGCATTTCCGACGACGAGACGTTGCGGCCGCACCGATCCAGTCGCCACACGCGCGGCGCGACGAGATTCGCACGGATAGGGTGTATGCGCTCGGCGTCATGTCTCATTTGTTCAAGCATGGCGCTTGAACTGGCGACGACCTGCCGTCAAGTAACGGCAACGGACGCATGCAAAAGTGCAAAACTAAAATCGAAGCGAATCATTTTACCTTTGATTCACCTATGCTCTCGTAGTCACAACATGCGGCGTGGTGAGCCGGAAGAAGGGCGCTGCATCATACCGGACGAATTGTATCTCTCGACGGATATGGTCGAACCAAGCCTTCGCACCGAAGTCTGGCGTGAGATCGCGCAGCCGTTTTTCGAGATCACCCCCCGCGCGGACAACATCGAAGCCACACTTCAGGGCTCGCTCCGGGCACGAACCGTTGGGTCCCTGCTGATTGGTCCCACCAGCTTCAATCGGCAGGAAAACACGCGCGACCGGCGGATCATTCTCCAAAGCGGGCTCGATCATTACCTGGTTCAGTTGTTCGTTGCTGGCGCACTTGAAGGCGACTGCGGCGGTCAGGCGATGTCGGTGAGACCCGGTGACATTTGCGTGTTCGATCTCGCCCGCACATTCACAAGTTCTGTATGTGCCGGCTCAACCATGTCAATTACCCTGCCGCGCGAGCAGATCGATAAGGCGGCAGGCGGTCGCAGCCTCCACGGTTTGGTGCTCAAGGCCGGCGATCCTGTCACGCGACTTCTCTCCGAGTTCATTGTCAGCCTGTTCGACGCCGCAGTGGAATTGGAAAGCGCGGACGCGCTGGCCATCGAAGAGGCGGCGATTGACCTGCTTGCCTCGGGGATTGCGCGGCACGATCTCGATGCGACAGCAGACGATCCCATGCTTGCGCAGGTGCTGCGTCGGCGCGTGCTGGAGTTCATCGATTCGAACCTCACTGAGCCGGAGCTTGGCCCTGCCATGCTCATGAGCCGCTTCCGGGTTT
>JAUSAX010000112.1 GCA_030652315.1 Afipia sp. | reverse complement strand
GAACACATGAATATAGCCGCCGCGAACGCCAAGATGCCCCTGCTGACGATTCACCACAAGACCGAGTATCGCTACGACCGCCCGGTGGCGTTCGGCGAACACCGCATCATGCTGCGTCCGCGTGACGGCCACGACATCCATGTGCTGTCGGAGCGGCTCGATATTTCGCCGCAACCGTCCTCGCTGCGCCGCATCCATGACGTATTCGGCAACAGCGTCGCCATCGCCGACTTCGACACCGAGTCGGACCGGCTGGTGTTCGATTCCACCGTCACCGTCGAACATTATCCGCTCGAGAACATCGAACTGATGCCGGATGACCACGCCTATTACTACCCGTTCTTCTACGATCAGGATGAAATGACCGACCTGGCGTCGTCGATGACGCCGCAATACAGCGATCCCGATGGCGCGCTGGCGGCATGGGCGCGGCAGTTTCTGAGCGAGGGAAGCCGGACCAGGACGCTGGATCTGCTGGTCGGCATGACCCATGGCGTGCGCCAGTCGTTCGGCTATCGCAAGCGCCACGAACAGGGCACCCAGCATCCGCTCGATACGCTCAGCATCGGCTCGGGCACCTGCCGCGATTTCGCGCTGTTCATGATGGAGGCGCTGCGCCGCCTCGGCATCGCGTCGCGCTTCGTCAGCGGTTACATCTTCATTCCCGGCGACGAGGCCCATGGTTATGTCGGCGGCGGTTCGACTCATGCCTGGGTGCGGGCCTATCTGCCGGGCGCGGGCTGGGTCGAGTTCGATCCCACCAACGGCATCGTCGGTAGCCGCGATCTCATTCGCGTCGCGGTGGCGCGCGATCCGCATCAGGCAATTCCGCTTCACGGCACGTATATTGGGCGGGCCGACGCCCATCTCGGAATGGATGTCACCATCCATGTCCTTTCGGTCGGGGAAGACCTGGAGGAGGAGGCATGCTGATCCGGGTCGGCTTCGAGATTTCCTACGGTGCTGTGGCCGAGACGCCGATGGTGGTGATGCTGCGGATTCATCCGTCGCGCGTGAAGGACATTGTCGGCGAGGAAACCATCATCACCGAACCGGATGTTCGCATTCGTTATTTCCACGATAGCTTCGGCAACATCTGCGGGCGGCTCACCGCGCCGCCGGGCGGCATCACGTTTCGCGGCGATGCGCTGGTGCGCGATACCGGTCTGCCCGATGCGATCGTGCCCGAGGCGCAGCAGTTGCCGATCGAGCAGTTGCCCGACGAGGTGCTGCTCTATCTGATGGCGAGCCGCTATTGCGAAGCCGATCGCCTCACGGACTTCGCCTGGTCGCAGTTCGGCAATACACCGCCCGGATGGGAGCGGGTGCAGGCCATCAATGCGTGGGTGCACAACCATGTGCGGTTCGATTACCAGCAGGCGCGTCCGACCAAATCGGCCTTCGATGTGTTTCAGGAGCAGCAGGGCGTCTGCCGCGACTTCGCGCATCTGGCGCTGACGCTGTGCCGCTGCATGAACATTCCGGCGCGTTACGTCACCGGCTACATGGGTGACATCGGCATTCCCTATGATCCGGCGCCGATGGATCTGTCGGGCTGGTACGAGGTCTATCTCTCGGGTAAGTGGTACACATTCGATGCGCGTCACAACAAACCGCGCATCGGCCGCATCCTGATGGGCACCGGCCGCGACGCGGCCGATGTGGCGCTGTCGACCAACTTTGGGCCGATGGTGCTGAACAAGTTCGTCATTGTCAGCGATGAGGTCACTGAAGCAAAGGCGAGTTCATCGCGATGACCGAGCGTCTGTTTGTCTATGGCACGCTGAAGCGCGGCTCCCGGCATCCATTTGCGGAGCAACTGGCGGCCAAGGCCAGCCATCTCGGCGAAGCGCGCTACAACGGCCGGCTCTATCGCGTCGCGCATTATCCAGGCGCCGTTGCGTCCAGCTTGCCCGGCGAATGGGTGCAGGGCGATGTGTATGCTGTGCAGGATGCCGATCTGCTGAAAGCGCTGGACAGGTATGAGGGCTGCGGCCCTAACGATCCGAAGCCGACGCAGTATCTGCGGTTGCTTCAGAATGTGAAGCTGTCCGATGGCACCGCCGTCGAGGCGTGGGTCTATGTCTACAACAGGCCGGTCGAGAAGCTCGAGCGGATCATGTCAGGCCGCTTCGACGAGGCGTAATTGTAGACTCAGAGTCTGAAAGGAAATGCATTCAACATCTTCGGGTCCTTTCCAACGACCTGAATATGTCGCTTTCTTTTCGTCATGGCCGGAATAAGTCCGGCCATGACGAGCCAAACAACCATCGCCTTGCTTAGATTGACTGCTTTCCGATCAGATTCTCAGGCCACCGCCTGCGCCGCCGCCGTCAACGCCGCCGTATCCTTCACGACAATCGCAAAACGATCCGCCAGTTCGGACAGCGCCACGCGATGCACCACGCTGGCCGGGATCGTGCCGCCGAGCGGATCGGGCAGGTCGCGCGTCGCGGTCGCGTTCGCGACAATCGTAGCGCGGTACTTCAGGTCGACCGCGGCGCGCGCGGTGGCGCTGACGCACATATGGGTCATGAAACCCGCAAGGATCAGTTCGGAGCGGCCAGTGCTTTTCACCAGCGCGTCGAGGTCGGTGCCTGCGAAGGCGTTCGGCAGGGTCTTGCGCACCACCACTTCGCCGGCAGCCGGCGTCAGCAGTTGCACGATCGGGGCGGTCGGTCCGTCCTCGGCGAACAGCGGGCGGCCCGATGGTGCGTGCTGCACGATATGGAACACCGGAACGCCCTGCGCGCGCGCCAGCTTCAGCAGCTTGGCGGCTTCCACGATGGCGGCGTCGACGCCGTCCAGCGGCAGGCTGCCCTTGGTGTACTCAACCTGGGCGTCGATGATGACGAGGGCGGATTTGTCGAGCGCGCTCGGATGCAGCGGCGCGCCGGCGATCTGGAGCAGGGATTTCGGGGCAGGGGCCATTTTTCTTGCTTTCGTTGAGGAAAAGGACGACTTCGAAAGGGTGCCGGACAATAAGGCTTGTGGTCAGTGGGGACAATCCGGCGGGGATTGGGCCAAACGCCGCGCGAGCCTATATTGATGGTCGGTTGGCAAACCCCCGAGTCCCATGCGTTTTACGCCCCAATTTCTCGACGAACTGCGCGCCCGGCTTCCGGTTTCGGAAGTCGTGGGCAAGCGCGTGAAGTTGAAGCGGGCGGGCAAGGAGTGGAAGGGGCTGTCGCCGTTCCATCAGGAGAAGACGCCGTCCTTCACGGTCAACGACCAGAAGGGTTTTTACCACGACTTCTCCAGCAACAAGCACGGCGACATCATCTCGTTCGTGATGGAAACCGAAGGCGTCGGCTTCCCCGAAGCGGTCGAGCGCCTCGCGTCGATGGCGGGGATGCCGCTGCCGGCGGTGACGCCCGATGCCGCGCGACACGAGCAGCGCCGCAAGACGCTGTATGATGTGATGGACCTCGCCGCGAAATTCTTCGCCGACACGCTGGCCTCGCGCAATGGCGCGAAAGCGCGCGGCTATCTCGGCGACCGCGCGATTTCGCCCGCGACGCAATTGCAGTTTCGTATCGGTTATGCGCCCGCCGAGCGGTTCGCGCTAAAGGAGCATCTAGGCTCCCTTGGTATTCCTGTTGATGACATGGTCGAGGCGGGACTTCTGATCGGCGGCGACGACATTCCGGTGCCGTATGACCGGTTCCGCGATCGCGTGATGTTTCCGATCACCGACGCGCGCAACCGTGTGATCGCCTTCGGCGGACGCGCGCTGGAAAAGGACGTGCCCGCGAAGTATCTGAATTCGCCGGAAACGCCGCTGTTTCACAAGGGCGACAATCTCTACAACCTCGCCACCGCGCGGCAGGCTGCGCATGAAGGCGCGCCGCTGATCGCGGTGGAAGGTTATGTCGATGTGATCGCGATGGTCAGCGTCGGCTTCAACGCCAGTGTCGCGCCGCTCGGTACCGCGCTGACCGAGAACCAGCTCGCGCTGCTGTGGAAGATGGCGGACGAACCGATCCTGTGTTTCGACGGTGACGGCGCCGGCCAGCGCGCGGCGTTTCGCGCAGCCGATCTGGCGCTGCCGCATCTCAAGCCCGGCAAGAGCCTGCGCGTTGCGCTGCTGCCGGAGGGACAAGACCCCGACGATCTGGCGCGCTCCGGCGGACGCGGCGCGATCGAGGAAGTGATCGCGCAGGCAAAGCCGCTGGCGGAGATCGTGTGGTCGCGCGAGATCGAAGGCGGCAGCTTCGCCACGCCCGAGCGCCGCGCGGCGCTGGAAGCACGGATCAACGAACTGACCAACGGCATCCGCGACGAAGTGGTGCGGCGCTATTACCGGCAGGATTTTTCCGAGCGGCTGCGCAATGCCTTCGCGCCTCAGTCCGGCTACCGCGACGGTCCGCGCGGCGGCGGTTTCCGGGGTCCGAACCAGGGCGGGTTCAGTCGCGAATCAGGGCAGCGTTTTCAGCAGCGCCCCCCGTTTGCCCCCGGCGGAACCGGCCGGAACGACGGCCGGGGCGGCCTATCCACAGGTCCGCGCACCATCAACCGTTCGCCCTATCAGGTCGCCAGCCCGCAACTGGCAGGCTCGTCGATCATGCGCGGACAACGCAGTTCCCTGTCCCGGCGGGAGGCTTTGATCCTGCTGTCGCTGATCAATCACCCCTGGCTTTTGCACGATCATCTCGAGGAAGTTGCGGCCCTCGAACTGGCCCATCCCGAGGCCCACAAGCTGCGGGCCGGAATCATCGGCGCGTTTTCAAATTATTCGCATGCCGACGATCCGGCGGCGGAAAGCGCGCGGCTGCGGGCGAGTTTGGATCGAGCGGGATATTCCGAGCAGATTCAAAAGGTTGAGCGATCACTCACCACCAAGAATGTGTGGGGGGCCCAGCCGGGCGCCGCGGAGGAGGATGTTCTGGCCACCTGGCACCAGCTCGTTGCCTTGCATCGCCAATGGCACTCCTTACTTAGAGAACTCAAGGATGCCGAACTGGCGCTTGGGCAAGACAGCAGCGAGAGAAACCTTTCCTGGCTGCGCGATGTGAAAGCCCGGCTTGCCGAAGTGGACGGCCTTGAGGCGCTGATCGAGGGTTTCGGCGAATCGTCGGGCCGGTTCCAGCGCAGGAGTTGACGAAACCGCCGCGATGGGCCTTTAAAGCCTGCGCCAAGGCCTTAAAAAGACTCGCCAAACCGGGTTTTTACCCGCAAAAACAGGGTTAATCGAAGCTTAACGGCCTTCGGCCATACCTACACCTTCGGCCCGGGTGGTGCCCTCAAAAGCGCCGCCCTTTCCGCATCAACGCGGTTTCAAATTCCACGCGGGCCATCGGCCCACGTCGTGAGCGTGTTTCAGGAGCAGTGAATGGCCATCAAGGCAAAGACGGCAGCGATCAAAGACACCGCCAAGGATCAGAAGGCCGCCGACACGCCTGAGAAGGACGGAGCAGACGCACCGTCTCCGTTGCTCGATCTGTCCGACGCCGCCGTCAAGAAGATGATCAAGCAGGCCAAGAAGCGCGGCTTCGTGACCTTCGATCAGCTTAACGAAGTGCTGCCCTCCGACACCACCTCGCCCGAACAGATCGAAGACATCATGGCGATGCTCTCCGACATGGGCATCAACGTGTCCGAGTCCGACGACGCGAACGACGAGGACGAAGAGAAGCAGGAAGAGGAAGCCGACGAGACCGATAACGAACTCGTCGAAGTCACCTCAAAGGCCGTCACCGAAACCAAGAAGTCCGAGCCGGGCGAGCGCACCGACGATCCCGTGCGCATGTACCTGCGCGAGATGGGCACCGTCGAGCTGTTGTCGCGCGAGGGCGAAATCGCCATTGCCAAGCGCATCGAGGCTGGCCGCGAGGCGATGATCGCGGGTCTGTGCGAAAGCCCGCTGACCTT
>JAUSAX010000105.1 GCA_030652315.1 Afipia sp. | reverse complement strand
CCGCCTGACCGCGACGGCGTGACGCAACTTGCGGCCGGCTGGCGCGTTACCATGTGATGGCAATGTCGAACGAAGAAATCATCTCTCCCAACCCGGCGCGGTCCCGGAACAATTCCGGGGCCGGGTTTCGCGGCGCCACGCCGCGTGGTCCCGTCATCGATCAGGAGGGGAGGGAGATCCGCCCGGAGACACTGGGGCCACAGGCCGGCGGCTTTCACTTTGATTTCGGCACGTCGAGCGCCAATCCGTTCGGCAATCTCACCCGCGAGCAGCGGCTGGCGCGGCTCGATGCACTCTCAAAATTGCTCGACGTCGCCTTCATCGTGCCCGGCACCAACATCCGCTACGGCATCGACGGCCTGATCGGGTTGATCCCGGTGGTCGGCGATATCATCACGACAGCGATTTCGCTGTGGGTGGTGCGCGAGGCGCGCGCGCTCGGCGCGCCCTGGCATCTGACGACGCGGATGCTCGGCAATGTCGCGCTCGATGGCGTGGTCGGGCTGGTGCCGCTCGCCGGCGATGCCTTCGACGTCATGTTCCGCGCCAACGTCCGCAACGTGCGGATGCTGCAACGCTGGCTGGAAAAGCAGCCGCGCTGAACATTGGACGATGTCGACTTGGATTCATTCACCTCTCCCGACGGGAGAGGTGAAGTAAGCATGCGCCCAGGTAAAAAGCCTACCGGAAGAGATTCTTACGCGGCGTCCGCGTTGGCGTCGTTACCGGCGGGCTCGGGTTCGGGGGCACGCGGGCGACGCTCGAGCGGAAAGTCCTGGCTTTCATACAGCGTGCGAATGCCGCTCTGGTCGAAGCGGGCCTCGTCCACCTGGAGGTAGGCGCCGTTCAGACTGTCGGCGGGAAGCTGTTCAATGGCGAACTGCACGGCCTCGGCTGCGGTCGGGAACCGGCGGTACGCAAAGCCGGCGCGCTTCTTCTTGCGGATCGCCGCAGGAAAGAGTTCGGCTTCGGTGTTGTAATTGAACGCAGCCATGATCTCGGCCTTCTTGATTTGGGATTCGATGGAAACAACGCCGGAGTGCGGCCTCCCGGGGAGCGCCGCTCGGCACGTGTCATTCATTCCAGAACAGACTCTAATATAGGCCTTTTTTCGCCAATTGCGACCTGTCATACGCCCTATGATGAATGGCATGATGCAAGCGCATGCGGGCCGAATAAGCGCTTGAATTTCAATGCACTAGCAGGCGCGCGAAGCCGCTACGCGGGGTCCGCCGGTTCGCACGGCGGCCGATTGGTTTTGCGCAGGCGGATTTTACCGGATTTTATTCGGCGAACGCACAGCCACGAACACCGTCAGAACTGCGCGGCGGACGCGCTACTGGATCGCTTCGGTCATGATTTCGTCGGCGATCGACACGACCTTGAGCGGCGAGAGGTAAGGCTCGATGTGGATGTCGGGTTGGGCGGAGAGCTCGATCTTGCGCACCGGGGCCTGCTCCATCACGCCGCTGACGCCGCGGCGGACACCGTACTGCCAGACCTGAAGCGCGCCGGCGGTGCGCAGCGCCTTTTCCACGGCATCAGAAGTCTTACCCGGCATTTGCGCCAGTTCGGCCTTGGTGAGGCCGATCACGATTTCATTTTGCGGCGAGACGACCTTGAACAAGGTCACTCTGCCGACGGCGAAGGCGGGGTGAGACACCACGGCGTCAATAAGGAGGCCTGCAAGGCCGAGTGCCAGCACGGTCTGGCGCGATCTGGTGGACATCACGAATTCCTTGGCGGGAAAGTTGTCTGGAAGCGTTTCTTGTTGGTCGTTTCGTGTCGTTCGTATGCGAACGAGAACCGACAGATAGGGTCCACGCGGCCTTTGACAAGCCGCGCGGATTCAAATTTTCCTGGAATAAAGACGAGTTTACTCGGGCAGAAGTTTCAATGCCGCAGAATTGATGCAGTAACGCAATCCCGTCGGCCCGGGTCCGTCCGGGAAGACGTGGCCGAGGTGGCCCTCGCATTTCGCGCACAGCACTTCGGTACGCACCATGCCGTGGGACACGTCGCGGTCCTCGGCAACGCTGCTCTCGGCGGCGGGCGCGGAGAACGCCGGCCAGCCGCACCCGGAATCGAACTTGTCGTCCGACGTGAACAGCGATTGCCCGCACCCGGCGCAGACATAGGTGCCCGGATCGAACGAGTGATCGTACTCACCACTGAACGGCCGCTCCGTCGCTTTCTCGCGCAGCACGGCGTACTGCATCGGCGTCAGCTCCTTGCGCCACTCGCTCTCGGATTTCTCGACGGTGCCGGAGCCGGTCTTCGTCTTGATGTCGGTCATTCGCTAGCTCCTTTCGCTGGTATGGTTCTCACATCAAAGCGGCGAACCTGTTTCCGGTCCGCCGCCTTGAGCCTGGATCGTCAACGCCGTGTGACCGGCGCCTAGTTGCTCGCTTTTGCCGCGCGTACCAGCGCCGGCTTCTCGCGATAGTTCTCGGCGAAGATCTTCCTCAGGTTTTCGATCTTCGGCAAATCGTTGAACACTATATAGGGCTGGTTGGGGTGCAGCGTCAGGTAGTCCTGATGATAATCTTCCGCCGCATAGAAGGCCTGCAACGGTTCGAGCGTGGTGGCGATCGACTTCTTGTAGACCTTCGCGCCGTTGAGCTGCGCGATGTAGTCCTGCGCCAGTTTGCGCTCGGCCGGGTCCGACGTGAATATCGTGGAGCGATACTGCGTGCCGGTATCCGGTCCCTGGCGGTTGAGCTGGGTCGGATCGTGCACCACCGAGAAATAAATCTGCAGCAGCTTGCCGAGCGACACCTGCTTCGGGTCGTAGGTGATCTGCACGGCTTCGGCGTGGCCGGTGGTGCCGCGTCCGATCGCCTCGTAATTCGCGGTCGAGGCTTTGCCGCCCGCATAACCCGACACCGCGTTGGTGACGCCCTTGGTGTGCTGGTAGACGCCCTGCACGCCCCAGAAACAGCCGCCCGCAAGCACGAAGGTCTTCAGGCCCTCGCTGGTCGCGATGTCGGCGGCCGGCGGCGGAATGATGAAGGCTTCCTCGGAGGCGCGGGAGGGCGCGGTGAACCAGCCCAGCGCCAGCACGCCGGCGGCGAGGGCGAGAGCGGTGCGGCGGAACTTGGTGCGATCCATGATGGTCCTCTTCGTCGGCAGGGCGTTTCCGCCAGTGCCCTAGATACGCGGATAAGACCCCGCCGTTACGGCAAAATTCCACACAAAAATGTGAGCATGAACCCCCAGGGTTGCCCCGCGCGTTGTCGTTTGCATGCGCCGGGTGACAACCGGCCGCAACGGGGATGATGGACGCAGCTGATTTTGCCGGTTTCTGGCTGCGGCACCAACGCATCGGTACGCGTTTTGTCTAACTCGTTCCCGGTGTGTGCGCTTCTTTGGGACGTGCAACTATTTGCTCGTCATGGCCGGGCATAGCCGTCTGAAGGACGGCGTCGCTTCGCTCGCCTGTGTCCCGGCCATCCACGTCTCTCTTAAAGATAGCGAAGGGAAGTCGTGGATCACCGGGACAAGCCCGGTGATGACGATTGAGAGTGTGGCGCGTTCAGTGGCTCGCCATGTCGTCCAAGAATCGTCGTCGATAAATGCCATCGACAACCATCGCCGTCATTGCGAGGAGTGCTTGCGACGAAGCAATCCAGTCCTGACTTGAGGATCGTTCCGTCTGGATTGCTTCGTTGCGCTCGCAATGACGTGTGGTGTCAGTCGGCCCCTCGCCCGCAATGACGGAGCAAGCGCCCCTCAAATATACTTCTTCATTTCCATGAGCAGATCGCTGCGCAGGTCCTCGCGGTCCATCGCGTAGGCGATGTTCGCGGCGAGGAAGCCCGACTTCGAACCGCAATCGTAGCTCTTGCCCTTGAACTTGAAGCCGTAGAACGCCTGCGTCTTGGCGAGGCCGAGCATCGCGTCGGTGAGCTGGATTTCGCCGCCCGCGCCCTTCGCCTGCGTCTCCAGAATGTTGAAGATCTCCGGCTGCAAAATGTAGCGCCCGGTGATCGAGAGGTTCGAGGGCGCTGCTTCCTTCTTCGGCTTCTCGACCATGCCGTTCAGTTCGAACATGTCGCCTTTAGGTTTTCCCACGCCGACCACGCCGTACATGTGGACCTGATCCATCGGCACTTCTTCCACCGCGATGATATTGGCCTTGTCCGCGCCCGCCGCGTTGGCGGCGTCGATCATCTGCTTCAGGCCGCTGGGCTTGTTTTTCACCAGCACATCCGGCAGCAGCACCGCGAACGGCTCGTTGCCGATGATGTCGCGCGCGCACCACACCGCATGGCCGAGGCCGAGCGGCGCCTGCTGACGCGTGAACGAGGTCGCGCCCGCCGCCGGCTGGTCGCGCTCGAGGATGTCCATTTCCTTGAGCTTGTTGCGCTCCTTCAGCGTGTCCTCAAGCTCATAGGGCCGGTCGAAATGGTCTTCGATCACGCCCTTGTTGCGGCCGGTAACGAACACGAGATGTTCGATGCCCGCTTCCAGCGCCTCGTCCACCACATGCTGGATCAGCGGGCGGTCGACCACGGTGAGCATTTCCTTCGGCATGGCCTTGGTGGCCGGGAGAAAGCGGGTGCCAAGACCGGCGACGGGAAACACAGCTTTACGGATTTTCATGAGGCTCTTTGCAGGCTGAGGGAGACGTTGAGGGGTGTTAGCAGGTTTTATCGGGCTGAAAAACGGCGGGACGGGCCAAGAGTAAGCATGAGTTCCGTAAAGGTGAACGGATGAACGGCACCTGAGTGCCGTGTGGATTTTTTGAGGCGGGGTGTTTTCTGGAAACGGGCGTTCTTTCTCCCTCTCCCCTTGTGGGAGAGGGTGCTGAGCGGCGCAGCCGCGAAGCGGGTGAGGGGGCTTGCTCTTAACGCGAGATCGCCCCCCTCACCCGGCTCAGTTTCGCTTCGCTCACTTCGCCACCCTCTCCCACAAGGGGAGAGGGAAAGAAAAGCGGATGAGGGCGAATTCCGCGTGAAAGAGAGCGCCCCGCGTCATCTCGCCGCCGGAAAATGTTGCCTTGTTAATCGGGTGGAAACCCTGTCCGGGCCTCCTGTATCCGGGATAGTCTTGAGCGGGTGTGGAGTACGATGGCACGGATCGAACGTGAAGAAAGCGCGTGGCTGATGGTCGCGGGCGCAGCGCTGACCATGTCGGTGGTCGCGGTGGTCTCGCTGATGGCCGGTCCGGCCTATGGTCAGACCGCCTCCGGCCGCGGCGGTTTGGTCCAGCCGCGCGGCGACATCACCGGCTCGATCCAGCAGCAGCCACAGGCTCCGCGTCAGGTTCGGCCCGCGCCGCGCCGCATGGCGCAGGCTGCACCGCCGAAGGAATGGAGCGGCGAGGACGGTGCGTCCGGTCATCCCTTGATGACGGCTGATGCGATCCGCCGGTCGGCCGCGAATTTCGACCGTTGCGTTGCCGGGTTCTGGCCGGAGGCTCATCGGCGCGGCGTCTCGCAAGCGAGCTTCCAGCGCTTCACCGCGGACCTGTCGCCGGACCTGCGCATCATGGACCTGATGGACTCGCAGCCTGAATTCACCAAGGCGGTGTGGGACTATCTCGACATTCTCGTCACCGATGCGCGGCTCGCGCGCGGCCGCGAGGTGCTGGCGCAACACGCGGCGACCTTCGCCGCTGTTGAGAAAGCCTACGGCGTCGACCGCTACATTATTGCTGCGATATGGGGCATCGAGTCGAACTACTCGACCCAGGGCGGCGACCGCAGCGTCTTGAATTCGACCGCGACGCTGGCCTGCATCGGGCGGCGTCAGGGCTACTTCAAGGACGAGTTTCTGGCGGCGCTGGAAATCCTGCATCACGGCGATCTGACGCCGCAGCAGTTGCGCGGCTCTTGGGCCGGTGCGTTCGGCGCGACGCAGTTCATGCCGACGGCGTTCAAGCGCTTCGCGGTGGACTTCGACCGCGACGGCAAGCGCAACGTGGTCGACGACGTGCCGGACATCATCGCGTCCACCGCAGCGAAATTCAAAAAGGACAACTGGCAGCCGGGACAGACCTGGGGCTATGAGGTCGAGGTGCCGCAGGGCTTCAACTATCTGCATGCCGACCGCGCCAAGAGCTACACCATCGCGCAGTGGGAGCAACTCGGTGTCAGGCGTGCCGGCGGCAAGCCGTTTCCGCGCAACACCGACAAGGCGTTCCTGCTGGCGCCTGCCGGTGCGGACGGACCGGGTTTCCTGATGCTCGGAAACTTCCGCTCCATCATGCGCTACAATCCATCCGAGGCTTACGCGCTTGCCATCGGCCACTTCGCCGACCGGCTGCGCGGCGGTACGCCGTTCCTGCAGGAATGGCCGCGGCAGGAGCGGGTGCTGTCCCGCACCGAACGGCTCGAACTGCAGCAGCTTCTGGCGCAGCGCGGGTTCTATCGCGGCGAGCCGGACGGGAACCTCGGCGGCGAAACCCGCAATGCCCTGCGCAGCTTCCAGGCCTCGATCGGGGCGCCCGCCGACGGGTTCGCCTCGTCCGGCGTGCTGGACCGGTTGCGCAGGCGGTAAAGTTCAGGGTTTTCAGCGGGTTCGGGGGCCATGACGGCCGGCCAATAACCTTCAAGTTGACATTTTCCGGGCGCACTTGACGGATGCGGCCGGACCCCGGTTTATGGGCCGATTGCCGGAGTTTTGGGGCGGATGATTTTGCGTCCCGCAAGCAAACCGCGGCCACCGGGCGAGCGACCAAGATCCATGTCGAACAGGCCGAAACCGAAATCTTTCCTGAGCGTGTTTACGGAGCGCGGGCCTCTGACCGTTCTCGCGGTCGCGGGCGCGATGCTGTTCGGGATCGTCGCTCCGGCTTCGGCGCAGTTCTTCGATTTCGGCTTCGGCCGTCCGCAACGGCCCGCGCCACCTCCGCAGCAGCGCGGCGGTTTCTTTGCCCCGTTCGGTGGTGGCGGATTTTATCAGGAACAGCAGCAGGCGCCGCGTCCGGTGGATTCCTCGCGCGCGCCGGCCGCCGCCAAGCGCGATGCCCCCGCCGACCGCAACGTGCTGGTGCTCGGCGACGCGATGGCGGACTGGCTCGCCTATGGTCTTGAAGATGCGCTGTCGGAAACGCCGGACCTCGGTGTGATCCGCAAGCACAAGACCGTGTCGGGTCTCTTGAAATATCAGCCCAAGGGCGATCCGGCGGACTGGGCCGCGGCGGCAAAGGGAATTCTCGCCACCGAGAAACCCGACGTCATTGTGGTGATGCTCGGCCTGCACGACCGTATTCCGATCCGCGAACCCGTGGTCGAAAAGAAAGCCGATGCCAAGCCGGGCGAGAAACCCGGCGACAAGGCCGACAAGAAAAACGCCAAGAAGGATTCCCGCGCCAAGCCGAACGAGCCGGATGCCGCGGCGAAGCCGGGCGACAAGCCCGCCGCCGCCAGCGCCGAGAACAAGGCCGCGGACGCCAAGCCGTCCGAGGCGGATGTTGCTGCGGATGACGACGATCAGCCCCAGATCTCCGCGCCCGAGAAAGCGCAACGCTCCGCCAGCGGCATGTACGATTTCCGCGAGGAGCGCTGGGTCGAACTGTACGCGAAGAAGATCGAGGAGATGATCGCTGTCCTGAAGTCCAAGGGCGTGCCGGTGCTCTGGGTCGGTCTGCCCGCGATACGCGGCGCCAAGGCGACGTCGGACATGCTGTTCCTCGATGCGCTCTATCGCGATGGCGCGGGCAAGGCCGGCATCACTTACGTCGATGTCTGGGATGGCTTCGTCGATGATGCCGGGCGCTTTGCGCAGCAGGGTCCGGACTTCGAGGGCCAGATCCGCCGTCTGCGCTCGACGGACGGTGTGTTCTTCACCAAGGCCGGTGCGCGCAAGCTCGCGCACTACACCGAGCGTGAAATCCGCCGCGTGCTCGCGGCCCATACTGATGGTCCGCTGGCCGTGCCGAGCGAGACCTTTGCGCCGGATTCCAATATCCGTCCGGGCGATGTCGGTCCTCGTCCGCTGATGGGACCGGTGATGCCGCTGGTGGCCTCGCAGGTCGGCACCGACGAACTGCTCGGCGGTGTCGGCACGCGGCCCGCATCGGTCGATGCGCTTGCCGCGCGGACGCTGGTGAAGGGTGAGCCGCTGGCAGCGCCCGCCGGCCGCGCCGATGATTTCGCATGGCCGCGCCGCGAAGTTGGCGCGCTGAGCGCTCCGCCCAGCGATCCGGTGGTGGCTGCTGCGCCGTCCGACGGGATAGCCGCGCCGCCGAAGCCGAAGCCGAAGAAGCAGCAAGTCGTCGTCCAGGGCCTGTTCAATCCCACCGCGCCGCCGCAACAGCAGCGTCCGCGCGCTGGCCCCGGTCCGCGTGATGGATACCAGCGGCCGCCGGGCTTTTTTGGGTCGTCGCCGTTCTCGGGCCTTTTCTCGCGCTGGTAACCAGCGCCGTCACCGCGTCTGGATCGCATCAGGTCGATGCAGTAGGGTCCGCGCGGCTGCTCCAGAAATTTCCGTCAGGTCGAGATCGTGAACAGAAAACAACGCCGGGCTGAAGAAAAAACCGGCAAGGGCGTGGTTCGGTCTTCAGGCCTTCTCGAAGAAACCCTGTTCCGGCAGGCCATGGCGCATCATCAGGCCGGACGGTTGCGCGAGGCCGAGGCCAACTATCGCGACGTGCTGGCCGCCAATTCGCGCCACACCGGTGCCTTGGGTTATCTCGGGCTGCTCGCGCATCAGGCGGGTCACAGCGACGCGGCGATCGATCTTCTGCGCAAGGCAATTGCATCGGACAAGCGCAATCCCGAGCCGCATTACAATCTGGCGCGCATCCTGTCCGACTGCGGACGCGACGACGACGCCATCATGCACAACCGCAAGGCGCTGGAGATCGATCCGGACTTTCCCGGCGCGCACAATAACCTCGGTGCGTTGCTGCTGCTGCACGGGCGGCCCGCCGAAGCCTTGGCCGCTGCGATCGAGGGATTGCGGACGGACGACGCAGCTGGCCTCAAGTCGACATTCGTGATGGCGCTTCGCTCGCTCGATCCCGCGGCCATCAAGCTGGACCCGAATGTCATCCAGCTTCTGGTGCGCGCCTTGCGTGAGCCGTGGTGCCGTCCGCGCGATCTGTCGGCGGCGGGAGGCACGATCCTGCTTCGCACGCCGGCAATGGCGCGCTGCGTGGAGCGGGTGTCGCACGCAGATCCGGCGCGGCTGCATGAGATGTTCAGTGCAGCGGATCTGGCGGCGCTCGGAAGCGACGGCTTGTTTGAGGCATTGTTGAGCACGTCGCCGGTTACGACCGTCGCGGTCGAGCGGGCTTTGACGGCGGTGCGCCGCGCAGCGCTGAATGACATCGCGACCGGTGCGCTCGAGTCCGATGAGGCGTGGATGCTGCTGGTGGCCACACTCGGACAACAGGGTTTTATCAACGAATACGTTTTCGATGTCACCGAAGACGAGACCGCTCAGCTTGGCCGGCTTCGCGAGACTGCGACCGAGGCCATCGCGCGGAGCGAGGCAGTTGCACCAATCAAAGTTGCGATTCTTGCAAGCTACCTGCCGCTGCATTCCCTTGCCGGGGCAGATAAACTCGCTTCGCAGTCATGGCCCGGCGCAGTCGGGTCGCTGGTCGTGCAACAGGTCGGCGATCATCGCGAGGAACTGGCGATCCGCCCTGCCATCGAGCGGCTGACCGCGATCGAGGATGAGGTCTCGGAAAAGGTGCGTGCGCAGTACGAGGAAAATCCGTATCCGCGTTGGAGCAGGGTGTTCGCTGAGACCCAGGCGCTGCCGATCGATGCCTACATCGGGATGCGGTTTCCCGGCGCAGCGTACAAGCCGCTCGGCAACCGCGCGCTCGACGTTCTGGTCGCGGGATGCGGCACCGGACAGCATGCGATACAGCGTGCGCAGCAATTGAAGTCAGCCAAGGTGCTGGCGATTGATCTCAGCCTTAGTAGCCTCAGCTACGCGATCAGGAAAACAAAGCAACTCGGGCTGACCAACCTGCGCTATGCGCAAGGGGACATTCTGGCGCTCGAAGGTGACAACACGTTCGATGTCATCGACTCGAGCGGCGTGCTGCATCATCTGAAGGAGCCGCTGACGGGCTGGCGCAGGCTCGCCGGTCTGCTGCGTCCGGGTGGGCTGATGCATATCGGGCTCTACAGTTCGACGGCGCGCCGCGACATCAATGCCGCGCGCGCCACTCTCGCGCAGCAGGGGCGAGACTTTTCAGTTCCGGAGGTGCGGCGGTTGCGGGCGGAGTTTGCTGCCCGCGCGCCGGGCGACGAACTGCACAACATCACGCAGTTCAGCGACTTCTTCAGCATGAGCGAATGCCGCGACCTGCTGTTTCATGTCCAGGAACATCAGTTCTCGATTCCGCAGATCGCGGATTTTCTTCGCGAGAACGGCTTTACGTTCCTCGGATTTGAAACCCCGGCGCGGGCGGGTTACCTGCGGCGGTTTCCCGGCGACAGGGCGGCGATCGATCTCGCCAACTGGGCGGCATATGAAGCCGAGAATCCCTCAACCTTCGCGCAGATGTACCAGTTCTGGATTCAGAAGAACTGATTTCAGTTGCTCTCCCCGCTCATTCCCGCGCAAGCGGGAATCCAGTTACTCAGAAGAGTGGGTCCCCGCTTCCGCGGGGACGAACAGAATTAAACGCTGCTCAGTTCCAGTTGCAGTTCCCTTCAAGAAATCTACGCAGTTCCTTCGGTTGGTTCGGAACACCCCAAGCCCTGAGCCGTTGGTCACCCTCTTAACGGATGGAGGATGACATGAAGCTTCGTAAGGCAATGGCAGTTGCGATGATCGCACTGACGCCGGGCATCGCGCTTGCGCAGAGTGCTACGGTGGAAGGCGCACGCGACGGCGCAGCCACGGGTCATGCCATCGGCGGTCCTGTGGGCGGAGCGGTCGGCGGCACGGTTGGTGCCGCGGTCGGCACCGCGATCGATATTCCGGCGGCTGTGATTTCGTCGGTCACCGGTTTGCCGGGGCCCTCGGTTGTCGTGAAGGAGCGCGTGGTGGTTGGTGAGCCGCTGCCGAGCTATGTCGAGTTGCGGCCGGTACCGAGCCATGTCGAGTATCACTACGCGGTCGTGAACGATCGGCGCGTGATCGTCGAGCCGCGTACTCGCCGCGTCATTCGCGTCATCGAGTAACGGTGTGCTGAGCAGCAGCACCGGATGATGCGACGAAAAGGCCCCGTCACCGGACGGGGCTTTTTTGTTTGCATGATCAAACCGAGCGCGGGCCGAACAGAATAAGCGCGGCTCCGGCCAGGCAGAGCGCTGCGCCTGAGACGTCCCACCGGTCGGGACGCGCACTTTCCACCGCCCACATCCACGCCAGCGAAGCGACAATGTAAACGCCGCCATAGGCGGCGAACGCGCGGCCTGCGGCGTCGGTCGGCACGAGCGTGAGAAGATACGCAAACAGCAGCAGCGATGCGATGCCGGGGGCAAGCCACCAGATGGATTTGTCCAGCCGTAGCCACGCCCAGAACGCAAAACAGCCCCCGATTTCGGCGAGGGCTGCTGCGATATAGATGAGGGCTGTCATGAGGGCATGATCCCGAAAAGCATGCCCTCGGACTTTTGATCTGAGGGTGAAAACCGGTTTTCGGACCAGATCATGCCCAAACAAACATCAGCGTGGCAGCGTCGTTGCGCCCATCAGATGCTGATCGATCGCGGCGGCGCACTGGCGGCCTTCACGGATCGCCCAGACCACGAGCGACTGCCCGCGGCGCATGTCACCGGAGGAAAACACCTTCGGCACCGAGGTCTGGTAGTTGTTGGTCGAGGCGCGCACGTTGCCGCGTGGATCGAGTTCGACGCCGAGCTTCTTCAAAAGGCCTTCATGCACCGGATGCACGAAGCCCATCGCCAGCAGCACCAGTTCGGCGTTCAGCTCGAACTCGCTGCCGGGCACCGGCTGGAATTTGTCGTCGACATGAACGCAGTGCAGCTTGGCGACCTTGCCGTCACCGCCGGAAAACTTCTGGGTCAGCACGGCGTACTCGCGGATCGCGCCTTCGGCCTGGCTCGACGAGGTGCGCATCTTGAGCGGCCAGTTCGGCCAGCTCAGTCCCTTGTTCTCGCGCTCGGGCGGCGCCGGCATGATTTCAAGCTGCGTCACCGACTTCGCGCCCTGGCGGATCGATGTGCCGATGCAGTCGGAGCCGGTGTCGCCGCCGCCGATCACCACCACGTCCTTCCCGGTGGCGAGAATTTCGCGGACATCGCCGAGCGGCTCGTTGCCGACGCGGCGGTTCTGCTGCGGCAGGAAATCCATCGCGAAATGTATGCCGTCGAGTTCGCGTCCCGGGATCGGCAGATCGCGCGACGCTTCCGCGCCGCCGGTCAGTGCGACCGCGTCGTAAACCTTGAGCAGATATTGCGGCTCGATCGCGCCGGCATAAGCGCCGCCGACCGGCGTGTTGTAGTGGAAGGTGACGCCTTCGGCTTCCATCTGCGCCACGCGGCGGTCGATGATGTCTTTTTCCATTTTGAAGTCGGGAATGCCGTAGCGCAGAAGTCCGCCGGCCTTGGCGAACTTCTCGAACACATGGACATCGTGACCAACGCGTGCGAGCTGCTGCGCGGCGGCGAGGCCCGCGGGACCGGAACCGACCACGGCGACTTTCTTGCCGGTCTTCGTTGCTGCGACTTCAGGCTTGAGCCAGCCGCTGTCCCATGCGCGGTCGACGATGGCGCATTCGATGGTCTTGATGGTCACCGGGTTGTCGTCGATGTTCAGCGTACACGAGGCTTCGCACGGCGCCGGGCAGATGCGACCGGTGAACTCGGGGAAGTTATTGGTCGAGTGCAGGTTGCGCGACGCTTCTTCCCAGTTGCCGTTGTAGACGAGATCGTTGAAGTCCGGGATCTGGTTATTGACCGGGCAGCCGGGCGTGCCGGGCTGCACCGAGCCTGTGCCATGGCAATAAGGAATGCCGCAATTCATGCAGCGCGCGGCCTGATCGCGCGTGTCCCTCTCGCTCAGTGGAATGACGAATTCCTTGAAATCCTTCACCCGCTCGATGACCGGCGCGTACTTGCGGTCGTGACGCTCGATCTCAAGAAAACCTGTAGCCTTGCCCATGTGACCCTGACGCCTCTGAATGCTCGTCTATCAGTTTCTGTCCGTCATTCTGAGGTGCGCGTTCTTGCGCGCCTCGAAGGATGACTGTTCATCCCGTCGCCCTTCGAGGCTCGCCGCAATGCGGCTCGCACCTCAGGGTGACGGGCAGCTAGCTTACGCCCCGATCGCAATCAGCGGCTCGTCCGGCTCGCGCGATTTCATTTCTTTCAGCGCGCGGCGGTATTCGACCGGCATCACCTTGCGGAACATCGGCAGATACGTCTTCCAGTTCGCAAGGATGTGCTGCGCCCGCGCCGAGCCGGTGAGCTTGGCGTGCCGGGTGATCAGGATGTGCAGCCGCTCGACGTCCTCGCCGAGCAGGTTGGAGAACACATCGACCCGGCCATGGGCCTCGAGATCGCCCGATGAATGGAACGCGTTCGCGTTGACCATTTCCTCGGACAGGATCGGCTCAAGTTCAACCATCGCCATGTTGCAGCGTTTCTCGAACGTGCCGTCCTCGTCGATGACGTAGGCCACGCCGCCGGACATGCCGGCTGCGAAGTTGCGGCCGGTGCGGCCGAGCACGACGACAATGCCGCCGGTCATGTATTCGCAGCAGTGATCGCCCGCGCCCTCGACCACGGCGATTGCGCCGGAGTTGCGAACCGCGAAGCGCTCACCGGCGACGCCCTGGAAATAGCATTCGCCTTCGATGGCGCCGTACATCACGGTGTTCCCAACGATGATCGACTCTTCCGGTACGATCCCTGAGTTCCTAGGCGGCCGGACGATGATGCGTCCGCCGGAAAGACCCTTGCCGACATAGTCGTTGCCTTCGCCCTCGAGATCGAGGGTGACGCCACGCGCCAGCCACGCGCCGAACGCCTGACCCGCTGTGCCCTTGAGGCTGACATGGATCGTGTCATGCGGCAGGCCGGTGTGGCCGTAGGTCTTGGCCACGAGGCCGGACAGCATCGCGCCCGCGCTGCGGTCGGTGTTGTGGATTTCCGCCTCGATCTTCACCGGCGCGCCGCGGTGGATCGCCGCCTGCGCTTCCTTGATCAGTGTGCGGTCGAGCACGTTGTCCAGATGATGGTCCTGCGCCTCGGCGTGATAGATCTTCTGGCCGGGCAGGGCCTTCTGCTTGAAGAACAGCTTCGAGAAGTCGAGGCCCTTGGCCTTCCAGTGCGCCACCAGCGTCGTCTGGTCGAGCATCTGGCTCTGGCCGATCATCTCCTGGAAGGTGCGGTAGCCGAGCGAGGCCATGATCTCGCGGACTTCCTCGGCGACGAAGAAGAAGTAGTTGATGACGTGCTCGGGCTGGCCGGTGAAGCGCTTGCGCAGCACTGGATCCTGCGTGGCGACGCCGACCGGGCAGGTGTTGAGATGGCACTTGCGCATCATGATGCAGCCCGCCGCGATCAGCGGCGCGGTGGCGAAGCCCATTTCGTCCGCGCCCAAGAGAGCGCCGATCACGACGTCGCGTCCGGTGCGGAAGCCGCCGTCGACCTGGACGACGATACGGCTGCGCAGCCGTTCACGCACGAGGGTCTGGTGGGTTTCGGCAAGGCCGATTTCCCACGGCGAACCGGCGTGCTTGATCGAGGTGAGCGGCGACGCGCCCGTGCCGCCTTCGAAGCCGGCGATGGTGACGTGATCCGCGCGCGCCTTCGCAACGCCGGCGGCAACGGTGCCGACGCCGATTTCGGAGACGAGCTTGACCGAGACCGCGCCGTCCGGATTGACGTTCTTCAGGTCATAAATGAGCTGAGCGAGATCCTCGATCGAGTAGATGTCGTGATGTGGCGGCGGCGAGATCAAGCCGACGCCCGGCGTCGAGTGACGCACCTTGGCGATGGTCGCGTCGACCTTGTGGCCGGGCAGCTGTCCGCCTTCGCCGGGCTTTGCGCCCTGCGCCATCTTGATTTGCATCATGTCGGAGTTGACGAGATACTCAGTCGTCACGCCGAAACGTCCCGACGCCACCTGCTTGATGGCCGAGCGCATCGAATCGCCGTTCGGCATCGGCTTGAAGCGATCGGATTCCTCGCCGCCTTCGCCGGTGTTGGACTTGCCGCCGATGCGGTTCATCGCGATCGCCAGCGTGGTGTGGGCTTCGCGCGAAATCGAGCCGAACGACATCGCGCCAGTGGCGAAGCGCTTGACGATGTCCTTGGCCGGCTCGACTTCATCGAGCGGCACCGGCTTGCGCTTGTCGTCTTCGGCGGTCTTGATCCTGAACAGGCCACGCAGCGTCAGGAGCTTCTCTGCCTGCTCGTTCAGCACCTTCGCGAAGGCGCGATAACGATCCTGCGAGTTGCCGCGCACCGCATGCTGGAGCAGCGACACGGTTTCGGCGTTCCAGGCATGGTCCTCGCCGCGCGAGCGGTAAGCATATTCGCCGCCGACATCGAGCGCGGTCTTGTAGACCTGCGCGTCGCTGAACGCGTCGGTGTGACGGCGCGCGGTTTCCTCGGCGATCTCGGCGAGACCAACGCCTTCGATGCGGGTATGCGTGCCGGCGAAATACTTCGCGACGAAATCCGCCTTCAGGCCGACGGCATCGAAAATCTGCGCGCCGCAATAGGACTGATAGGTCGAGATGCCCATCTTCGACATGACCTTGAGCAGGCCCTTGCCGATCGACTTGATGTAGCGCTTGACGATTTCCTTGTCGTCGAGCTTGGCGGGCAACTGGTCCTTCATCGCGACGATGGACTCGAACGCCAGATACGGATTGATCGCTTCGGCGCCGTAGCCCGCAAGGCAAGCGAAGTGATGCACTTCGCGCGGCTCGCCGGATTCGACAACGAGGCCGACCGACGTGCGCAGGCCGACGCGGATTAGATGATGATGCACGGCGGCGCAGGCCAGCAGCGACGGAATCGGAATGCGATCCGAGCCGGCGGCGCGGTCCGACAGGATGATGATGTTGACGCCTTCGCGCACCGCAGCTTCGGCGCGGCCGCACAGTTCTTCGAGCACCTGCTCCATGCCCGCAGCGCCGAGGCCGGCGTGGAACGTGGTGTCGAGTGCGCGTGACTTGAAGTGATTGTCCGCGACGTCGGAAATCGTGCGGATCTTTTCAAGATCCGCATCGGTCAGGATCGGCTGTCGCACTTCGAGGCGCTTGGTCTTGGACAGGCCTTCGATATCGAACAGGTTCGGGCGCGGGCCGATGATCGAGACGAGGCTCATCACCAGTTCTTCGCGGATCGGATCGATCGGCGGGTTGGTGACCTGCGCGAAGTTCTGCTTGAAGTAGGTGAACAGCGACTTCGGCTTGCTCGACAGCGCCGACAGCGGCGTGTCAGTGCCCATGGAGCCTGCGGCTTCCTCGCCGGTGGAGGCCATCGGCGTCATCAGGACGGCGAGATCTTCCTGCGAATAGCCGAACGCCTGCTGGCGATCGAGCAGCGACAGGTTCGAGCGCGCCGCCTTGGCGGGCGCGTCCTTCATGTCCTCGAGCACGATCTGGGTGCGGTCGAGCCACTCGCGATAGGGATGGCTCTTGGCCAGTTCCGCCTTGATCTCGTCGTCGGGAATGAGCCGGCCTTCCTCCAGGTCGACCAGCAGCATCTTGCCGGGCTGCAGACGCCACTTGGTGATGATCTGGTCTTCCGGAATCGGCAGCACGCCCATTTCCGACGCCATCAGGATGCGGTCATCCTTGGTGACGAGATAGCGCGCGGGGCGCAGGCCGTTGCGGTCGAGCGTGGCGCCGATCTGCCGGCCGTCGGTGAACGCGATCGCGGCGGGGCCGTCCCACGGCTCCATCAGGGCTGCGTGATATTCGTAGAACGAGCGGCGCTCTTCGCTCATCAGCGGATTGCCGGACCATGCTTCCGGCACCAGCATCATCATCGCGTGCGACAGCGAGTAGCCGCCCTGCACAAGGAATTCGAGCGCGTTGTCGAAGCAGGCGGTGTCCGACTGTCCCTCGTAGGAAATCGGCCACAGCTTTTCGATGTCGTCGCCGAACTTCTCGGACGACACAGATGCCTGACGCGCCGCCATCCAGTTGACGTTGCCGCGCAGCGTGTTGATTTCGCCGTTATGCGCGACCATGCGGTAGGGATGCGCCAGCGACCATGCCGGGAAGGTGTTGGTCGAGAAGCGCTGATGCACTAGCGCCAAAGCGGATTCGAAATCCGGCTCGTGCAGGTCGGGATAATACTTGCCGAGCTGGTCGGCGAGGAACATGCCCTTGTAGACCACAGTGCGGCACGAGATCGACACCGGATAGTAACCGGCGAGCGCGCGTTCGCGGCGCTGATAGATCGCGTTCGAGATCGCCTTGCGCAGGATATAGAGGCGGCGTTCGAAATCTTCTTCGTCCGCGCAGTCGCCGCAGCTGATGAACACCTGCATGCAGTTCGGTTCGGTCGGCTTCACGGTTTCGCCGAGCGAGGAGTTGTCGGTCGGCACGTCGCGCCAGCCGAGCAGCAGCAGGCCTTCGGACTTGATCTTGTCGGCGACGATGCTCTTGATCACTTCGCGCCAGGGCTTCTCGCGCGGCATGAACAGTGCGCCGACGGCGTACTGGCCGGGGGCAGGGAGCGTGAAGCCGGCTTCCTTCGCCTTGCGCGAAAAGAATGCGTGCGGAATTTGTACGAGGATGCCTGCGCCGTCGCCGGCGCGCGGATCGGCGCCTACGGCGCCACGATGTTCCAGATTGCAAAGAATGCTGATCGCGTCGGACACGATCTGGTGCGATTTCTTGCCCTTGATGTTGGCGATGAAGCCGACGCCGCACGAGTCTTTCTCAAGGGCGGGGTCGTATAGACCTTCAGCAGCTGGACGCCAGTTATGCTCGCGATTGGTCGAGCCCGGATCAGCTGCCGGGAAACCATCTTTGATTGCGTCACGCTCGAAGTCTGACCCGCTCATTCTCATCCTCACGCCTCTTTAGAGGCAGTCTATTTTAACCCATTTTGGCCGTAGCTTCGGCGTTCGCGGTACCCTTGGAAATCCCTGGGCCACCGCTCGCGCTGTCACGAGCCTCGCTTTAGAAATTGCAGCTCGCGCGCGCCGTTTCCAGCTGCCGTGCGGCCTGCCTGCATTCCGGGCGCTGCAAACGCCATGCCGCACATCCCGGAAAATGGGACAGCAGTCCTGTCCTACCGCCGAGATTGCCAAACTTTTTCCTATCACACAAGCACGTGAAAGTCCCCGCTACCATGCCGGGCTTGCGCCCCGGTCCGGAGACCGCCTCGATTTCGGATTTGCAAACCAAAATCGGATACTTCTGGTCTTTTCGGACCCAAGAGCCTGATTCATGAACGTGGGGTTGAAGCAAGAGACCGGCACGGCTTCTCCTTCGCCACAGGCGCAGACTCTCGATCGGAACGGGGTACAGGTCGGGCTCGTCGTTACCGCGCTCGGCGTTCTGTATTTGATCTATCTGGCGATCTACCTGCCCTTTCTGCCAATGGCGGGCGGCACGGTCGGCCATGATTACGGGTTGCATTTCCCGAACCTGCTCACCGGCTTCTATTGGCACTTGCAGAACGGCCTCTTCGCTATTCCGTGGTTCTCGCCCAGCCAATGCGGAGGCTTTCCCTATTTTCCCGATCCGAACGTGGCCTATTTCTCGGTCCCTCAGTTTCTGGTTTTTGTCGTATCGCCCATTCAGGCGGTCCAGTTCACGTTCCTGCTTTTCTCGCTGATCGGTCTCGTGGGTTGCTACATCCTGATGCGCTGCGGATTTCGCTCGTCGCGCGTCGCAGCCGTACTGGCGGCGGGATTGTTCCTCTTCAACGGCTTTTTCACCGCCCGGATGCTGGTCGGGCATCTGACATTCCACGCTTTTGCACTGACGCCGCTCATGATCGCGGCTCTGCTGCCCCGGCTTCCCGATTGCCGTGAATCGAGGCAGCCGCGCTTCAGGCTTGCACGTGCTGGATTTGCTGTACGCGCATGCATCGCCGCGCTCTGTCTTGCCTATATGTTCCAGTCAGGAATGGTGCATGGCATCCCACCGGTCCTGCTGGCGACAGTCATTATCGTCCTGATTCATACCTTATGCTTTGGCTGGAATTGGCAGCCGTGGCTTTTGCTTGTGGCGGCGGGCCTGTTGTCCTTGGCGCTTTGCGCCGGCAAGCTGGTTTCCGAACTGGCCCTGTTGTCGAACTTCCCGCGCGACGACTATCCGCTTCCCGGCATTGTCAGTCTCTGGACGGCGATTCGGGCTATCCTGCAGGCACTTTTTCTATCGCCGCCCGGAGACGCCGCCGAGATCGTAACAAACTCGATGTGGCTGCTTGAGCGACACGAGTGGGAGTATGGGGTCTCAATCGGGGCGGCGCTCGTGCTCGTCGCGGCCTTTGTCGCCCGCAGGCGCCACCTTGAGCCTCTCGCAACTGATCGCATGTTCGTTCTCTGTGGCATCTTGCTCCTGTTGCTGCTGCCGATTGCGATCAACTGGTATCAGCCGACGTGGAACGGGCTGCTGAAGTCGCTTCCGTAGTTCGGCAGTAGCAGCAACCTTCTGCGGTTTTTCAGCACCTATATTCCGGTCGTGATCGTGGTTGTGGGTCTGGCACTGGATCGGCTGCCGATCGGCGATCCGTCCGGGAGGTCCATCCGGCTGCTGCTTGCTGGAGGCGGCCTGTGCGCGATGGTGCTGCAGACTATCGGAACGGACCGGAGCTACTACGCAGAGAAGAAGTATCCAATTGCACCGGTCGAAGCGGCATACGCCCAAGCCCGCGCCACGCGGACTATCCCAAGCATCAAGGCCATCGGCGGTCACGGCGACCGCCCCTCGATGACGTCGAATGACGCCATGATCGACGGCATCTCGCAGCGCTATTGTTACCAGCCGTTGCTCGGATATCAGCTCGAGAAGTTTCCAGTCGCGCCTTTGCAGGCGGGACCCGTGATCGATCCTGCCCGCCAGGACATCAACATGAAAAATCCTGCATGCTATGTGTTTCCAGCTCAGAACAGCTGCAAACCCGGCGATCATTTCAAGATCGCAGAGCTGGATAAAGCCGTGGCATTTTTAGCCTACCGCCCCTTTGCCTTCGAACAGCCACTCAGACAAAAATTGGCGACCTGGCTCAGCCTGATTGCGATGATCGGGGTGATCGCGACGCTTTTCGCCGCCTCGGTTGTCTCCCTCAAGAGGCGAACCTCAGGTTCGGGACCCTAGGACGGCGTACGGCGGCCATACCGTCCGTCCGGCGCGTCCCAGGATTGCGCAATGCCGCCGCCATCCGGTCCTAGCTCCGCCGAAATCGCAAATCACGTTTACCCCCGACTTTGGGATTTGGGACCCAGAATGGGAGGCGACGCGAGATGACTTCATTTTCAAGGAAGCAGTTGGCCAGGCGGGCCGCCGCGGCAGGCGCGATATTCGCCGCCGTGACGGTTCTGGGGTCTCCGGCGCGCGCCGGAGACGATTTTCCGGTGGTGGGCGACATCCGAATCCCGATGCCGCGGATCCTGGAGGACGATGGCCCGCTGCCGCCGCCTGAGGGACGTTACGTCGGGCGCTATGAGGAGCGGCCTTATCCACAACGGCCTTATGCGGATTCCTATCGTCCCGGGCGTTATGGCTCCGGGCCTCATGTGGCGATCCCTTCGGCGCGCTATGAGCGCTCACCGCGGCCGATGCTGCCGCCCGAGCAGGTCGTGACCGTCCTGCGCTCAAGCGGCTATTCACCGCTCGGCCGGGTCACCCAGCGCGGCTGGATCTACACCATCGCCGCGTTCGACCGGTATGGCGAGGACGGCCGTCTGATCATCGACGCCCGCACCGGGCAAATCATACGCTTCATTCCGGCGCAGGCCATCGACGAGCGGATCATGGGGGCCTACGGCCCGCCGGCTCCGCCGCCCACAGTTTACGCCGGCTATGAAAACCGGCGCGGATCGTTGCTGGATCTGCGTCACGCGCCGCGTCCGCCGAACGCTGTGCCGAAAACGGCGCGGCGTCCTGCGCCAAAGGCCGCCACCCAGACCGCACAACCGTCACCGGCTGGAACCGCGATCACGCCACCTGCGACGGCTCCCGCCCAGCAGGCGGCCGTGCCTGCCACGGAACCCGCGGCGGCGAAGCCAGCCGTAGCGGAGGCCAAACCGGCAGCGGCGACGGTGGGTGCGGCTGCGCCGTCCACGCTGAAACTGTGGCCGACGCAGGCGATGCCTGACGTTCAGCCTTTGGAGTAACGGTCGCGTTCCGCACAAAAAAAACGCCCCGGGGGCACCGGGGCGTCAGTTTCAGGAGGTTCAATAAGCCGATGGCTTAGGCCGCGACCTGCTCGGCCACCTGCGGTGCTGAGGTGGTGATTGGAATCTGGCGCGGCTTTTTCGCTTCGGGAATCTCGCGGACGAGATCGACGTGGAGCAGGCCGTTCTCGAGCGAGGCGTTCTTCACCTGCACGAAGTCGGCAAGCTGGAACTGGCGCTCGAAGGCGCGCGACGCGATGCCGCGATAAAGCACTTCGCCGGTCTGGCTGTTCTCGTTGGCGGCTTTCTCGCCCTTGATCGTCAGGGTGTTTTCCTTGGCGACGATCGAGATTTCATTCTGCGAAAAGCCGGAGACGGCGACTGAAATCCGGAAATTGTTCTCGCCGGTGCGCTCGATGTTGTAGGGCGGATAGCCCGACGAGCCGTCGCCGTTCGCTTGATCGAGCAGCGAAAACAGGCGGTCGAAACCGACGGTGGAACGATAGAAGGGGGTCAGATCAAACGTACGCATGTTAGTCCTCCAAAGTGAGCGACCAGCGCGTTTTCAGGCGGGACGGACTTGATCCTGGGCCATGCTCGCGTGAGCAAACTCCTTAGGACCGTCTCGCATGCACAACGCGCCACTCTTTTGCAAAGAGCAGACAACCCGCCATTGGGCCGGGTTTTCGTTCTGCGTGCAGCCTTAACTGGCCTGCACGAAACTGATATGGGAGGGTCCTCGTGACGTTCAAGAGGGTTCCCGGCCCCTCTTTTTGTCCGCACTATCCTTTCCGAATTTGATGTTTCCTTTTGGCTGATCGGCCCCCCAATGACGCTCGTTTCCATTCCCGCCAATCCCGTTCCCGACAACGTTGTCTCCGGCACCATCAAGACGCCCGACGGCGCCGAGTTGCGCTTCGCGCGCTGGCAGCCGCCGGCCAACCGCAAGGGCACGGTTTGCGTTTTCACCGGACGTGGCGAGAGCATCGAGAAATACTTCGAGACCGTGCGCGAACTGCGCGAACGCGGCTTCGCGGTGGCGATGATCGACTGGCGCGGGCAGGGACATTCGTCGCGGCAACTGCGCGATCCCCGCAAGGGCTATGTCCACAGGTTCTCCGACTTCGAGGTTGATGTCGAAACCTTCGTGCAGCAGGTGATGCTGCCGGACTGTCCGCCGCCGTATTATGCATTGGCGCATTCAATGGGTGGCGCGGTTTTGTTGCGGGTGGCGCATTCCGGCAAGCGCTGGTTCGACCGCATCGTGCTGTCCGCGCCGATGATCGATCTGCCGGGCTACGCCACCAAATTGCCGACGCGCATTCTGGTGCGGACGCTGCGCTGGATGGGGATGGGCGGTAATTATGTTCCCGGCGGCAATGGCGAACTCACCGGAACCACGAGCTTCGTCAACAATTCGCTGACGTCAGACCCGGTGCGCTATGCGCGCAACGCCGCCATCTACGAGGAGGATCCGACGCTCGGCATCGCATCGCCGACGGTGGCGTGGGCCGATAGCGCGTTCCGGGCGATCGTTGAATTCCGCGAGGCGCGTTATCCGTCGCAGATCAGGCTGCCGATCCTGATGATGGCCGCGAGCAGCGACACTGTTGTCTCAACCGCCGCCATCGAGGAATTCGCCTATCACCTGCGCGCCGGATCGCATCTGGTGATCGCGGGCTCCAGGCACGAGATCCTGCAGGAGCAGGATCGTTACCGGCAGCAGTTCTGGGCGGCGTTCGACGCCTTCGTGCCGGGCACGCCGTTGTTCAAGTAGCGGCCAGCGGAACACCCAACGCGCTTGTCGGTGGACGCGAGAAACGGGAACATTTTCCTGCGCGTCGCGATCTTCTTTTTCGGGCGTGCGGTGCTAAGGTGCCCGCCGGCGGGCCGGCTGCTCGCCAAGCGCTCAACAGGTCATTTTCTTTCTGCACTTTCTGCAAACTCGCTTCCGCATGCCGTGTGGCATTGCGGGTCGACACAGGGAGGTAGTGCGATGACGATGAGGCCCGATCCGACCTTCCACGCATCACCGAAGCTTGCGATGGAAGCTCCCCCCGAGAACTTCGCTTATACGTTGCTGCTCAGCCCTGATTTCTCGAAGCCCGATGCGCTGGCAGTGATCGATGTGAAGCCGGGCTCGCCCACCTATAGTCAGGTCGTTCACACCGTGACGATGCCGAACAAGGGCGACGAGTTTCATCATTTCGGCTGGAACGCCTGCTCGTCGGCTTTATCTCCGCTGACAGGTCATGCGTTCGTCGAACGGCGTTACCTGATCATTCCCGGAATCCGGTCCTCGCGCATCTACATCGTGGACACGAAACCTGATCCGACCAAGGCGAAGATTCACAAGATCATCGAGCCCGAAGAGATTTTCAAAAAGACAGGTTACTCGCGGCCCCACACCGTTCATTGCGGGCCGGAAGGCATTTACGTCAGCACGCTCGGCGGTGGCGGAAAGGACGGCACCGACGGACCGCCCGGCGTTTTCATCATGGACTGCGAGACCTTTGACGTTCTCGGGCGCTGGGAGATCGATCGCGGTCCCCAGACGCTGCACTACGATTTCTGGTGGAATCTGCCGCGCGACTACATGGTCACCAGCGAGTGGGGACTGCCGCCGCAGTTTGAAAACGGAATCGTGGCTGAGGATCTGCTGTCCAACAAGTATGGCCATCGAATCCATTTCTGGGATCTGCGGGCCCGGCGCAATGTTCAGACCATCGATCTCGGCGCTAACCATCAAATGGCGCTCGAAGTCCGTCCTGCGCATGACCCGGTTCGCGAGTATGGCTTCCTTGGCGTTGTGGTCGATACCACCAATCTCGAAGGCTCGATCTGGACCTGGTGGCGCGAGGGTGGAAAGTTTCACATCGAGAAGACGGCGACGATTCCGGCTGAACCCGCGCCCAAGGAAAAGCTTCCGCCGCTGCTGCAGGGCTTCGGCGCAGTGCCGCCGCTGGTCTCGGACATCGACCTCTCCATGGATGACAGGTTTCTCTATGTGTCGTGCTGGGGAACGGGCGAGATGCGCCAGTACGATGTCAGCGACCCGAGAAAGCCGAAGCTTGCGGGCTCCGTGCACATCGGCGGCATCGCCCGGCGAACGCCGCATCCCAACGGCAAAGTGTATGCCGGCGGACCGCAGATGGTCGAGATCAGCCGCGACGGCAAGCGCGTGTACTGGACCAACTCGCTCTATTCGACATGGGATGATCAATTCTATCCCGACGGAATTCCGGGTGCCGAGGTGATGGCCAATGTGAAACCGGGCGGCGGTCTCGAACTCGCAAAGGATTACTGGCTGAGCTTCCCTGACGGCTACCGCGCGCATCAGATCCGGCTCGATGGTGGTGACTGTTCGACGGACTCATTCTGTTATCCGTCGGTCTAGTGGATGCGAACTTCGGATTCAGGACACCCGCTTTGAGTGCTGCGGACTGGACCCCGGCAGGACTTTGGCTCGCCGTTGTCGTGAGCGGCATCTATCATGGCGTGAATCCCGGCATGGGCTGGCCATTGGCCGTCTCAGCGGGGTTGATGGACAAAAGCCCCCGCGCGCTGTTCGCGGCGCTGTGGCCACTCTCGATCGGCCATCTGTTGGCTGTGCTGTTGATTGTTCTTCCCTTTGCACTGCTCGCTGCGCTGGTCGCGTGGCAACGGCAAATCCAGATCGGCGCAAGTCTTCTGGTGATTGCGTTCGGCATTTTCCGGCTCATCAACCGGCGCCATCCGCGGGCGCTGGCGCGGATACGGCCGACGCAACTGGGGCTCTGGTCTTTCGTCGTCGCGATTGCGCACGGCGCCGGGTTGATGCTGGTTCCGATCTATCTCGGGCTCTGCCGCGCAGGTGAATCCGACAATGGGCATATTGCGACAAGCGTTCTGATTGGCGCCAATCTCGGGACGGCGGTAGAGGTCGCCTTTATCCATTCGGCTGCGATGATTGCGGCCGGTGGATTTTCGGCATGGCTTGTCTATCGCTATCTGGGACTCAGATTCGTGTCGCGAAGCTGGTTCAATCTCGATGCCGTATGGGCCACAAGTCTCATTTTGGTGGGGGCTCTGGCGCTCGCGATCAATCTCGCGGAGTGGCACTAGGTCGCCGCGCGGCCTAGTTCGCCTTCGGCGCGGCTCCCGTTGCCGGTTGTGCTGCCGCCTGTGCCGCGCGGCCGACGCTCACACTCAAGAGCCCTTGACCCCAGATGCGCTTGGCGACGCGCTTGGTATCCTCCAGCGTGACCGCATCGACGATGGCATTGCGCTTCTCGATATAGTCGATGCCGAGCTCGTCGAGCTGGTATTGCAGCAGCGCGCCGGCGAATTTCGACGAGGTATCGAGCGCCAGCATCTGCGAGCCCTTGAGATAGGACTTGGCTTCGTCGAGTTCCTTCTGCGTCGGGCCTTCATTGCCCATGCGCGCGATCTCGCTGGCGATGGTGTCGAGCGTCTCCTTCGCCTTGTCGGCGCGGGTGGCGGTGGAGCCTGCGAACAGCGAAGACTTCTTCATCCAGATCAGGGATTCCGATACCGAATAGACCAGCCCGCGCTTTTCACGGACTTCCTTGTAGAGCCGCGTCGACAGCGTGCCGCCGCCGAGAATGTGGTTGACGATATAGGCCGCCATGAAGTCGGGATCGTTGCGCGCGACGCCCGGTCCGCCAAAATTCACCGAGGTCTGCGGCACATCCACGATGGCAGATGTCTGCAGTGGCGGCTTGGCGGCTTCCACCGCAGGGACCGGCGTGAGATTGCCCTTGGCGGGCAGCACACCGAACGTGTCGTCGAGCAGTTTGCCGAGAGCTTCCGGTGTAATGTCGCCGACAACCGCGATCTTCAGTGCATCCCTGGCGATCACGCGCCGCGCATAATCCTTCAGGTCGGCGGACTGGATCGCCGGAAGGCTTTCGAGCGTGCCGTTCGGCGCGCGTGCATAGGGATGCGTGCCGTAGGCCTGTTCCCAGAACTTGCGGCCAGCGATCGACACCGGATTAGTGGTCTCACGGCGCGCGCTCGACAGCATCTGCGCGCGGACGCGCTCCAGTGGCTCGTTGTCGAACCGCGCGGCGGTCAATGCCAATTTCAGCAGACCGAACGCCTCGCCGCTGTGTTCCTTCAGCATTCGCATCGAGCCGCGCAGATAGTCGCGGGTCACCGAAAAGTTCATTTCGATGGCGCGCCGCTCGAGGCGTTCGTGAAAGGCCTTCGAATCCAGATCGGCAGCGCCTTCATCGAGCATGTTGGCGGTGAACGATCCGGTGCCGGGCTTGTCGGCCGGGTCCTGCGACGAGCCGCCGGCGAAGGCATATTCCATCGCGACCAGCGGTACGGTCGCATCCTGCACGAACCAGGCTTCGATGCCGCCGGGCGACACCACGCGTTGAACCTTCGCGGCGGCGGATGCCGGCGTCACAGATACCGCAAGCGAAGTGGCGGCAGCGAGAAACGCGGCGGCGAGTGACGGCAGTTGGCGGCGAGTGACGATCACGAACGTTTCTCCTCGCGCTTCGCGCTTGTCGCCGCCGGTTCCTTGATCAGGTAGCCGGTGGCGGATCGCTTCTTGTCGAGCCATGTCTGCGCGGCCTCGCGAACCTGCTCGGCGGTGACCGCGCGGATGCGGTCGGGCCACGCCCGGACATCGTCGACGCTGAGGCCGACGGTGATCGCCGCGCCGTACCAGCGTGCCAGCGTGGTCTGGCTGTCCTGCGCGTAGATCGCCTGAGCGATCATCTGGGTCTTGACGCGTTCGAGCTCTTCGGCTGGCACAGGACTCTGTGCCAGCTTGGCGATCACTTCATCGATCGCCTGTTCGACCTGCGGAAATTCCACGCCGGGCTTCGGCGAGGCGGAGATTCCGAACTGGGTCGGATCGACCCCCGTGCCCTGGTACCAGGCGCCGGCGCTGACCGCGAGCGGCTTGTCCACCACCAGCGCGCGATACAGCAGCGAATTGCTGCCGGTGCCCATCAACTGCGCCAGCACTTCGAGCGCGGCGCCTTGCGCAGGGGCGGCGGTGACAGACGATGGAACGAGATAGTAACGGCGCACGCTCGGCTGCTCGACGCGCGGATCGGCCAGCGTTACCGTGCGCGGCCCGGCAGGCGTGGGCTCCTGCGGCCGGATCCGCTGCGGCGGAATCGCGGGTTGCGGCGGAATCTTGCCGTAGGCGGCCTCGACCATCGGGCGGACCTCATCGACGCTGACATCGCCGGCGATCACAAGGGTCGCGTTGTTCGGCGCGTAAAAGCGTTTGTAGAAGGCGAGCGCGTCCTCGCGGTTCAGTTTCTCGATCTCCTGGTGCCAGCCGATCACCGGACGGCCATAGGGATGGTTGAGATACAGCGCCGCCATGATCTGCTCGGTCAGCCGCGCATCGGGGCTGTTGCCGACGCGCATGTTGTACTCTTCGAGCACCACGTCGCGCTCCGGCAGCACGTTCTCGTCCTTGAGAATGAGGCCGGTCATGCGGTCGGCTTCGAATTCCATCATGGTCGCGAGCTTGTCGCGTGACACGCGCTGGTAATAAGCGGTGTAGTCGTAGGAGGTGAAGGCGTTCTCGTTGCCGCCGATGCGCGCGATCAGCTGGGAGAATTCGCCAGCCGGATGTGCGCTGGTACCTTTGAACATCAGGTGTTCGAGGAAATGCGCGAGGCCTGACTTGCCCGGCGTCTCGTCGGCCGAGCCGACCTTGTACCAGATCATCTGCGTGACCACCGGCGTGCGGCGGTCGGGAATAACCACGACGTGAAGGCCGTTGCCGAGCGTGAAGGTCGCGGGCGCTGTCCCGGTTTGCGCCATTGCGGTGTGAGTCGCAGCCGGCGCGAGCAGAAGGCCAAGCGCTGCGGCAGCGCGGACAAGGGGGAGGCGGAAAGCTGTCATGGTGTTCTACCGGATCGCAGGTTTATCGCCCGGGAGACATTCAAATCCGCGAGAGGCGACGCTGCGGGACCTGAAACGATAGTCACTTGAGCGATCGAAGGATGGCGGATCCGCGATCATGGAGCAACAGCCGTCAACGTGACGATGCGGCTGGGACGATCAATCCCAAGCTCAATCCCAGGTCTTTTCGCATCGACCGCTGGCGGCGTCGCACCGTTCCTTCGGCGCCTTCAACTGGCCGACGCCGTAGGCGAAGTTCGACGACGGGGTCTGGTAACCGCTTGGAGGCTGCGTGAGTTCGCTGCGCTCGGGCTCAGAGGTGAATTTCTCGGTTTCCGTGGTCTTGCTGCCGAACGGATTGGAGAACAGCCCGCCGACGTATCCGAGCTGCGAAGGCAGCATCATGACCGGCGAGTTGGAATTGTTGCTGCCGGGGGACGATGTATCCTGTGAGCCCTTGCTCTTCGGCGTGCGCTGCGCGAGTTCGCTCGGCATCAGTGGCATGCGTTCTTCTTCAGGGGTCTTGCGCTTCTGTTTGGCCCGTTCGCGCGCGGCTGCGCGCTCGGCAATGTCCGGATCCTTCGGCCAGTTCGGCGCAAGCTTCGGCTTGCCGGACTGCGGTGGGGGAAGATCGATCTTGGACGGAACCACCAGCGGCGAGCGTTCGCGGTACTCAATGGAGCCGTCCTCGAGCTTCTTGCCGCCGAGGCCGCCCATCAGGTTGTCCATCAGCTTTTCTTCGAACGTCTTGTTGTCGTCCTCGTCCGCATCCTGGGCACGAACCGGGCCAGCGCCCAGCACCAGACCGACGCCAAGCAGAATGGCGGCGACCCGAAGCGCGCGCGTCGCGGGGCGCGATGAAAGGTGCAAACCTGAACCGATGCCGCCCGTCATTGCGTTCATCCTGATCCGTTGTCCAAGGACTTGGCCATATCGCCGCAAGCCGTTGCGCCGCAAGCCAGATTGCCGGGAGCCAAATGGCGGAAAACCAGATGGCGAGAGCCAAGCGTATCCCCGGTTATCGGGGCCTTTTTGCGGCATCCGGGGTTACAAAGGAGTCATACAGGAGGGCGGCAACCCCGGCAACGATGGCCACATCGGCAAGGTTAAACACGTACCAGTTGTAGGTTTTACCGCCGATCTGGACGTGAAACAGCGCGAAATCGACCACCGCGCCGTAGGCCAGCCGGTCGATGGCGTTGCCGATAGCGCCGCCGATGATGAGCCCGAGGCCGATGGTCGCAAGCCGGGTGCCGGATTTCGCCATCCAGATGCCCAGCACAATGACCGCGGCGGCCTTGAATGCCAACAGGACGGCCTGACCAACGGGGCCGGCATCCTGGAACCAGCCGTAGCTGATGCCGGTATTCCAGGCGAGCACCAGATCGAAGAAAGGCGTCACCGGCACGGTGCCGCGCGGGCCGAGTTCGTACACGTTCAGCAGCCAGAGCTTCGACACCTGATCGAGCATGAGGGCTACGGCGGCGGCGATCAATCCGGAGCGGAGATGGGGACTCACGCGCTGAGCGCCTTCCATTCCCGCAGCGCTTCTGCATCGCGGGGCGACACGTCGGGATATTCAGGGTCGCTGCCGACGGTGGGTAGGATTTTCCACGACCGCGCGCACTTGGTGCCCACAGCCTTTTCCACCACGACGGCGACGCCGGAGACATCGCCGAGCGTGAAGGCCCCTGTGGGCGCATCGTCGTTCGTGACCATGGCGTTCGAGGTGATGCAGACTTCCGCCAGATCGATATCGAACAGGGTCGCAAACACCGCCTTGTCGGAGACATAAACCAGCGGCGATGCTTCCAGCGACGAGCCGATGCGCTTGGCCGCGCGCTCGACTTCCAGCGCGCCGGTGACCACGCGGCGGACGTTGCGGATAGTCTCCCACTTTTCCGCCAGCGCCGTGTTGGCGAAACGATCGAGGTCGTTGCGGAAGGTGGTCAGGTGCACCGACGGTTCGGCATCGGGACGATACATGGTCCAGGCTTCATCAGCGGTGAAGCTGATGGCGGGCGCGAGCCATTTCAGGATCGCGTCGCAGAGAATGTCCACCGTGGTCAGCGCGGCCTTGCGGGCGAGCGACGACGGCGGATCGCAATACAGGGTGTCCTTGCGGATGTCGAAATAGAACGCCGACAGTTCGGTGTTCATGAAATTCGCCAGCGTCGCGATCACCGTCTTGTAGTCGAAGTTCGCGTAAGCCGGACGCACGATGGCATCGACCTCGGACAGGCGATGCAGCATCAGCCGCTCAAGTTCGGGCATCTCGCTGTAGGTGACCGCATCGCTGCGCTTGAAATGATGCAGCGTGCCCAGCATCCAACGGATCGTGTTGCGCAGCTTGCGATAGGTCTCGATGGTGGTCTTGAGAATTTCAGGCCCGATGCGCATATCGTCGGCATAGTCCGACGCGCAAACCCACAGGCGCAGAATGTCCGCACCGGATTGCTTGATAACGTCCTGCGGTGCCGTGGTGTTGCCGAGCGACTTCGACATCTTGCGGCCGTTCTCGTCGAGCGTGAAGCCGTGGGTCAACACCACGTCATAGGGCGCGCGGCCACGGGTGCCGCAGCTTTCCAGCAGCGAGGAGTGAAACCAGCCGCGATGCTGGTCACTTCCTTCGAGATACATGACGGTGTCCTTGCCGCCGTCGATCTTGCGCTTGATGCCTGCGAGGCCGGGGAAATGCACCGGGTCTTCGAGAACGAAGGCGTGGGTCGAGCCTGAGTCGAACCAGACGTCGCAGATGTCATCGACCTTCTTCCATTCCTCGTTGGCGCGCGATCCAAGGAAGCGCTCGCGGGCGCCTTCGACGTACCACGCATCCGCGCCTTCGGTCTCAAAGGCGTCGGCGATGCGTTTGTTGACGGCTTCATCCTGAAGGATTTCGGCGGAGCCGTCGCCCTTTTCGCGCACGAATACGGTGATGGGCACGCCCCACGCGCGCTGACGCGAGATCACCCAGTCCGGACGGCCCGAGATCATGCCGTTGATGCGGTTCTGGCCCTGTTCGGGCACCCAGCGCGTGACGCTGATCGCCTGCAAGGCACGGGCGCGCAGCGTGTCGCCGGACTTCGCCTTACCGTTGTCCGAGATGTCCATAGCTCCGGCCTTGGCCGGAGCGTCAATAATATCTTTGTCCATCGCGATGAACCATTGCGGCGTGTTGCGATAGATCACCGGCTTCTTTGAGCGCCACGAATGCGGATACTGATGCTTGAGGCGGCCGCGCGCGAGTAGCATGCCGCGCTCGACCAGCGCCTTGATGACGCTCTCGTTGGCGTCGCCCTTTTCGCCCTTGTCGTTGAGCACGCGCTTGCCAGTGAAGCCCGGAGCCTGCTCGGTGAACGCGCCGTCGGCATCGACCGTATACGGAATCACCGAACTGATGCCGCGTGCTTCCAGTTCGCGCGCGTTCGCGGTCCAGACATCGAAGTCCTCGCGGCCGTGGCCCGGTGCTGTGTGGACGAAGCCGGTGCCGGTGTCGTCGGTGACGTGATCGCCGGCAAGCAGAGGCACGGTGAACTCATATCCGCCGGCGGTGCCCTTCAGCGGATTGCTGCACTCGATCGCATCGAGAATGTCGGCCGAAACGTCGCCGGCTTTCTCGTACGACGTGACGCGCGCCTGCTTGAAGACTTCCTCGGCCAGCTTGTCGGCAAGGATCAGGAGATCGCCGGTCTTCGCCCAGTTGTCGGCGGGCGCATCGGTGATCTTGTACAGGCCATAGGAGATCTTCGGTGAGAAGCTGATGGCGCGGTTGCCGGGCAGCGTCCATGGCGTGGTGGTCCAGATCACCACCGAGGCCTTGGCGAGGCGGCCATGGGCGGCGTTGACCGGAAACTTCACCCAGACCATATCCGAGGTGTAATCCTCGTACTCGATCTCGGCTTCGGCGAGCGCGGTCTTTTCCACCACCGACCACATCACGGGCTTGGAGCCGCGATAGAGCGTGCCGTTGGCGGCGAACTTCATCAGCTCACGCGCGATCTGCGCCTCAGCCGGGAAGCTCATGGTGGTGTAGGGATGCGACCAGTCGCCGACCACGCCGAGGCGCTTGAATTCTTCGCGCTGGATATCGACCCACTTCTGCGCGAACGCCCGGCACTCCTGGCGGAATTCGACGATCGGCACCGCGTCCTTGTTCTTGCCCTTGGCGCGGTACTGTTCCTCGATCTTCCATTCGATCGGCAGGCCGTGGCAGTCCCAGCCCGGCACGTAGTTGGAATCGAAGCCGAGCATCTGCTGGCTGCGCGTCACCACGTCCTTGAGGATCTTGTTGAGCGCGTGGCCGATATGGATGTTGCCGTTGGCGTAGGGCGGGCCGTCGTGCAGCACGAATTTCGCGCGGTCCTTGGCGGTCTCGCGCAGCTTCCCGTACAGGTCGATGGCGTTCCAGCGCGCCAGAATCTCCGGTTCGCGCTGGGGCAGGCCCGCGCGCATCGGGAAGTCCGTCTGCGGCAGATAGAGGGTTTTGGAGTAGTCGGCGGCGTCGGATTTTGGCTTTTCACTCATGGCGGGGTGAATAGCGCGTTTTGGCCTGAAGGGGAAACCCGCTTCGGCGTCTTTCTTACCCTCTCCCCTTGTGGGAGAGGGTGCTGAGCGGCGCAGCCGCGAAGCGGGTGAGGGGTAGGGATGTCACAGTTGGCAGTGACCCCTCACCCGGCTCAGTTTCGCTTCGCTCAACTTCGCCACCCTCTCCCACAAGGGGAGAGGGGAAGAAGCGGGTCAACCCACGTTCCCCAGCTTCGGAAACGCATCCGGTGCGGCGGCGAGGGCCGCGCTGGCACGGGCCGAGTCGTCGTCCATCTGGCGCACCAGCGCGTCGATGCCGTCGAATTTCAGTTCGTCACGGATGAAGCCGATGAATGCGACATCCAGCCGCTGGCCGTAAAGGTCGCCCTTGAAGTCGAACAGGAACACTTCCAGCAGCGGCGCGCCGTTGTCGAAGGTCGGGCGGCGGCCAAACGAGGCGACGCCATCGATCCGCACTCTATCTTTTCCTTGGCCGATGCCGGCCCGCACCGCATAGATGCCGTGCTTGAGGCCGCAATGCTTGTCGAGGCGGATGTTGGCCGTGGGATAGCCGAGATCGCGGCCGCGTTTCTCGCCGTGGATCACTTCGCCCGAAACGAACCAGGGTTCGCCCAGCATCGCGGTCGCCTCGGTCACCTGGCCCTCGGCCAGCGCCATGCGGATCGCGCTGGAGGAGACCGGGCGATCCAGAATATCGACGTGCGACTGGATGTGGACCTCAATGCCGAGCCGTGGCGCTTCGGAGGCGAGCAGCGACGGTGAGCCCGCGCGGCCTTTGCCGAAATGAAAGTCGTACCCGACGGCGATGCCGCTGATTCCGAGCCGGCCAATGAGATCGTGGTTAATGAAATCCTGAGCACTGGTGCCGGCGCGGGTGCCGTCGAACGTCATCACCACCGCGCCGTCGAGGCCGGTCCCGGCGAGCAGGCGCAGCTTCGCGGCTTCGTCGCTCAGCCTGAATTGCGGGGTGTTGGGACTGAAAAAACTGCGCGGATGCGGCTCGAACGTCACCGCGTAGGCCGGCTTGCCGTGCTTGCGGGCCATGTCGATGGCCGCGGAAATCACCACCCGATGGCCGAGATGGACGCCATCGAAGTTGCCCATCGCCACCACCGCGCCTTTGGTGATTGCGCTGGCGGGCGTGGTGTCACGAATGACGGAAAAACGTGTCGTCATGAGGTCCGGCAGGAAGACATTGGAGAAATCGGCCCGGACCTGACCCCGGCCCGGGAGCGAAGTCAAGCCGCCGAACCGGGCCCTTTGGGCGTAACTTGAGGTATCCCCCGCCCGCCGGATTAACGGGCTGTTTAAGCAGCCGATGCTAGGTTCGCCCCGACTGCGATGTCAGAAGACATCCGCAAAGTGGATGATAACGCACGCCGGTTGCTGCGTTCGAGGGAGAAAATCAGCGATGGCTATGGATTTGTCGATGTCGGTTCTGGTTGTGGATGACTACAACACGATGATCCGCATTATCCGCAATCTGCTCAAGCAACTCGGTTTCGAGAATATCGATGACGCCAGCGACGGCTCCGCAGCCCTGAACAAGATGCGCGGCAAGAAGTACGGCCTCGTGATCTCCGACTGGAACATGGAGCCGATGACCGGATACGATCTGCTCAAGGAAGTGCGCAGCGACCCGAACCTCGCCACCACGCCTTTCATCATGATTACGGCTGAATCGAAGACGGAGAACGTGATCGCCGCCAAGAAGGCCGGCGTGAACAACTACATCGTCAAGCCGTTCAATGCCGCGACGCTCAAGACCAAGATCGAGGCGGTGTTCCCGGACAACGTGCCGGCGTAACCGCCGCGTCACATCCGCAGAATTTCAATGCCCGGCGTCATGCCGGGCATTTTGCGTTTACGGCATCGATCTGAACGTGAAGTTCGCCAGGAACACGCTGTCGTCCCGGCGCAGGCCGGGACCCATACTCCCTAAGCTGTCGTGGAATACGGATCGTCGAAAGAGGTGGCCTGGAATATCTTGGCGAAACGGGAATATGGCGGTTATGGGTCCCGGCCTTCGCCGGGACGACGTGGAGGGAGACTTTCGCCGCCTACCACTTCAGATCCTGCATCAGCGCGAGCGGTGGCTTCGCATCGCCGAACAGCCGGCGGACCGAGAATTCGTCGGCCACGTCGAGGCCCTCGAAGTCCACCGCGTGGATGCCCCGGGTCAGGAACAGGCAATCCAGCCCCATCAGGTTTGCGCCGGTGAGATCGGTCCGCACGGAATCCCCAATCGCAAGGATGCGATTGGCCGGCGTCGTGCCGCCGCGCTTTTCCGCCGCCAGTTCAAGCGCGCGGTCGTAGATCGGCCGATGCGGCTTGCCGTAGAAGATCACCTCGCCGCCGAGGCCGCGATAGAGCTCGGCGATGGCGCCCGCGCAGGTGATCAGGCGATGACCGCGTTCGACCACCATGTCCGGGTTTGCGCAGACGAAGGTGAGATTGCGCTTGAGCGCCTCTTCCATCATGCCGCGATAGTTTTCCTCGGTTTCAACCTCGTCGTCGTAAGGACCAGTGCAGACAATGTATTCGGCGTTTTCGAGCGTCGTGAACTTGACGTCGAGGCCACGGAACATCGGATTGTCGCGCTCCGGTCCGATTTGCAGCAGGGGCTGTTCGAGACGCGACGCCACGAAGCTGCGTGTCAGGTCGCCCGACGACACGATGGCGTCGTAGGTCTCGTCGGAAATCTCCATCTTGCGCAACTGGCGCTGCACGGAGTCGGCCGGGCGCGGGGCGTTGGTGATCATGATCACCGTGCCGCCCTGCGCGCGGAATGTATGCAACGCCTTGCAGGCCTCGGGAAATCCATGAACGCCGTCGTGGATCACGCCCCAGACGTCGCTGAGAATGACGTCCACGCCGGTCGTGAGATCGCGCAAACGGTCGGCGAAACGCAAGGCGGTGACGTCAGGCAGATTCATGGAAACGGATCACTTCTGTGCGGATGCGCGGCGAGCCAGCGCGGCATTGCCGGTGACGCGGGGAGCCTCGGCTCTCGCGTCGAATTTGGCGTCGGCTTTTTCTTCTTTCCGGGCGGGTGCGTCAACCGTTGAAGCCGCAGGTTCCGTCGGGGAAGCTGCGCCTTCCGGACGCAGCGGACGCGGCGGAGCGAACAGGAAGCCCTGGCCGAAGCGCACATCATAGTCCAGCAGGTCGACCACGGCACGTTCGCCTTCGATCCGCTCCGCCACGAGATCGATCCCGAAGCGCCCGAGCAGATCGGACAGGTCGGCGGCATGAATGTCGGCGGTCGACAGTTGCTTCTGGTCGAGCAGCATCGCCGCCGGGACCTTGATGAACTTGACGCCGCGGTCGGCGAGTTCGCGCGGATCGAGCCGCAAGTCAGTGACGTTGTCGATCGAGAAGCCGTAGCCGAGCCGTTGCAGCGCCGCGAGATGTTCGCTCTCCACCGGGCCGAGATGGCGGAATGTGCTCTGCTTGAATTCGAGAACCAGCGACGGCGCCAGGATGCGATTGGCTTCGAGAAAATCGAGGCACTGGCCGAACACCGAGGGATTGCTCAGCGTCGCGCCCGAGACGTTGCAGAACACGCCGACGTCCTTCGATCGCACCATCAGCCGCCGCAGCACCTGCACGCAACGAAGCATCACGGTGTGATCGATCTGACCCATCAGGCCGGCGGCTTCCGCCGCGCCGACGAAATCGTTCGCGGTCAGCAACTGCTCCTTGTCGTCGCGCAGCCGCGCCACCGCCTCATAGAACCGCACCTTGCGCTGGGGCAACGTCACCATCGGCTGCAGGAACAGATCGATGCGGTTGGCCTCGATGGCGTTTCTCACCGCGACGAGAAGCTGGGCACCGGTGTGATTGGCGGGCGGCGGCGGGACATCGGCCGCAGGTATGCTGGCGTTCGCGGCCTGCACCGGCGTTGTTTCGTTCGCGTCGGCGGCTACCGGTTCGGCAACCTGCCGGACGACAGTGGCGGCGTTGGCGAGAAGGTCGTCATGTGCCGCGACCGACGAGGCAATTTGCCTGACCAGCGATCCAAGTTCGCTGATTTCGCCGGCCACCGTCTGGACGCGCTCCTGTCCGTTGGCATCGGTCGCCGAGAGGCGAGTCTCGATGGCGCTCATGCGGCGTCCAAACTCAGCGACTTGCCGCGCAAGGTCCGCGGTGCCGCGCGACAGGTCGGCGATCTGACCGCCGACATCGGTGCGGTCGCGCAGCCGGATCGACACTGCGTTGTAGAGGATCAGGAAGGTCAGCGCCGTCAGCGCAACGATGGCGGATTCGGAGATGCTGAGCCCCGCCAGCGAATACAGCATCAAGCCGAGCGACGCAGCGATCAGCACCATGCAGATGGCGATGAAAATCGTCGATATGCGGATCATGAAGCTTGCCCAACCCCGAACGGGGCTGAGCTTAGCATCAAGTTTGATTCGGCGCGAAATTCTTAAGGCAGCCGCGAAGGTTGCCTTAATTCAGTGTGCGGAAATCGCGCGGTCAGGCGACCGCGCGGATCACCTTGGCGATCTTGTCCATGATCTCGCCGACCTGGCTTTCCGAGACGATCAGGGGCGGGGTCAGGCAGAGGGTATCGCCTGCCACCCGGATCATCAGGTCGTGGTCGTGGAATGCGCTGTCGAGCGCCTCGAAGCCGCGCTTGCCGGGGCCGTCCTTGTTGGGCGCGAGATCGATGCCCGCGGTGATGCCGACGGTGCGGATGTCCACCACGTTCGGCTCCTTGCGCAGGTCCATCACGGCGTCGGCCCATTTCGGTTCAAGCGCCTTGGCCCGCTCGAACAGGCCTTCGTCGCGGTAGACATCGAGGGTGGCGAGCCCGGCGGCACAGGCCAGCGGATGCGCGGAGTAGGTGTAGCCGTGGAACAGTTCGACAACGTGGTCCGGCCCCTTCATGAAGGACTCGTAGATCGCGTCGCGGATCAGGACGCCGCCCATCGGCACCGCGCCATTGGTGATGCCCTTGGCGAAGGTGATCATGTCGGGCAGCACGCCGTAACGCTCCGCCGCGAAGGCGTAGCCGAGCCGGCCATAGCCGGTGATGACCTCGTCGAAGATCAGCAGAATGCCGTGCTTGTCGCAGATCGCCCGCAGCCGCTCAAGATAGCCCTTCGGCGTGGCGAGTACGCCGGTCGAACCAGCCATCGGCTCGACAATGACGGCGGCAACGGTGCCGGGGCCATGAATGCCGACAATGCGTTCGAGGTCGTCGGCGAGGTGCGCGCCCCATTCCGGCTCGCCCTTGGTGAAGGCCTGCTTCTCGCGGTCATAAGTGGTCGGGAGATGATCGACGCCGGTCAGCAGTGTGCCGAACATCTTGCGGTTGTTGACCATGCCGCCGACGGAAATGCCGCCGAAGCCGACGCCGTGATAGCCGCGCTCGCGGCCGATCAGGCGGGTGCGGCCGGCTTCACCGCGGCCATTGTGATAGGCGAGCGCCACCTTCAGCGCGGTATCGACCGCTTCGGAGCCCGAATTGCAGAAAAACACATGCTCAAGGCCCTTCGGCGCCAGCGCGGCGATGCGGCTGGCGAGTTCGAAGGCCTGCGGATGGCCAAACTGGAACGGCGGTGCGTAGTCGAGGGTCGCGGCCTGCTTCTGGATCGCGCTCACGATCGGATCGCGGCTGTGGCCCGCGTTGCTGCACCACATGCCCGCGGCGCCGTCGAGAATGTTGCGGCCGTCGGTGGTGAAGTAATGCATATCCTTCGCGCCGGCGAGCATGCGCGGCCGGGCCTTGAACGCCCGGTTGGCCGTAAACGGCATCCAGAAGGCATCGAGATCGTTCGGTGTCGAAACAGTCGGGCGAGGGTGCTGAATATTCAAGGGACGTTCCTTCCGGCAAGGAGCAAGTTTCTTTGTTAGGAGCAGAGCCTATCAGCTTCCGGCCTCGTTCGGAACGCATCGCGACGCATGGTCGCCGGTACGTGAATTCACACGGCGCGGCAGGAACATAATACACCCATTGGTTGATTTGTGAATTAGTATGCTCTTAAAAGTTGTGTGCGCAAATGCCCGTCATGAAACGGGCCCGCAAAACCACTGCCGGAAAATTTCTCGCCGCGCGCGACGGCGCCATCGCGGTCGAATTCGCGATGATCGCGCCGGTGTTCCTGATGATCGTGTTCGGGATCATCATGTACGGCTCGTATCTCGCGGTCATTCACGGCGTGCAGCAACTCGCCGCCGAAGCCGCGCGGTCTTCCGTCGCCGGACTGAGTGAAAGCGAACGCAGCACGCTCGCCAACAGCTACATCACCGGCAACGTCAATTCATACCCGCTGATCAATCCGGCGCATTTGACCGTCAACGCGGCGACGTCGGGCGCTGATGCCAATGTGTTCGTCGTCACCGTCAACTATGACGCCTCCGGCATGTTCATCTATTCGCTGCCGACATTCGTTCCGGCGCCGTCCCCGACCATCGTGCGCTCGGCCGCGATCCCGCGCGGAGGGTACTGAAGATGAAGGCGCGTCCCTTGGTTTCTCGTCATCCTGAGGTGCGAGGCGCATTTGCGCCGAGCCTCGAAGGATGCGCTGCAAGCGCCGTCGCCCTTCGAGGGCTGCTGCGCAGCCGCCTCAGGGTGACGGCAAGACACTTCAGGCGAACCACACGCCGCTTCGCCGCCGATGACCGCGGCAACATCGCGATCATGGGCGCGGCAAGTCTTCTGATGATCATCGCCTGTACTGCACTGGGCGTTGATGTCGGCACCATCTTCGCCGACAAGCGCCGGACCCAGAGCGCTGCTGATCTTGCGGCCATCGTCGCCGCGAGCGACCTCACCAATGCGTCCCGCGCTGCTGCGGCGACCGTCGCCAAAAACAAATATCCCCCGGAGTCGCTCGTGGCTGTCGAACCCGGTGTTTACACGGCGAAGGCGTCTCTCTTGCCGCAGCAGCGCTTCGTGGCGGGTGCGGCACCCGCCAATGCGGTTCGTGTGTCCCTGAAAACAAAGACGCCGCTGTATTTCGGCAAGGTGCTGACCGGCGACAGTCAGTGGGATGTCAAGGCAACTGCCATCGCCAGCGCCACGCAGCTTGCGACGTTCGCCATTGGCTCGCGGCTGGTGTCGCTCAACGGCGGGCTGCTGAATTCACTGCTCGGCGGGATGCTCGGCACCACGTTGTCGTTATCGGCGATGGACTACAACGCGCTGCTTGGTGCGCAAGTCGATGCATTTGATTTCCTCTCGGCGCTGGCGACGCGCGTGAATCTGACGGGCGTGACTTACGATGCGCTGCTGAGCAGCAATCTGAAGGTGACAGACGTTGTGGCAGCGCTGCAGACCGCCGTAGCCGGCAATAGCGGCGCGATCGCGGGGCTCTCCAGCCTGTCATCGTCGATCTCGGGTCTGACCACGCGGATCACGCCGACGTCGCTGATCAACGTCGGGCCCTATTCCAGTCTCACCGTCGGGCAGAAGCCGAAGGTCGGCGCGAGCGTGTCGGCGCTCGATCTGCTCTCGGCCATGGCGGCGCTGGCCAACGGCACCAACCAGATCGCGGCGGGTGTGAACCTGTCGCTGCCCGGGATCGCGGGCGTGACCTTGCAGGCGACGGTCGGCGAGCGCCCGGTGGGCACGAGCTGGATCACGGTGGGGGCAACCGGCGCCAGCGTCCACACCGCGCAGACGCGTATTCTGCTCAAGATCCAGCTGATTGGCTCAGGGGCGGTGTCGGTGGTCAACCTTCCAGTCTACGTCGAAGTAGCTGCGGGCACGGCGACGCTCAACGCGGTGTCGTGCGGTTATCCCAACGTGAATACTTCATCGGTGACGCTCGGCGTTTCGCCCGGCATCGTCGATGCGTGGATCGCCGACGTGACACCAGCCATGATGACGAATTTCTCCACCAAGCCGAATCCGCCGGCGGCCAACATCGTCAATCTCGGCATCATCCAGGTGTCGGGCCGGGCACATGCCACCATGGCCAACACGTCACCGACCAGCGTGAGCTTCAGCTACGCGGACATTCAGGCGCGGACCAAGAAAACGGTGAACACCACCTCGTTCACCGCGTCGCTGACACAGAGCCTGCTCGGCGATCTGCAACTCGGGGTGCAACTCGGGCCGCTTGGCCTGCCGATTCCCGGCATCGGCGCGCTGGTCGCCGGCATCATCGGCGGCGCGACCGGCTCGATCGACACGCTGCTCAACTCGGTTTTGCAGACACTCGGCATCGGCCTCGGCCAGGCGGATGTCTGGGTGAACGGCATCCGCTGCGACGGGGCTGTGCTGGTGAATTAATTTCCTCCCTCTCCCCGCTCTTATGGGGAGAGGGAGAAGCAGAAATCCCAACATAATGAAGCGTTATGGCCGGGCTTGACCCGGCCATCTTTCTTGAGTGATGGATACGCGGGTCAAGCCCGCGTATGACGGCCAGTGTTTGCTTGCCCGCTAGTGCCCCGGCTGATAACTCGTGGTGCAATATGTATGCAGATATTCTGCATCGGACGGCACGGATTCCATGACCGACAAGAAACCCAAGAAACCGCAGAAACTGCGCGCGCGCCTGCCGCGCGGACTGGTGGATCGCACGCCCGCCGAGATCACCGCCACGCGGCAGATGGTCGAGACCATCCGCGAGGTCTATGAGCGCTACGGGTTCGAGCCGGTGGAAACCCCGGCGATGGAATACACCGACGCGCTTGGAAAGTTTCTGCCCGATCAGGACCGGCCCAACGAGGGCGTGTTCTCGTTTCAGGACGACGACGAGCAGTGGATATCGCTGCGCTACGATCTGACCGCGCCGCTGGCGCGCTACGTCGCGGAGAATTTCGACACGCTGCCCAAGCCCTATCGTTCCTATCGCAACGGCTACGTCTATCGCAACGAGAAGCCTGGTCCGGGCCGCTTCCGCCAGTTCATGCAGTTTGACGCGGACACGGTGGGCTCAGCTTCGCCCGCTGCCGACGCCGAGATGTGCATGATGGCGGCGGACACCATGGAAGCGCTCGGCATTCCGCGCGGCAGCTACGTGGTGAAGGTCAACAACCGCAAGGTGCTCGACGGCGTGATGGAAAGCATCGGGCTTGGCGGCGACGAGAACGCGGGCAAGCGGCTCACGGTGCTGCGCGCGATCGACAAGCTGGATAAATTCCCGATTGAAGAAATCAAGAAGCTTCTGGGTCCCGGACGTTGGGATGGCGGCGAAGAAGGCAAAGGCGACTTTACCAAGGGCGCTAACTTAAGTGATACCGACGCACACGCGATCGCGACATCTTTTGGTGATCCGGCCACGGCAGACCAAGCAGCTTTTCGATACCTGTTTGAATCGGAAACGGTTCAGAAGGCGAGAGCGGAGCTCACTGAGATTTCCGATCTAATAACAGCGTCTGGTTATGGGCAGGACCGCATCAAAATCGATCCGTCCGTCGTGCGTGGCCTCGAATATTACACCGGGCCGGTCTACGAAGTTGAACTGTTGCTCGACACCAAGGATGAGAAGGGACGCCCGGTGCGTTTCGGCTCGGTGGGCGGCGGCGGACGTTACGACGGCCTCGTGTCGCGCTTCCGCGGCGAACCGGTCCCGGCGACCGGCTTCTCCATCGGCGTGTCGCGCTTGCAGGCAGCGTTGACGCTGCTCGGCAAGATCGACACCACCCCGGAGTTCGGTCCTGTGGTCGTCGTGGTGATGGATCGCAACGAGATCGCGCAATACCAGAAGTTCGTGGCGACGCTGCGCAATGCGGGAATTCGTGCGGAGCTTTATCTCGGCAATCCGAAGAACAATCTCGGCGTGCAGTTCAAGTATGCCGACCGGCGCAACTCGCCGTGCGTGGTCATTCAGGGCGGCGACGAAAAGGCCAAAGGCGAGGTTCAGATCAAGGACCTGATCATCGGCGCGGAGATTGCCAACGCCAGCGGCGACCGCGACGATTATTTGCAGAAGCAGGCCGAGGCGCAGTTCGCCGCGAAGGAAAGCGATCTGGTCGAAGCCGTGCGCAAGGTGCTCGCGCGGCACAACGTGAGCTGGGCCAAGTAACACTCACGCTCAAATCGTCATGCCCGGGCTTGTCCCGGGCATCCACGTCTTGTTTGATAGGTTGGAAAAGAGTCGTGGATGGCCGGAACAAGTCCGGCCATGACGAAGAACGAAAAATCGCGTTGGAAGCAAAACAAAAGGAAACGAACATGCCTGAGGTAATCGTGAACATGGCCGCCGGACGCACCGACGATCAGAAGAAGGGCATGATGCTCGACATCACCCAGGCGCTGGTGAAGAATCTCGGCGTCGATGCGGAAGTCGTGACGGTGCAGATCAATGAAGCGCCGCTGACCCACAAGATGAAGGGCGGCAAGACCTTCCTCGAGCGCAAGGCCGCAGCGAAATAAGCCTCGGGACACTGGCATGAACGTGCTTGAGAAAGTCACCGTCGGCATTCCCGGCGAAACGGTCGTCACCGTTTCGCACGACATGACGGTGCAGCATTTCCTGTCGACCATGCCTGCGGTCTACGCGACCCCGGTCATGATCCTGCACATGGAAAAGGCCAGCACGGCCTCCATCGCCGACCTGTTGCCGGAGGGCTATGTCAGTGTCGGCATGGAGGTGAACGTCCGGCATCTGGCAGCGACGCCGGTCGGACACACGGTGCGCGTGACGTCACGCGTGCGCCAGATCGACTCCAAGAGCGTGTTGTTCGATGTCGAAGCCTGGGACGGGTCCCGCATGATCGGCGACGGCACCCACCGGCGCGGCGTGATCAATATCGCGGCGTTTGAAAAGCGGTTCGGCGTCAGTTGATACGGACCGTGCCGGTCCCCGATCTTTGAGCATTTCTGATTGTTCTGGGGCCTTGAACGGAGCTAGGTTTTCGGCCGTTCGCCAACGGAGACGTCCGATGAGACTCGTATTGATGGCTGCCGCTGCCGTGATGCTGTTTTCCGGGCAGGTTCACGCGCAGGGCAAGGGGCGTCCCAGCGGCGATACGGGCGCTTCACAGCCCCAGGGCGAAGACCGGCAAAAGCGCATGGCGCGGGAAGAGGCCGCCGCGAAGGCCGCCATGAAGAATGTCCCGGATTCGAAAGAGAAGTACGATCCCTGGAAGATCGGGAAGTAGCCAGACAACCTCGGTCGTCGTCCCCGCTTTCGCGGGGACGACGGCTTCAAATTTCACGTCGCGAATGAATCAGCGGACAGGCTAAGGCGACTCACTGCTTCGGCGCCATTCCCTGCATGTCCTTGATGTTCATCTTCATGCCGCCGGGCATGACGATATCACCGGCCTTCTGGTCGGCCTTGCAGGCGCCGAGCCATTTCGCATCCATCATTGTGACCGACTCCGGCAGCTTGCCATCGCCCTTGGTCGACACCTTCACGGTATAAGCTGAATTGAAGTCGCCGTTGATCTCGGTGCGCGAAACCGAGGTCGTGCCGCCGACCGTGCAGGTCGCATCGATCACGAGGCCGGTCGCGGTCTTCTGCATATCCTGCTTGGAGCACATGTCCTTCGCCATCGGGCTGAACGAGGCGGCCATGTCCTTGTCGGTGGTGGCGTCGGTGCATTGCTGCATGGTCATCGCGGGCATCTGGGCTCCGGCGTTGACCTTGATTTCCCATAGACCCGGCTTGCGGTTCGGCATTTCGACCGGACCCGCCTGCGCGGGGTAAGCTGAGAGCATACCGGCGCAGAGCGTCAGCGCCATCACACGAGATGAAGGCGTTCGCATCATGGGCAGCCCCTTTGATGTGGGTGTCGTCAGTAACCGACGCGCAGCGGCCGGTCGAGGTGACCCGGATGGACCCAGACGCAGGCGAAGGAAATGTAGCCGCCGTACTGGGCATCGGTGCCGGTCAGTTTAACCGCCTTGCCGTAGCTGGCGCAGTGATTGACCGCGAGCGCCTTGATGTCCACGCCTTCCTTGTAGAGCGAATAGGCGATGATGCCGCCGGTGTCGTTGCCCTTGAAGGGCGGCACCGTGTCGAAAAACGCGTTTGCTGGCGTCAGCGCAAGGGTCCCCAAAACTGCCGTCAGGATCGCCGTTCCAGTCGTTCGCATCATGCTCTCCATTGGAATCTCGTCCTCACCATAAGGCGGCGGGGCTGTCATGGAAAGAACGCCGGCGCGATTCGACGGGGTTAGCGGCTGAGTGTTGCCGCGCTGCACTTGACCCGCTGGCGGCTTCGCGGCACTTTCCTGCGCAATGACCAATCGGTGGACCGCTTCATGCGCGACCTTTTCTCGACAATCCGGAAACTGACTCTTGCCCTGGCGCTTGGCGCCATGGCGGGCCTGACGGCATTCAGCCCTGCGGCCGAGGCCGCCGGTGTCCTGGAGCGCGGCATCTGGCTATCCGGCCCGCGCTACGACGGCGTTATGCGTCCCTGCGCCGAGGCGCTCGGCACCATTTCCCAGCAGTTCTCTGAAAAAGAGAGCAAATTCTGGAATTCCAAGCTCGAGATCACTGGCTACGCCAACGTCCACGAGGTGGCTTTCCGGGCCTGGGCCAATGACAGCATTCCGCGCCGCTTCTGCACCGCCAGCGCCATGCTGAACGATGGTCGCGCGCGCCAGGTGCACTACTCGATCATCGAGGACGGCGGCTTCGCCGGATTCGATTCGGGCGTCGAGTGGTGTGTGGTCGGCCTCGACCGCAATTGGGCCTACAACCCGGCCTGCAAGGCCGCGCGGCCTTAAAGCTCCGCAAATTCGATTCGTGATTCGGGTCGCCCCGTCCGCTTCGCGGTGGACGAGGCGATTTTGTTCTTGAAATGTTCTTTTTTCGTGACTAGGCTTTAGGCATTGCGTAGTCCGCACGAGCGACCCGGCGCTGGCCGGAGGATGCGGAGAAGGGTGGGGGCGTCGCCATGTTCGGTTTCAGGTCCGGTTCGTCGGCCGCTGTTGTTTCATTTGGGTTTTTACGCACTGATTTTTTGTTCCGCCGGTTCGCCGCCCCGCTGCTCGGCCTTCTGATGGCCGGCGTCGTCGCGGGCTCCGCATCGGCGCAGGATCATCGCCAGAATGCGCCCGGCGAGTTCGACTTCTACGTACTCGCGCTGTCGTGGTCGCCGTCGTTCTGTCAGGCCGCGAGTGAGCGCGGCAATTCCAGCCGCGGCATTCAGACCCAATGCGCCGGCCGTCCGTTTTCCTTCGTCGTGCACGGGCTTTGGCCGCAATACGATCGCGGCTTTCCGAACTACTGCCAGCGGCCGTCGCCGCGACTCGACCGCAAGGTCATGACCTCGATGCTCGATCTGATGCCGGCGCCGGGCCTGATCTACAACGAATGGGACAAGCACGGCACCTGCTCGGGGCTGGGTGCCCGCGCCTATTTCGAAACCACCCGCAAGGCTCGCGCCGCGGTGAAGATTCCGGCCGAATATCTCGAACTGGCCGACACCAGACTCGTTGCGCCCGCTGACATCGAGGATGCCTTCATCAAAGCCAATCCCGGCCTCTCAAGTTCGGCCATTGCGGTGACCTGCGACAGCAAGCGTCTCAGTGAGGTGCGCATCTGCATGAGCAAGGACCTGCAGTTCCGTGCCTGCGAGGAGATCGACCGCCGCGCCTGCCGCCGCGACAAGGTGGTGATGCCGCCGGTGCGCGGGGGGTGAGTTTGCGCCGTCACCCTGAGGTGCCGTAGCGTAGCGGAGGCCTCGAAGGGCGACGGCAAAACATCCGCCTTCTGAATCGTTATCCTTCGAGGCTCGCAAGAGCTCGCACCTCAGGATGACGGATTTCACCTGCGTTACGTGCGTTACTTTCCTCGCGCGATGTCGTAACTGTCGCGCCATGAACTACCGTCACGCATTCCACGCCGGAAACTTTGCCGATGTCATCAAGCACATCGTGCTGGTGCGCATCCTCACCTATCTGCACGAGAAGCCGGCCGCGTTCCGCGTGATCGATACCCATGCCGGCGCCGGGCTGTACGATCTGACCAGCAGCGAGGCAGAGCGCGGCGGCGAATGGCGCACCGGCATCGCGCGGCTGATGCAGGCGCGTTTGTCCGAACCGGTCATGGCGCTGGTCGCGCCCTATCTCGACATCGTGCGCGCGTTCAATCCGCAGCGCGATCTCACCGCCTATCCGGGATCGCCGTTGGTCGCGCGCGCGCTGCTGCGGCCGCAGGACAGTCTGGTCGCCTGCGAACTGGAGCCTAACGCACGCAAGCAACTGATCTCCGCATTGCGCCGCGACACGCAGGCGCGCGTCGTCGATCTTGACGGCTGGACCGGGTTGCCGGCATTCGTGCCGCCGAACGAGCGGCGCGGGCTGGTGCTGATCGATCCGCCGTTCGAGAGCCGCGACGAGTTCAAGCGGCTGGCGGACGGCTTCAGCGCGGCGCATGCCAAATGGCCGACCGGCATCTACATGCTCTGGTATCCGGTGAAAGAACGCCGCGCCACCGACACCCTGGCGGATCAAGTGGCGCGCGTGGCGAACGCCGGCGGCGGCGACTCCAAATGCCTGCGCGTCGAATTCAGCGTCGCGCCGCAGACGCAGGACTCAGGATTGGTGTCCGCCGGTCTGTTGATCGTCAATCCGCCGTGGACTTTGGCGGCGGAGTTGAAGGCGATCCTGCATGAACTTGAGAAGCCGCTGGGTCTCGGCGGCGCCGGCCGTTTCCGGGTGGAAGCCGTCCGGACCTGACGCACTGCACGCGCAGCACTTGGCGCGTGCCTGGACTCCATGCGTACGAATACCCCAAATGCGCCATGGCCAATTTGCCGGGAACCGTATTATGCTACTGGCGTGAAGGTCGGCTTTTACGTCCCGCGCCCGCGAATGGCCGCGGCGGAATGACGAGAGGCCCCGGGCGCTTTCTGTTTTTGGAGGCGTTCTCCAAGGCCGCCGCTTTCCGGCAGTGAATGTCGGGCCTGGCCGACGCGCGTTGCGCGCCGGAGGTGCAGTGCGGGGAGGGGTTCCCGATGGCCATGACAGGTGTCGTCAAGTTCTTCAATGCCGAACGCGGTTACGGATTCATCAAGCCGGACGACGGCGGACGCGATGTGTTCGTGCATATCACCGCAGTCGAGCGTGCTGGATTGAAGGATCTGATCGAAGGACAGCGTATTACTTTTGAAGTCGAGCCTGACAAGAAGGGCAAGGGACCGAAGGCGGTCGATCTCGTCATTTCGCCCTGACGCATCCTCGGGATTAAACCCCGCAAATGAAAATCCCGGGCGCGAGGCCCGGGATCGATGACATGCGAATGCGCTGCGCGATCAGAAGCGGTAATTGACGCCGAGGCGCACTGTGCTGAAGTGGTAGCCGTTCGGCAGGCCGGTCATCATGAAGTTCTTCTCGCTGAGATCGACGTAAAGATACTCGACCTTGGCCGACCAGTTCTGGTTGATGGCGAATTCCGCGCCGGCGCCGATCGTCCAGCCAGCAGAGGTGCTGCTCTCGGAGAGGCCGCCGGGTCGCTCGACTTTCAGCGCGCCGAAAGCGAGACCGCCGGTGCCGTATAGCAGCACGTTGTTGAAAGCGTAACCCACGCGGCCGCGCACGGTGCCGAACCAGGGGTTGGAGAATTTCCACGCGGCGAACGTATCGTCCGACGAATTGAGCTGCAGATCGCCCTCGATGCCGGCCACCCACGCGCCGGACTGCCAGTTGTAACCGACCTGAAGACCGCCGAGCACGCCGGACGGCTTCGCTCCGCTGTTGGAAACATCGCCCCAGCCGTAGCCGAGATTGCCGCCGATATACGGCCCGATCCAGCTGTTGGCCAGCGGCTGATTGACCATGTAGGGCTGCTGCGCATACGGGCGGCGGCCGTAGATGTCGGCAGCGTGCGCCGATGCGGTCATACATGTCGCGGCGACAATCGCGCCGAAAATCGTCTTCTTCATCTTACTCTCCTCACGCGCGCGCCGGCGTGGCCGTTGTTTGACCAACGTGGCGCGGCGGACCCCGCGTGGTTACGAAAGTCCACCTTTTCTTCGTAAAATTTATCGATAGTTTTACGTTAAGCACTCGTTAAGGCGGCCCGCGGCCCCCTTCACATCCTTAAGAAAGTGTTACAAATCGGGCCGCAGTGCTGCTGGGCCCAAACCTGTTCGGGTTCCGCCGTGCGCCCGCGCCTGCTGGATGATTTTGTTCGCAGCTCTTAAGTTCTGGTCATGATTCACGACACCTCCGATCCTGCACAGCCGCCCGATCAGCCGGCATCGACGCCGCTTCCGCAGGAACCGTCGCCGCGGAACCTGCGCGGACAGGATGTCGATCCGGCATCGATTGCCGTCGCTGAGGATGATGAAGAAGCCCGGCTTCCGGAACAGGACGACGAGTCCGCCGAGTTTGCCGGCGAAGCCACGCTTGCGATTGGACGTGCCGCAATCGAGCGGGCGGTGAAACTCGCGCCGACCTCGCCCGGCGTCTATCGCATGCTCAATGCGGCCAACGATGTGCTCTATGTCGGCAAGGCCAAGAGCGTGAAGAAGCGGCTGGCGTCCTATGCGCGTCCCACAGGCCAAGTGGCGCGCATCGCGCGCATGATCGCGGCGACGGTCAATGTGGAGATGGTCTCCACGGCGACCGAGACCGAGGCGCTGCTGCTGGAAGCCAACCTCATCAAGCAGCTTCGTCCGCGCTTCAACGTGCAATTGCGCGACGACAAGTCGTTTCCCTACATCCTGATCACCGGCGACCATTGGGCGCCGCAGATCGTCAAGCATCGCGGCGCGCAGACCCGGCCTGGCCGCTACTTCGGGCCGTTCGCGTCAGCGGGCGCCGTCGGCCGCACCATCACAGCATTGCAGCGCGCGTTTCTGGTGCGCTCATGTACCGACTCGTTCTTTGAGAGCCGGACGCGTCCGTGTCTGCTTTATCAAATCAAGCGTTGCTCCGGCCCCTGCACCGGCGAGATCGATTTTCCGGGCTATACCGAACTGGTGCGCGAGGCGAATGAGTTTCTTTCTGGCCGCTCGCGGCTGGTGAAGCAGGAACTCGCGGGCGAGATGGAGAAGGCCTCGCACGAACTCGAATTCGAAACTGCTGCGCTGTATCGCGACCGTCTTGCTGCGCTCTCCGCGATCCAGTCGCAGCAGGGCATCAATCCGCGCACCGTCGAGGAAGCGGACGTGTTCGCGATCCATCAGGAAGGCGGCTACTCCTGCGTCGAGGTGTTTTTCTTCCGCACCGGACAGAACTGGGGCAATCGCGCCTACTTCCCGCGCGCCGACAAGGCGATGCCGCCGGAGGAAGTGCTGGGCTCGTTCCTGGCGCAGTTCTACGACGACAAGCCACCGCCGAAACTCATTCTGCTGTCCCATCGGATCGAGGATCAGCAATTGCTCTCGGATGCGCTGTGTGTGAAGGCGGGATACAAGGTCGAGGTATCGACGCCGCAGCGCGGCGAGAAGAAGGAGCTGGTCGCGCATGCGCTGACCAATGCGCGCGAAGCGCTGGGCCGCAAACTCGCCGACACTGCGACGCAGACCCGTTTGCTGCAGGGACTGTCGACCGCGCTCGGCTTGCCGCGCGTGCCGAAACGGATCGAGGTCTACGACAACAGCCACATTCAGGGCACCAACGCGGTCGGTGCGATGATCGTTGCGGGGCCGGAAGGCTTCCTGAAGAATCAATACCGCAAGTTCAACATCAAGTCGGAAGGGCTCGCGCCGGGCGACGACTACGGCATGATGCGCGAAGTGCTCGAGCGCCGCTTCAAGCGGCTCATCAACGCTGCATCCGATGGCAAGAAGCCGGACAAGGAGAGCGACGACGCGGTGCCGCAATGGCCTGATCTGGTGATCATCGACGGTGGTCAGGGCCAGCTCAACGCAGCGCGCGAAATCTTCACCGCTCTGAATCTGACGGATGTGTCGTTGATCGCGGTGGCCAAGGGGCCGGACCGCGACGCCGGACGCGAAACCCTGTTCATGCCGGACCGGCCATCGATCAAGCTGGAGCCGCGCGATCCGGTGCTGTATTTCATCCAGCGGCTGCGCGACGAGGCGCATCGTTTCGTGATCGGGTCGCACCGCAAGCTGCGCAAGAAGGACATCCGCGAGGCGGGTCTGCAGGAGATCCCCGGCATCGGCCCTTCACGCAAGCGTGCGCTGCTCCATCATTTCGGCACCCTGAAAGAGATCGAGCGGGCCTCGGTGGCCGATCTTGGCAAGGTTCCAGGCGTTAGTGCTGAAAGTGCTCGTAAAATCTTCGATTTCTTCCATCCCGGGAGCGGGTGAACCTCTCGCCACTGCCCGCATTTTAGACTTAACCGAAATGCGTCCGCTGGGCTGTTGACGCGGGCACTTTCGCAGTATTGGTAAAGCCATGACCAGTGTCGCCGCCCCGAAGCCAGCGAAACGATCGCTGTCTTTGCCCAATATCCTGACCTACTCCCGGATCGCCGCCATCCCGGTGGTGATCGGCTGCATGTACGCGCAGTCCATCATGGGCGCGCCGTTGTGGCTGCGCTGGGTTGCGCTGTTCGTGTTCATTGCAGCAGGCATCACCGATTTCCTCGATGGCTATTACGCGCGGATTTGGGATCAGCAATCGTCGCTCGGCAAGATGCTGGACCCGATCGCGGACAAGCTTCTGGTGGCGTCGTGCCTTCTCATGCTGGCGGCGGACGAAACCATTCGCGGCTGGTCGCTGTGGGCGGCCATCGTGATCCTGTGCCGCGAGATTCTGGTGTCGGGCCTGCGCGAATATCTCGCTGTCATCCGCATCAGCGTGCCCGTGTCACAATTGGCGAAGTGGAAGACGACGGTGCAACTCGTCGCCATCGGCTTCCTGATCGCGGGCGAGGCGGGTGAACTGATCCTGCCGCCGACCGTCCTGATCGGCATCACGCTGTTGTGGATTGCGGCGATTCTCACCATCTACACCGGATGGGATTACCTCCGCGCGGGGATCCATCATCTGACCGAGGAAGACCGGTGAAGGTTCTCTATTTCGCTTGGGTGCGCGAACGTATCGGCAAGACCGAGGAAACGCTCGATCCGCCGGCGGATGTGCGCACAGTCGCAGACCTGATGCAGTGGCTGGTGGCACGCGGCGAGGAGTACGCCAACGCCTTCGCGTCGCCGCGCACGATCCGCGCCGCGATCGATCACACCCACGTCAAGCCCGACACCGTGATTGCGGGTGCCCGCGAGATCGCGTTCTTTCCGCCGATGACCGGTGGCTAAATTTCAATGAGCGCTCCGGTGACCATCCGAATTCAATCCGCGGATTTCGACATCGCCGCGGAAATCGCGGCGCTGACCAAGGCGCGCCACGACGTCGGCGCGGTGGTAAGCTTCTCAGGCATCTGCAGGGGCGGCGAGGGCAAGGACGCTATCGCCGCGATGACGCTGGAACATTACCCCGGCATGGCCGAGGCTGAGATCGGGCGGCATGTGTCCGAAGCGGTTGCGCGCTGGCCATTGACCGGCGTCACTGTGATCCATCGTTATGGCCGTGTGGTGCCGGGCGACAACATCGTGCTGGTGCTGACAGCCTCGGTTCATCGCGAGGCGGCCTTTCAGGCGGCGGAGTTCCTGATGGATTATCTCAAGACCAACGCGCCGTTCTGGAAATCCGAGGAACGCGCGGGCGGTGGCGATACTCCTGCAACAAGCTGGGTCGATGCGCAGGCCCATGACGACAACGCAGCGGCACGGTGGAAAAAGTAATGGCGAAGAAAACGAAGTCCGCGGCCGTGAAGGCGTCTGCAAAGCGCGGCACTGCGCGCGCAAAGACCAAAAAGGTGCTGAAGCCCGCGACGCCACCTAGGGTCGCGCCGGGCGAACTCGTGACGCTGCTCGACCTGATGCGCTACGGCGTCAGCCGTTTCGTCGAAGCCGACGTGGTGTTTGCCCACGGCACCACCGATCCGGTGGCGGAGGCGGCCTTCGTTGTATCCGAGGCGCTGCATCTGCATCCGGACCAGTTCGAGATGTTCGCAGGCGCGCGGGTCACCTCGCATGAGGCGCGCAGGATTCTCGATCTGATCGAGAAGCGCATCGCCACGCGCAAACCCGCCGCGTATCTCGTCAACAAGATCTACATGCGCGGCCTGCCGTTCTATGTCGATGAGCGGGTGATCGTGCCGCGCTCCTTCATCGGCGAGTTGCTGGATTCGCATTTCAGCGGCGAGGTCGAGGAGGAGGGCGGTTCGCTGATCGACGATCCGATCAACGTGACGCGAGTGCTCGATCTTTGCACCGGCTCGGGGTGCCTGGCGATTCTGGCGTGTCAAAGTTTCCCCAATGCGACTGTGGATGCGGTGGATATTTCACCCGACGCGCTGGCGGTGGCCGCGCGCAATGTCGCCGACTACGGCCTTGAGGACCGGGTGTCGCTGTATCAAGGCGATCTGTTCGATGCGGTGAATGATGCGCGCTATGATCTCATCATCACCAATCCGCCTTATGTCGATGCTGAAGGCATGGCCGGTTTGCCGCGCGAGTGTTTGCACGAACCGTCGATTGCGTTCGACGGCGGCGACGACGGTCTCGATATCGTGCGCAAAATTCTCGACTCGGCGAAAAATCACCTGACGCCTGACGGCGGCTTGCTGTGCGAGATCGGCCGCGGCCGCGATGTGCTGGGGGATGCCTATCCGAACCTGCCGCTGTTGTGGCTCGACACCGAGGACTCCGACGGCGAGGTGTTCTGGCTTCCGGCAGAGGCGCTCTGATCCGAACGGGCAGGGAGAGACTGCATGTCGGCTGAACGCTTTCTGTGTGAAGCGATCGGGTTGGCGCGCGATAACGTCCGTCGCGGCGGTCGACCGTTTGGCGCGGTGCTGGTCAAGGACGGAAAGACGATCGCAACCGGCGTGAACGAGATCGCGGCGACCGGCGATCCCACCACGCATGCTGAAATGCAGGCGATCCGCGCCGCGAGCCGTGCGCTCGGTTCGCCCCGGCTTGATGGGTGCGCGATCTATGCCAGCGGACATCCGTGTCCGATGTGTCTGGCGGCGATGCATCTCACCGGCATCACCGAGGTGACTTACGCCTATTCCAACGAGGACGGTGAACCTTTCGGTCTTTCGACGGCGGCGGTCTACGCTCAGCTGGCGCAGCCGCTGCCGTCGCAATCTTTGAAGATTGCCTATCTCCCCGTTCGTCCGGACGGGGAAGAAGATCTCTACAAGATGTGGAAGTCGGCCGCCGGCGGATAAGCGGACACCCGGATCGCAACCGCGATCTGCGGGAGGACGCGTATCCGCGTATCCGCATCTGCCGCTGGTGAAGTTTGTGATGTTACCTGCCGAAAATTCTGCGTCGTCCCCGCGAAAGCGGGGACCCATAACCACAAGAGGTTATGTTTATTGTGGCGCGAAACTTCACGCGCAGAAAGTATGGGTCCCCGCTTTCGCGGGGACGACCAAGTTGTATCGATTGCGATTCAGCCCTTCACCGCTTACTTCTTTGCGTGCTCGGCCTGGTCCCACGCAAACTGGAGACCGGCAGTGCCGCCCAGTTCGATGTTGATGTCGAGGAACGCTGGCACGGTGTTGGTGCGTTTCCAGTCGCGCTGAAGTTCGCAGAGCAACTGCACGAGCGTGATCATCTTGCCGCCGGCCTGCTCGATCCGGCGCAGCGCCATGTCATGCGAGACGACCGACGTGCCGCCCACGGCATCGACCACGACATGGACTTCGTATCCTTCCTTGAGCGCGTCGAGCGCGGGGAAGGTCAGGCACGCCTCGGTCCACAGCGCCGTCATGATCAGTTTCTTGCGGCCGGTAGCCTTCACGGCCTTCAGGAATTCGATGTCTTCCCAGGAATTGATCGTGGTGCGGTCATAGGTAGGATAATCCGCCAGCACCTTCTGGAGTTGTGAGATCGGCGGCTTGTTGAGGCCAGTCTTCACGTTGACCGTGGAGTGGACGATGGGAAGGCCATAGGCGACGGCGGTCTTCGCAGTGCCGACGATATTCTTGACCAGCGCCGGGCGGTCCATCGAGGCGATCGAGTTCACCTGAACCGGCTGATAGTCGATGACGATGAATGCTGCGTTCTGGGGCGTGAGCAGATGATCCTTGACCGGATCGCGGATGGCTTCGCTGGTCATGATGGTTTTCCTTCCTTCAAAGCTCGCAAGGGTGCCGTGCGCAGGCCACGCCTCCGCCGGTCGGGCAGGGCGAGCGCTCTGCCCCGATGTGGAATTTTCTGAGAAGGACTCCGGCCTGGTCAGTCAGGCCGGAGTCGCTGTTCTTGCTTGGCTTAGGCTTGCGCTATTGCGCCGAAACGACCCGCGTTGAAGTCGTCGATCGCCTGACGGATCTCCGCCTCGCTGTTCATGACGAACGGACCGTGGCCCACGATCGGCTCATCGATCGGCTCGCCTGTGAGCACCAGCACGATCGCATCGCTGCTTGCATCGATGGTAGCGCTGCTGCCGTTGCGATCAAGCAGCGCCATTTCCGCTTCGCCCGCGTCCTGCGTGCCGTTGACCGTAATCCGGCCGGAGACAACGACGAGCATGGTCGTGTGGCCCTCGGGAAGATCGAGGGTAACGGCCGCGTCGCGGTTCAGCCTCACGTCCCACAGGTTGATCGGCGTGAACGTCCGCGCCGGCCCCTTGCGGCCGTCGAAGGCGCCCGCAATCACGCGCACCCGCCCCGCATTGCCGGGAAGATCGGCCACGGGAATGTCGTCATCAGTGATGGTCTGATAGCCCGGCTTGCTCATCTTGTCCTTCGCGGGGAGATTCACCCAAAGCTGCATCATGCGAAACGGCCCGCCGCTGCGCATGAAGCCGCGCGAGTGAAACTCCTCGTGCAGGATTCCTCCGGCCGCCGTCATCCACTGGACATCGCCGGGGCCGATCACGCCGCCCTTGCCGGTGGAGTCCCGGTGCTCGACTTCGCCGTCGTAGACAATCGTTACGGTCTCGAAGCCGCGATGCGGATGCTGTCCGACACCGCGCGGCTTGACCGCGGGATCGAAGTAGTGCGGCCCGGCCTGATCGAGCAGCAGGAACGGGCTCGCATGCTGGCCAAGCGTGTCATAGGAAAACAGCGAGCGGACCGGAAAGCCGTCGCCGACCCAGTGCATGTTGGGATTGCTGTAAACGCCGAGAACCTTCTTCATCTCAGATCTCCTTGGAGCGTCGGGCGATCCCCGATTGCTGATGCGAAGGTTGTATTCTTCGGACGATACTGCAGAAAGATTGTAAAATGACACACTGCGTCTTATAAATAGGACAATGCAGGACCTCAACGATCTCTACTATTTCGTCCAGGTGGTGGACCGTGGCGGCTTCGCCGCCGCCGGCCGGGCGCTGGGGCTGCAGAAATCCAAACTGAGCCGCCGGATCGCGCTGCTTGAAGAGCGGCTCGGCGTTCGGCTGATCCAGCGCTCCACGCGGCGTTTCTCGGTCACCGAGATCGGACAGGAATATTACGAGCGCTGTGTTGCCGTGCTGGTCGAGGCGGAGGCCGCGCAGTCGGTGATCGAACGGGTGCGCTCGGAACCGCAGGGCGTGATCCGCGTCGCCTGTCCGACCGCGCTGCTCAATTTTCAGTTTGGCGAACTGATTGCGCGATTCATGATCGAGAACCCGCGCGTTGAAATCCATCTTGAGAGCACCAACCGGCGGGTGGATGTGATCGGCGAAGGATTCGATGTGGTGATCCGGGTCCGCTTTCCGCCGCTCGAACATTCC